>JAESUV010000196.1 GCA_016762975.1 Gammaproteobacteria bacterium | reverse complement strand
AGATGCTTTTGATGAAGTTGAAACGCTCTATAAGAAAGACGCCGCCAGAAGGTATGACCCAATATTCGAGAAGCACAATGTCAAATAAAGCATTAAAAGTGCAGCCGTTAATCAGGGAGGGTTAGAAATTCTACCTATGAGTACCATGAGTGCATATTTTTTCTTAGTTCCGGTAAATTATATTACCGGCATTAGTGATGTTCTATGGTTTGGCGGGTTTCGGAAGGTTCACAGTGGAGATCCAGATTAATTAATTTGTGGCTTACAAATCAAATCAGCATATATTTCAATGCCCTGTCTGCATTACGAAGTTGATCCAAACCTCTCCTAATTCATATAACTTGTACAATTCGAGCTAAAAATCTTCTTTGATTTGCCTTTTTGTCAAAATTCGAGAAAGTAATAGTAAAATAGACCTTCTATTAGCCTCAGTCGAATACCCCTCTAGCCATTCAATCAGTTCAATAACGTCATCGTCATTATCTACAATGATATATTCAATATCCCCGATATCGAATCCTAATGGAAACGATTTTAGATTCTCGTTTACCTGTTGAACATCACTCGGTGCAGATGCGTTATTCAGATTAACAAAATATTCATGCATAGCAATATCAGGTACATATCTCCATTCACGCTCATCATAGAATCTAACTAATTCCTTACTGTCTCCGACAAAACCTTGATAAGACTTTATAAATTGCAGCAATGTCACGAGTTCTGGGCTATCGGTTTTGGTTTTTGTAAATGATGCCGCCATAGAAGCTAACGCGTCACTAGTTGGGCTGCCTGCGTGGCTATAAAGAACCGGAGTAATCCCCTTGGACATGCCCCAAAGCTTATTGAGGCCCAGACCATAAGCGCCGAATGACGACATATGATCAGGAACACTTGATAATGGCAGATCGCAAAAACAAACCATTGGGATATACGACTGCCCAGGTCTAAATTTATGCCGAATACTGGCTACTGAATCTTCCTTACACAACCTAGGGTAAAAACCGTTATGAATAATACTCTTCAAATATTTGATATCACTAGTGAAATGAAACAGAGAGCCAGCGCTTATATTCGACATATTAACGACCTGAAAATTATCTTTATTGCCGGAAGACGATAAGCTTCCTCCGGACGGGCTCTCTGGCTACGCCACGGAGCCGAAGTCTCCGCTGATTGGTCACGATCCCTAAGCCGGCAAACTCCAGGGTGATGTTCTGCCATCACTTTTCCAATGCCCTTTTATCGATACGTTTAACGCAACGAGAGCACATCTGGGTTAGTTTGGGGTTGTCGAGCCTGTGCAGGTCTCGGCCAAAACCGAAAGTCGTATTACAAAGAGCGCCACTCTCATGCGTGTGAACTACCTCCACATCCTCGCCGTGTATCCAGTGAGCGAATTCGGATGTTGACGAAACTATCTGATACCAAGCCATAAGGTGCCTTTGTGGTGTTTAGTGCTAGTAGTGAGTGGCGGAAGACAGTTTACATCTCACATAGCGTGAAAACAAAACGGAGTATTTTACAAACCCGAGCTTGCATTTCGATATCTAACCACTGTATATACATACAGCTATGCAGAAAACCGACTTTTCAATGAATACCGCCCCGATTAGCCCCTGTTTTGAAGCGGTAGGAATTGCTACAGGCGTCAATGCGGCAACCGAGTTGCCTCCTCTGTATCTGGCGTTCGCGCCAGCTGGCTTCCCATCGCCTGCAGATGATTACATTGATAAACCTCTCGATCTGAATAAATACCTGGTGACGGAACCTTCCGCTACGTTCTTTGTTAAAGCCGCCGGCCTGTCGATGGTTAATGCCGGCATCATGGATAAAGCCTTGCTTGTCGTGAATCGCGCTAAAACGCCCAAACACGATGATGTGGTTATTGCCGCGCTCGATGGAGAAATCACCTGCAAGATTCTTGACTTAAAAGCGCAGGTCTTGAGGGCTGCAAATTTGAGCTTTGCGGCCATTCCGATCGGTGAAGACTCCGACTGTGTTGTGTTGGGTGTCGTAACGCACGCGATCAATCCCCTATGTTCGCGCTGGTAGACTGCAATACCTTCTATGCCTCCTGTGAACAGATCTTCCGGCCTGATCTTTGGGGAAAGCCTGTTGTTGTTCTCTCGAACAATGACGGGTGCATTGTGGCTCGCAATGCTGAAGCCAAGGCGCTTGGCCTTCCTGGCTTCGTGCCCTTCTTTCAGGTCAGGGACACCATTAGATCCCATAAGGTAGAGGTCTTTTCCAGCAACTATGAGTTGTACGGCGATCTTTCGGCCCTAGCTTTCAATTCCTATTATTATTGTTAGATAAGAAGTTATAAGCAATACTAAAAGCACCACGCCCATTTCTATTCGAATCGAACGTGCAAGGGGCAGCATTCCATCTGGCTGACGTAAGTTTGGTACTAACCGAAACTTGTTAGTTGCGCCCAAAAGCAGCAATACACTCACCCCGGACAGCTTTATCAACATACCGCGACCATAGTCGGTCGTGTAGATTTCACGCCAGCTCTCTAGTAGCTGCCAGAGGAAAAAGATGCCGGCACTGACTAATACTGCAATCAGTCCGATTGCGAACTTGCCAAATTCTTCCATTGCGCCCTGTACAGCCGTCCGATACTGACCTTGCAATCCACAGAAGTGGAGCAGGGGCCACAACGATCCTATCCAGAGAAACACCGCGAAGACATGTAGCGCAATGGCGATATGAGCCGTCCAGCTCAGGGAGGTAACGTGCCCTGTCATAGTGAAAGAGGCGGCAAGGGCTAGAAACGCCAAGATAGTTAGCGTGTAAGCGAATGCGCGATGGTGTTTAGAATTTACTTCTGTGAGATGCTGGCGAAGTATCAGCACCGCAATAGCTGCCATGACAAATCCGAGCAGTCGCAGCCCCGTACTATAGCCGAGACTGGACTGAGCGAGAATCTGAGCCATCGGCCAATCCAAAATGCCGCCGATGCCGCTCTGATTGATAGCACCAACTTGCAGACAGAAGAACGCGACGGTTGCGGCTATCCCAATAACTGCACTCGCCAGCAGATAGTTCGATACAGCCTCACGAGTGCTACTCCCAAGGTGTCTTGAGAGATAGAGGCTGAACATGCCCCCTACCACGCCAGCAACACCGGCGAGAGAGAGCACCTTCCCAACTACACTGGCAACTTCCCAGAACAAGATAAGGACTCCGAAGGATTAGTGATCGCCGCCGCCATGATCCCCATGTGAATCGCCACCTGCAGCAGAATGCGCGGCGCCGTGTTCCGCCGAATGCGCCATGGTTGTGGACGCAGTTGGATCGAATGTAAAACTGAATGATTCTTCCATGCGATGTCCGTCACTGCCCATGACGGTCCAGTTGACTAGATAATCACCCTGAATGAGGCTCGGTAATGCCACCATGAAATGCTTCTCGGCCTTGGCTACGGGCTTAAATCCAATGTCCATTGCCTCGTCTCCCTTTACAGAGACTGTAGCCTTTAGCAAACGCACCTCTTCCGTAAACTCCAGCATGATACTGCCCGGCGCAACGTTAACTATTGAGCCATTTTCTGGCATTGAGCTCACCAGGGCGACATGCGCCAGGGATTGCACAGGCACCGACAACATCAGACCGAGAACACTTACTATTTTAATCATCGTAGATCTATTCATTACTGTAATCTCCTATAAAAATTTTATTACTTGTTAAAAAAAACATCAATTGAGTGAACCAAAATATTCGCCACTACTCTCATCTATTTATTCAGAACCAAAAACGCAGACCAGCGAGCCAGCGAGTCTGGGAAGCACTCTTTGGGCCAACACTAAATTTGGCAGTATCGCCATACATTCGTGCTTGCTCTACGCCTATGTAAGGAACAAGTTGCCGGTTAATCTGGTATTTCAATCGCAGTCCTACCGATGAATCTGACAGACCACTGCCCAATCCGCGCGCGCGGTCATCCTCTCCATAGAAATTTGCCTCAACCCGCGGTTGCAATACCAACCGCTGAGTTATCAATAGCTCGTAATCGGCTTCTATATTTAGAGAGGACCTGCCACCGCTACCCAAATAGGCGGTAGCATCTACCTCGAACCAATAGGGAGCGATGCCCTGCACGCCGAACGCTAGCCAATTTCTATCGGGCCCTTCTCCGCTCTGGTGGCGAACCCCAACTTGCGTGTTCCAGAAACTGTAAATCGCATGGGACCAAAGGATATCGGTATCCGATTCCTCTAGTCTGTCATCGCTGAAATCGCCTTCCGCTTTGACTACGAGCTGATCGTAGCTATTTCCAAACCAGGCCTGAATGTCATACACCGTCGCATCGGCGCCATCTTGATAAAGCTGTTCGAGGCGATTCATTCTAAAACCGCCGAAATTCATCTCATCAGCTAGGTGCAACCCTGGACCATCCACAGCGTAAGGACCTGAGCCTCTCTGCAATCCATTGGAATAGGCGTGGGGATCTCGCTGCTGGCTGGTATCGCCGCCCATGTTCATGGGCGTCGGCGCGTCGGCATTATGATCGTGTACTTCTATTTCAGCATGCTGTGCGTCACTAGCAGATTGATTTTCATGTTGCGAGTGATCGGCCTCTGCCGCTTGCACACTATCAGCAGAGTGATCGGCATGCTGCGAATGATCGGTCACTGTAGCTTGTGCATCACTAGCAGAGTTACCCGCATGCTGCGAGTGATCGTCATCCACACTACTATCTTGCTGCACTTCACTGACAACCACAGAGTGATCGTGCGTGACTTGCATGTCCTGCGCGGGCATGGCGCCGTGATCATGGGCTTGCGCAAATACGGCAGTAGCAGCCGTGCTTAGCAGTAATGAGGAAAATAGAATTGCCGTGTATTTTCCTGCCTGAGTTTTTGATCGCCGCTCCAATGCGACACCCGCTTTAGTCTTGTTAGTATCCATTTCTATGCCACCACGACTTCGCGAAACATGCCTGCATCCATGTGAAACAACAGATGACAGTGCCAGGCCCAGCGTCCGACGGCATCGGCGGTCATTTGAAAACTAATTCTCTGCGCCGGCTGCACAGAAATTGTGTGCTTACGGGTTAGCAGATCTCCATCTGGGCCTTCGAGCTCACTCCAGACTCCATGCAGATGCATTGGATGTGTCATCATCGTATCGTTGTGCAAAATTATCCGCAGGCGCTCATTGTGACGAAAATAGATCGGTGTCGATTGTCCAAATTCCAGACCGTCGAATGACCAGGTATAACGCTCCATGTTGCCGGTAAGGTGTAATTCGATATCGCGTTCGGGCTCACGGCGATCGGTAATCTCTTCGACGCCGTGCAAATCCGCCAGCGTGAGTACCCGGCGACCGTTGTTGCGCAAACCGATTCCGGGATCGTCAATATTTGTGCGAGGCATATCGACCCGCATATCGGTACTAGCGCCGTATTCGGTGCTGGCGTGCCGTACCGTCGGCATACCCTCCATGCCAGAATTTCCATGCTGACTATGATCGCTAGCCATAACATGGCCACCCGCAGCCATCGCGCCTCCCTGCATGCTCCCCATCATGTCCATCATAGTGAGCTGCTCGGGCGCATCGAGTTCGGGTACCGGCGCGGTGAGCCCTGGTTGGCTAGTGAGAGTACCTCTAGCGAAACCCGTCCGCTCCATAGATTGGGCGAATATTGTATGCGCATCGTCGGTGGGCTCTACGATGACGTCGTATGTTTCCCCGGGCCCGAAGCGAAACTCATCCACTGAAACTGGATGCACGTCGACGCCGTCTGTCTGAATGACCTGTAGCTTGAGACCCGGAATACGTACGTCGTAGAAAGTGTTGCCGGCGCCGTTTATAAAACGCAGGCGCACACGCTCTCCCGGCTGAAAACCGGCTTCCCAGTTTCCATTTGGTGTCGTGCCATTCATTAGATAGGTGAGTGTCTCTGCGGACAGGTCGCCAAGATCTGTCGGATTCATCCGCATCTGATTCCACATTTGCCGCCGCTGTGCTGCGGAAGTTAATCCGGACTCGGCCACGTCACGATAGAACTTTTGGAACGTTGGCTGATTGAAATTGTAATAGTCCCCCATGATCTTCAGTTTCCTGAAGGCCTCCATTGGCGACTCACCCGTCCAGTCGGACAGTAGAATCGGATAATCTCTATCAACCTGGTGAATGTCCTGCACGCGGGGAACGATGACGATGGCGCCGTAGACACCCGTCATTTCCTGAAATCCGGAATGAGAGTGATACCAGTATGTCCCGTGCTGCTGAACCGTGAATTTATAGGTAAACGTTTCGCCGGGTGCGATGCCTTTAAAACTAATGCCCGGTACTCCATCCATCTGGTAGGGAAGGATTATGCCGTGCCAATGAATAGACGTGGATTCTCGCAGCCGATTAGTTACTCGAAGCGTCACCGTATCGCCTTCGCGCCAGTACAAGGTCGGCCCAGGTATTGAGCCGTTAATGCTGGTAGCCATGCTCGGAGTTCCCGTGAAATTTACCGGTGTCTCCCCTATTTCTAAATCAAACTCGGTCCCGGTCAACTGCGCCGGAGGGACAGCGCCTGCTGCCGCTGCCAGCACAGATCGAGCCACTGGCGATAGTCCCAGGAGGGCGCCTCCTACAGCTAGGCCCTTCACAAACCGGCGGCGACTAGGAGCCACGGTGGGGTGTCTTACTGCATCTGTTTTACTCAAAAATCTGCACCTTCCTCACTAATTGATTCCGTAAAATTTCGTCTACTCGCACCACGGCCCAATTCATACTCAAATAGTCTTGCTGTGGCGGCAATGCTGAATCTGGATTGAATTGTACGAGCCCCCAGCTGTCACTAGAGTGACCCGTCCATTACATATTTGTAATGTTCCTGTAATCTTGCTGGTAGAGAGGCCGAGGTATGATTCATTCATCAAAAACACAAAGATTCGATAGCGATATTCGTCAGAATTCCGAAAGTGGGCAAATGAAAATACTCGTAGTAGAGGACGAACAGAAGACTGGAGAATATCTGAAACGAGGTCTGACCGAGGCAGGTTTTGTGGTGGATTGGGTGCAGAACGGGTTGGATGGGCAGCATCTGGCAAAATCCGAGCCCTACGACCTCGTTATCCTCGACGTAATGCTACCGGATATTAACGGCTGGCAAATTATCGCTTCGCTGCGAGAATCCGGCATCACCACACCTGTGCTTTTTCTAACGGCCAAAGACAGCGTGGAGGACCGTGTAAAAGGACTGGAGCGAGGCGCCGACGATTACCTTATCAAACCCTTCGCCTTTACCGAGCTATTAGCCCGCGTGCGAACCCTGTTAAAACGCGGTACGGCCGCTTCTCCTAGTAACACATTGCAAGTGGCCGACCTGATTCTCAACCTCCCCTCAAGACAGGCGGTGCGTTCGGGCCAGCGCATAGTGCTGACGAATAAAGAATTTTCACTACTGGAATTGCTGCTCAGAAAGCAGGGCGAGGTTCTGCCACGATCGCTCATTGCATCACAGGTGTGGGACATGAATTTCGACAGCGATACCAATGTAATCGATGTAGCAATACGAAGGCTTCGGTCCAAGATCGATGATCCCTATGACATCAAGTTAATTCACACTGTGCGTGGGATGGGCTACAAACTGGAGGCGATTGATGCCTGATAAAAAGCACACGAGTTCGCGCCCAGCTTCGCTGGCGGCAAGAGTTACAGTGTTCGTCGGCATAAGCACCACTTTGAGTCTTATCGTGCTCGGTTTCATTGTGCAACGTTCCATCGAAGCGCATTTTCTGCAACAGGATGTCGGTGAGTTGCAGGTTGTAGCAGACGCCGTGCATGGCACCTACGCGGCCAGCGACAGCAATGTTACTAATATGGAAATGCAGCTGATGCTCGAAAATGCCGTTTCCGGTCATCACGCTATCTATTTTCTTGTAGCGGACCCCAGCGGCGCTATCGTTTATGCCACACCGGGAGCTGACTTGTCAGCGATCGCACAATCCCCAGGCCGAGTTGAGCAGATTAATACCGAAACTGTTTCTAGTTGGGTAGATAACGGCACGACTTACCGTGGTGCGGCAATGGTGTTGCAACAATTCATCGCCGATACAAACACAACACGCACTGGCACGCTCGTCGTTGCTACCTCGATCGATTTCCATCTAGATTTCATGACCAGCTTCTACCGTAATCTTTGGGCCGTGGTCATCGGTATTAGTTTGTTTTCGATCTTCACTGCCTGGTTTGCGGTGCAGCAAGGTCATTCCCCGCTACGCAAAGTCAGCAACCAGATCCGCGACACCAACTCCGATAAATTGCATCTACGAATTGACACAAACCAGGTGCCGGTCGAGCTCTTCGATCTGGTTTCTGCTTTCAATGACGTGTTACAGCGTATGGAAGACGTGTTTAATCGCTTATCGAATTTTTCGGCAGACATTGCCCATGAACTACGCACTCCCATTACAAATATCATGACTCAGACCCAGGTTTCTTTGGGTCAAGAACGCAGTGTTGAAGAGTACCAGGAGATTCTCTATTCCAGTCTTGAAGAATATGAACGCATGGCTGCGATGATCAATGACATGTTAATGCTGGCAAAGACAGAAAGCGGCTTACAAAAACCCACTTTCGTCGAGACTGATCTTCGCGATGAAATCGGAGACCTGTTCGAATTTTTTGAAGCCTGGTCGGAAGAGAGTCAAGTGCAGCTCGAGCTATTGGGAGAATGCACAAAAATACATTGTGATCGCTCACTAATTAAGCGCGCGCTGAGCAACCTGCTTTCGAATGCGATACGCCACGCTGCAATTGGTAGCTCGGTAAGAGTAATTCTCGAATCTGCACCAAACCAAAATCGTATTACTGTGGAGAATTCCGGGACAACCATTCCATTGGAGCAGCTCACCAAATTATTCGACAGGTTTTATCGTGGCGACCCTTCCAGGCAACGTCGCGGCGATGGTGCCGGCCTAGGCCTAGCAATAGTAAGGTCAATTGCTGACGCGCATGGCTGGAGCGTAACGGCCACTTCGAGTGACGGGCTTACGCAATTTATAATCGAAATACCTTCAGAAATAATAGGAGAGAACACGCTATGAATCAAAAATCTACTTTCACTTATATCGCTCTACTGGTC
>JAESUV010000009.1 GCA_016762975.1 Gammaproteobacteria bacterium | reverse complement strand
TAGCCAATGATATCCCCCAACTTCCCTGCCGGCGCCTGACCGATAACCGAAATGAGTAGGTAACCGCCTACCAGTAGCTGCGTAGCAGTACCGGGGTCCATTTCCATAAACGCAGCAATTTGCGGCATGGCCACCGCAATCGAGGTAGAACCTAAAGGAGCTAGGGCAGAAGCGAGCAAGACACCGGCTAGTAAGAGAAGTGTGCGTTTTTCAGGCAATGGCAGGCATCCAAGTGAAGGCTCAATCAGAATCGATAAAAGATTCTAAAGCTTCCACCGCCTAAGTAATAGTGTCTAGCGGTAATGACTCAGAGCCTAGGTATCGAGGTAAGGAGCTGGGGAACCACAAACGCTTCACGCTGGAATCGGATATCGATGTATAAGTAGTCTCTGGCAGCGTGGCTCGAATGAGAACACCAACGGATTGCTTCGGCAGTACCTTTCGAAGAAAACGGACTTATCGGTGTACTCACAAGCAAAGCTAAACGCAGTAGTACGTCGGCTTAATGAAGGAGCAAAAAAGACATTGGGTTTAAGAACGCCAGTAAGTAAGTAAGTAAGTAAGACGAGTGTGTAGCGTTGACCAGTGGAACCCGCAGTCAATAATGGCCCTCTACTGAGGGTAAGGCGTGCCAATCTGCAAAATAATTGTTTATATAAATTCGGCGAACCCCTGAGCTAACCCTATCAGCCCAGCAGCGTCATGATGCAGACTACCATCCAGCTTCGACAAGTCTGCTGTGGGACGCTGTTCGGGTTCTCTTGGGTGTTTCGGGTTGAGCACTTCTCATAGCAACAAGAGCAGGATATCGTTCCAGCGGAGGGTTAATCTGACAAAATAGGATTGAGAGTTGTGGTTCCCCAATATCAGATCGAAAGTGTTCTATCAGCTTCACAAAATTCTCGAGGTATTTACCGCTTGCTTCTAGGAATCTAGTGCACATCTTTCGTCAGTATGGCCGATATAAGTCTATATAGCCGCACAGTTCCTGGGTGCGACCATAGCGCAGTCGCTTATGTAAAACCCGAACTTTACTTTCTGTAGTACCATATGAATAATCACACTCTTACTCCATTTTTCAAAATATCAGCACTTGCAGATATATCCAATATTTCGTAAACACACGATAAATTCAAAAAATGAACACAATTGACAGCTATCGACGTATAGATTTACCCGCTCCTCCGTTGCACACAACAATAGAAGAAGGAAATTTGGAAAATGCGAAGGTGGATATCTGTCTATTGAATGGCGACAAGATCAGTGGAAGATTACTGAAATTGGACGCAACTAATAAAATTTTATCCATTAACACTAAATCGGATGCCGAAGATTTTCAACTTCCCTTTGATAAAATTTGCTGCCTATTATTTTTGAAGAAACTTGCCGCAAATACCAGCAAGCACCCCGCAGAAAAATATTGTAAAAATGCTGAACTCCCCCCTCCATTTCAACCTTATCTAGTTGAAGCTATAAATGGCGAGATTTTTGAAGGAAAAACGCGCGGCTCTTTCATCGACATGAGCGGCACACACATATTTAAATCTCTTAACGCAAGATCAATACAACGCCTATTTTTCCCTATCGACTCGGTAAAACATCAGCAAATTGGCAACCTAATAGGTGCGGAATTACTAAACATGAAGGGAATGGAAATAAAAAAGGAGGATATAGAGCAAGCCCTAACTGCTCAAAAAGTTACGCGAGAGAAGTCTACTGTTGATTATTTGGTGGAGAATGAAGATATCAGTCTCGAAGATGCCGCCAAAGTTCTTGAATCTCATCAAGGTAAATTTTCTGAAATAACGAATGGTGATTCCAGTGATGTAGCGGGCCAAGTTTTAGTCGATGAAAACAAAATCACTCCCGAGCAACTCAGCGGAGCAGAGCTGAAAAAAGAACTCAATCAGAACAAGAAATTGGGCACCTACCTAAAGGAAATGGGAGCGCTCAATGATGAGGATCTAAATCGTGTACTAGCGAAAAAAAGCGGCATCCCGTATATACACCTCAGCGACTTTAAGATTGAGCCAGAGGCAATTCAGCTAGTATCACAGGAAATCGCCAGCAGATATACGCTTATGCCGTTACGGATGTTGGATGGGGCCCTAATCGTCGCTATGAAGGACCCTTTCCAGAAAGAAGCAATTGATAGCGTGCAATTCATGACTAATCTCCACCTGGACATAGTCGTTGCTTCTGAGAAAAGCATTAAAGACGCAATTGAAAAAAACTATGGAAAAGACAACTTCGAGCAAGATGTTCTTGAAGCCGAAGACCTGCAAACTAATTTCGCGCAGGAGAGTATGCCGGGAAGAGATCAGCTAGTCACTGAAACTGCTGGCATTGGAAAACCTGTAGTGCGCTTGGTATCAAACTTCCTTATAGACGCAATCCATCGTCAGGCTTCAGATATTCATATTCGTCCGCTTGAGAAGACAGTAGACTTACTGTTTCGTATAGACGGAACACTCTTCAAGATACGAAATTTCAGCAAAGCACTACTGCCTCCAATTATAAGTAGAATAAAAATATTGGGAAAAATGGATATTGCGGAGCGCCGGCTTCCTCAAGATGGGCAGGCGCGAATTACCGACCAGGGAAACGTTGTTGATTTGCGCATCTCTATAATCCCTACGGTTACCGGTGAAAGCGCGGTAATCCGCCTGCTCAATACACAAACCGGAATTAAGTCAATTGCTCAATTGGGTTTTAATCCACGCGATGCCGAAGTGTTCTCTCGATTGCTACACAAAAGCAACGGCATGATATTGGTCACCGGGCCAACTGGATCCGGAAAATCCACTACACTTTATGCAGCTTTACAAACCGTGATCGAACGCAACCTGAATATAATCACCGTGGAAAATCCTGTGGAGTATCACATAGATGGAATCGAACAAATCCAGGTGAATACTGTTCCGGGGTACACGTTTGCACGTGCGTTAAGGCATATTCTTAGACATGATCCAGATGTGATTATGATCGGGGAGATTCGAGACGAAGAAACAGCAAAAATCGCTGTTGAAAGCGCTTTAACTGGACACTTGGTGCTAAGCACCTTGCACACAAACGACAGCGCAGGGGCAATAACAAGATTACTTGAAATGGGAGTAGATCCTTTCCTGTTAAACGCGACTATATTGGGAATTTTTGCTCAGCGACTGGCCAAGAAGAATTGCAAAAATTGCCTGCTGGAAGAAACTGTTGATCCTATAATTCGAAAGACCTTAAATATCGCCGAGACTGAAGTATTTTATAAGGGATGTGGCTGTGAGGCTTGTCACCATACAGGGTACAAGGGCAGGATTGCCGTTTATGAACTGCTACAAGTTACCACACAGATGCATCACCTAATTCAACCTAGCGTTGCAACTCATGTTATCCACGATCAGGCTATCAAGGATGGGATGATTCCTCTAACCGAAAACGCATTGGAACAAGCGAGAAAACGGTTAATATCATTGGAAGAAGTATACCGAGTCAGACTGGAGGACTAGTGGACGTATCACGTTATTTGAAGCTCATGGCAAAGGAAAATGCTTCCGATCTATTTTTTAGCTGCGGAGCGCCGGTCAATATTAAAATTGAAGGTATCACTGCCCCCTTAGGTGATTCAATCCTTCCTTCAGGCATGGTTAGGACTCTTGCCTATTCGATGATAAACGAAGAGCAGCGCAAATCATTTGAAGAAACTCTCGAGCTTAATTTCGGAACCTCAGTTAAAGATACCGGGCGTTTTAGGGTCAACCTATATCAACAGCGCGGCGAAGTAGCCATGGTAATCCGCTATATCAAGACCCAAATACCTTCGATCGAGGAGTTACAGTTACCTCTAATTCTAAAAGATCTAGTATCCGAGCCAAGAGGGCTAATCTTGATAGTAGGCGCAACAGGCTCAGGAAAATCTACTACTTTGGCCTCCATGATTGAGCACCGGAACTCTACAAAGACCGGCCACATATTGACCATCGAAGAACCAATTGAATTTCTGCATTCACATAAAAAATCAATAGTTGACCAAAGAGAAGTTGGCGTAGATACCCTTAGTTACGCGAATGCACTGAAAAATGCGATGCGAGAAGCACCAGATGTAATTCTCATTGGAGAAATACGCGACAAAGAAACTATGCAACACGCCATTGCTTATGCGGAAACTGGCCATTTATGCTTGTCTACATTACATGCAAATAACGCGAATCAGACCCTGAGTCGTATTATTAATTTTTTCCCTCAATCAGCACATCACCAGCTTCTATCGGATCTCTCGCTGAATTTACGAGCGGTTATTTCACAGCGTTTGATTCCTGGCATTGGAGGCAAACGCGTTCCTGCCATTGAGGTGATGCTGAAATCGGCCTACATTTCTGATTTGATAGAAAAAGGTGACGTAGGCGGAATCAAAGAAGCTATCGAGAAGAGTACCGAAACTGGCATGCAGAGCTTCGACCAGTGCTTATTCACCTTGTTCAAAAATGGAAAAATTGGCGAAGAAGAAGCATTAAACAATGCGGATTCCAGAAACAATCTCGCTCTAAAATTTCGCCTTTCTAAAGGAAGCAAGTATGAGGAAGCTAGTAGTGATATGTCCATTAATGACGAAAGTACATAGCTCACTATAATTTTTCCACTACAGAGCTATCACAGGGAATAAATAAATGGATCCTTATTACACTCAGTCTATTGAATGTTTGTCCCAATCTCTCTCTATAAATATTGAATCTGGGCATTCTGAGAATACAGCTCAGGGCTTACTGAAAAAAGCGGGAGAAAACATCCTAAAAGGAAAGGCCAAATCAAGCGCCCTACTCCTTTTCATCAGTCAGTTTCGAAGCTTCATCATCTACATCCTCTTTTTCGCCATTGTGCTTTCCTTACTGCAAAATGAGTATGTTGATGCAATTGTTATATTTACTATACTAATAGCCAATGCAATTATTGGATTCATTCAAGAATATAGAGCTGAGAAAGAGATTGATGCACTGAAGCAATTATCCGGTCTCAACACAACTGTACTTAGGGATGGAGAAATACGCTCAATACCTGCGAGAAGGTTGGTTCCTGGAGATATCATATACCTCGAGGAGGGCAACAAAATTCCTGCCGACGCCAGACTAATACAAACCAAACTTTTCCAAGTAAGCGAGGCAGCGCTTACTGGCGAATCCGCCCCAATATATAAAGATACTGAAACACTGGTAGGAATATTAAATTTAGCAGAACAGAGCAATATGGCGTTTTCGGGAACTCTAGTAGTTAAGGGGAAAGCCTCAGCGATTGTCACGACAACAGGAATGAATACAGAGTTGGGTAAAATTGCCTCCGTGCTCAACGAAGTTGAATTTCAAACAACTCCATTGCAGAAAAAACTGGATGTACTTGGCAAGAGAATTGGCATATTCACTCTAATAATTTGCTTTGCAGTTCTTATAACAGGCCTCATCTCCGATCAACTCTTGCCTCTGCTGCTTAACGGTAACTGGTCAGAATTTTTGTCCGGTGCCAGTTCCTGGCTCCTTCTTGCTGTAGTTTTAGCTGTTGCCGCTGTTCCTGAAGGCTTGCCAGCAATAGTTACGATTTCACTCTCGATTGGCGTTCGCAACATGGCGCGCAGAAATGTAGTCATTAGGCGCCTTCCCAGTGTTGAAACATTGGGAGAAACGACAGTCATCTGCTCTGATAAAACAGGCACGTTAACCAAAAATGAAATGACTGTGCGGAAACTCTTTGTTGATGAAAAGATAATTGACGTGCCTACTCAAAGCCTTTCATTCGAAGGGCATTTGAAACCAGACGGGCTGGATACAGACCTGAGTAGAGGAGTAGCACTTCTTCTTCGAGCAGGGGCATTGTGTAATGACGCCAATATAGACTCGAGCGGAGCCATCACGGGCGACCCTACAGAAGCGGCATTATTGGTTAGCGCCTCGAAATTCAATATGATTTATTCCGATGAACGAAAAACTGCTCCTCGACTTGATGAGTTACCGTTTGATTCTATAAGGAAAATGATGAGCACCCTGCACAGCCTAAACGAAGGCTACATCCAATTCACTAAAGGCGCTCCTGAACAAGTATTGAGCGCATGTGAGCACATCCTGATTGATGGTCAAAAAACACCACTAACTCCTCAATTGCGCTCAAAAATACTTGATCGAAATACCGAATTGGCAAAACAGGCTCTGCGTGTTCTAGGATTTGCTTATTTAGAAAGAAACGACGGCATACTAAATGAAAGTAGTCTTGTTTTCCTGGGTCTACAGGGAATGATTGATCCTCCGCATAGTGAGGTGCCACTTGCGATAAGTGATGCGATAAATGCTGGAATCCGGATCATTATGATAACCGGCGACAATCGTTATACAGCAGAGGCGGTGGCAAGTGAGATAGGGATTATTGGCGAATCTATTGAGGGGCACGAATTCAAGCTGCTGCCTTATAAAGAGCAAATAGCGACACTTTCGACAACGAGCATTTTTTATCGCGTCGAGCCCTCCCATAAACTGTTGATTGTAGAACTCCTCCAGGAACAAGGCGAAATTGTTGCGATGACCGGAGATGGAGTTAACGATGCTCCGGCGATAAAAAAAGCAGACATTGGAATTGCAATGGGCATATCAGGAACAGATGTCGCGAAGGAGGCCAGTGACATGATTCTTCTGGATGACAACTTTGCCAATATTGTACACGCCATTGAGGAAGGTCGCGGCATATTTGCCAATATTCGAAAATTTGTTAATTACCTTCTCTCAAGTAATTTAGGCGAAGTATTCGTTGTTTTCTTCGCCTTGATATTATTTGGTGTGGACCAACTTCCAATGACGGCAGTAATGTTGCTTTGGCTTAATTTGGTTACCGATGGCTTACCTGCGCTTGCTTTAAGCGTAGATCCCAGACCGGATAGCTTAATGAAAAACACGCCTGGCATTTCATCTAAATATATATTAAATCGCTATATTGCCTTCAATATTGCGGTAGTTTCCGTTCTTATCACTGTTGGCGTTTTATTTGTTTTTTATTGGGCCGGATTGAACGGAGAAAGTTTAGCCTACAGGCAGACAATGGCATTTACGACGATAATTTTGTTGGAGTTAGTGAGGTTGCAAACAATCAGGCAGGAATATCAACTTGGTATGTTCAGCAATATATATCTAGTGGCTGCGGTGTGCATATCTATCGGTCTTCAATTGATTGTAATCTATACGCCGTTATCCAGCTTTTTTGGCACCGTAGCAATATCGTTTGTCGATTGGACGCTTCTTATTCTTGTGGCTTTTTCCGTTTGGATATGCAACCGATTTGTGCAATTTTTTATGAGCAAAAATCAATGGCTTAGAGAAACTCCGACCACTAATCCGGGGTAAATTCACTCAATTAAACTACAATTATGTTCAACTCATTCTTAGCTTCAAAATCTACGGTAAATTGACTTTGTTCCTCTGTTAGATATAGGATACTCGAGAAACGAAATTTAGAATTATAATGGCAAAAATTCTCTAAGTGACATGAATAGAACAATATCCAACATAATCGAGTTCAGTCCATACTTTTTATCACTTGGCATGGAGTCGACTGTGCAGGATGCGGAAAAGCTGCTTAATTTGTCTAAGTATACCTGTATGCCTATAATTGCCACTGACAAATCTTGCTTCGGAATTCTCAGCGGCATCGATATCATCCAGTTTTTAGACTCTGGACAAGATCCGAAAAAAACGAAAGCTTGGGAAATATGCTCTCATGAGGTTTTTACCATCCAGCAAGATGAGACCGTTAGAGCTGCTGGGTCTATCATGGTAGAGCACAAAGTTCACAACATAGTCGTTTACGATGGTATCGAACTAAAAGGTCTGATCACCTCTCTGAATATAATCGAGAATTTACTTTAGAGAAAAATGTTCATTAACTAGCTTTTCAATCAGTGCTACATAATACAAGCAAGCCAAAAAGCCTTACCCCGAAACTCAAAGCCACACAGTGACTTTAGTGTCGATACGCCAGAAAACCTACTTTCCCGCATTGAAACTTACTAATTTTTGAAGTCTTCTCAAGGGAATGGTCCGAAATTATATTGGTAGATTCCTCAGATCAAAGGTTTATTTAGGCTAGTGACGATTACATCCAAGGGCAAAGATAAACACCGGCTTCAAGGTAAAAACTCAATCCGCCCCTTCGGCCCACTCTGCTGCAGGCCACGATTATCAAACTCACCCAGTTGTTTACAATTTTTCCAACCTAGGTCGCCGCTTGTTACCGGCAGAAAACTATCGAGATTTCCGACAGCGTGCCTTTGCTCATGGGAAAAGGCGGTGACATTGTATGTGTGGTTCTGTAGACACCCGTGCCGAGATTGGCTCTCTTCTTAGTGTGGGGCCGTGAGTAATTGAAGATCCAAACCTTGCTGCCGCTCGGTCTTATGCGAAGCATCAGATCATTCCCATCAGCCAAGTTGTATTCTTCGAGTTTAGGCGCGGCTCGCGCTATCTGAGCATTCATTAAGGGGCGGGTCGTTCTCGACACAACAGCATCATCTACAGGCCAGTATTGCTAAGAATGTTACATTGGGCAGGTAGGTTTACAAGGAGGCTTTTGGTTCAGTCTCACGCCTAGAACAGGCCAATATGGGATTGACCAGACCGATCAATAGCTTAGCCGAAACTAGCGTTGTGGTAATATTTTTGACTTCAGTACTGCCATCGAACGGGGAGTTCGATGGTGCGGATGGGGAGACTTGAACTCCCACACCTTGCGATACTAGAACCTAAATCTAGCGCGTCTACCAATTCCGCCACATCCGCAATTATCAAAAAGCTTATTAGCCCTTGAAGGGCGCGTATTATACCTAAACCAGAGCTATTGCCAAGACCAAAATCACTGACTGTTAATCCAGCAAACTCTGACGTTATACTGATTGCCATTCGCCAAGTTCACCCCAAGTTACATCTCAACTCAGGATCAGCCCATGTCTCACCTCGAAGTCTCTATCAGCGACGGCATTGCCACACTCACCATGAACCGACCTGAAGCCCGAAACGCGCTCAGCATGGAGATGCGCTCCGAGCTCTGCAGCGCGCTGCACGACGTGGAGATTGATAAATCCGTCCGCTGCGTTGTCCTTAACGGCGCCGGAGATCATTTCATGGCTGGTGGTGATGTGAAGGGAATGGGTGAGACCATCAAGAAACCCGCAGACGAAATCAGAAAGGAATTCATGCTACGCATTCACGACCTTCACCCCATCATGTTTGCCATGCGCAGGATGCCTAAACCCATTATTGCAAGTTGTCGGGGAGCGGCAGCAGGCGCTGGAGTCAGTATGGCGCTTGCCTGCGATCTCGTTATAGCTAGTGATGACGCCTTCTTCACCCTCGCCTACTGCAAGATTGGCACGAGCCCAGATGGCTCCGCTTCCTTCCATCTTCCACGCGCTGTCGGTATCAAGAGGGCCATGGAAATCGCCCTTCTGGGTGATCGCTTCGATGCGCAGACAGCCAAAGACATTGGCATGATTAATTTCGTAGTTCCAAATAATGAATTGGATAAAGAAACACAGAAACTCGCAAGTAGATTGGCAAATGGCCCTACACATGTCTACGGCAACACCAAGGCTCTGCTTTATCGATCGCTGGAAAGTGAATTCGAGTCACAGCTGCAAGCGGAAGCCGAATATTTTTCTGACTGCGCCGCTCGCCCTGACTTCAAAGAGGGTGTGACCGCGTTTATCGAAAAACGCGAACCACGCTTTTCCGGAGAGTGAGATTTCCGGTTACCGAATGCCAGCTGAGATCTGTATCGCCTCGAGGTTTTCTTGAAGACGGAATAGACTTTCATTGATCTGCAGCCTGTGGGCATTCACCGACTCCATGGATTCTTCGATGTACTCCAATCTGCCAACTAGGCCCAGTACAGTGCTGTCGCCACTATTCAGCGACTGACGTATCACGGAAAGATCGCCACGCATTGCATCTAGCTCTTGAACTGAAGTGTTTAGCCCATTCACTGACTGCATTATTGCCGCGATATCCGTGTTCAGCGCGTTGATCTTCGTCTCACTCGCCAATACTGCCCGATTACTAGATGCGATCTGCTGACTATTTGCAGCCGTGGTTTCGTCCTGACCGTTATTCACCAGACCGATCTTTGCGATCTCGGACTGTACACCCCCTATTGAGGCATTAATTACGCGACGCGCGGCCCAGAGCTTGTCTATCTCCGAGAAATTGAAATCCATTCTCTCGAACATATTAAATGTAGATTCTTCGGTAGATTCGCCGGCAAGAGCGAGACGCCTCTCTAAATCGGCGATCCGTAACTCCGCTTGCTCCCAATCATTAAGGTACTCACCGTACATCAAATAGGCACTGTAGCCAGCGCCACCCATGGCGAAGACAATGAGCGTGAGCATGATACGCACTGGCCACGTGCTCACTGTTACCTTCTCGGCATGATGGCTAGGGCGCACAATATCCTGCCCCTGGGCCCTCTTATTGCTGTGATGGGTATCCACATCATCCCAGTCCGGGACTATGGGAGGGATATTACCTAGATCGTGGTTGTCTTTCATAGTTTGGCATTATCCTAGAAATCATCATTGCATTCCATCCCCGCGATCACTCAATAGCTAAGTATTCTGGCCGGTGGTAGACTGCAAAACTGCATGCCGACAGCCTGCCAATTGCAGCTATGGGTATAAGCACAATTAAATTGACGCGCCTTGGAGCCCCACTATGGAATTAGAAAATTTACTCTCTTATCTATTTCGCTGGATTCACTTTTTTGCTGGCATCACCTGGATCGGCATTCTGTACTACTTCAACTTCGTGCAGACTGAGTTCTTCAAAGAAACCGATGCCGCGGCCAAGTCGTCTGCAATTTCCAAACTCGTTCCACGAGCTCTCTGGTGGTTCCGCTACGGCGCCCTCCTCACATTCCTATCGGGCTTAGCTCTGGTTGGCTTTCTTGGCAGCGCCGTTAATTTCTACATCATGATTGGTATGCTGTTGGGCACGATAATGTTCCTCAACGTCTGGCTGATCATTTGGCCAGCTCAGCAGATCGTTATTGCCTCAACCAACGCTGTGCTTGGCGGAGGTGAAGCCGATCCAGCCGCTGCAGGCGCTCTCGCAAAAGCTGGCCTAGCATCACGCACTAATACTCTATTCTCTCTTCCCATGTTGTTCTTCATGGGCGCCTCTTCGCATCTAGACGGCAGCGGACGCCTGCCCATGTCGATGGACGGTGGGGTCGGCAGCCTTGCACAAATTCTCTGTCTCGTCATAATTCTTGGCCTGGCATTTAACGGCATCAAAGGAAAACAAGGCCCGATGACAAGTGTGGTTGGTGTAATTCACATGGGCATTGCCCTTACCGCCGTACTCGTTCTTATCATGCAATTTCTCCCCTAACAGATACTCTCTGCACGCACCGCTAGCGTTATTCGCTGCGGTGCGTGTAGTGCTTAAAACTCAGCCCACCAACACTGCTTCCATCACTTTTCCAGCCTCGTTTCCTGTTAGAATAGACATCTCGTAGCACTGCTGAACACCCCGTTAATACTGAAAAATATTCAGAGAATGGGCACGTGTTTACCTTGCATTTATATCCTGTTACTGGAATGAAGAAATTATGAATCTAGAATTACCTGAGCTTCCTTTTGCAAAAGAAGCATTAGAACCACATATGTCTGCCAACACACTGGATTTTCACCATGGCAAACATCACCGCGCTTACGTAGTAAAAGGCAATGAATTACTGGCTGATGCAAACACCTCTGCTGATAGCTTGGAAGAACTGGTAAAAGAAACGGCAAAAGCAGGCGGAGCCCTGTTTAACAATGTAGGCCAACACTACAACCACAGCTTCTTCTGGAATTGCCTTAGCGCTTCCGGTGGCGGCGCTCCAAGCGGAGATATCGCCACGAAGATAGACGAAGCCTTCGGCAGCTACGACAAATTTAAAGCTGAATTCATAGCAGGCGGAATGGGGCAATTCGGCAGCGGCTGGGTATGGCTAGTAAGCGATGGCACTACGCTCAAGATCGCAAAGTCCGCCAACGCAGAAACTCCACTAACCGATGGAGCAACCCCCATCCTAGTCTGTGACGTGTGGGAACACGCCTACTACTTAGACTTTCAGAACCGAAGGCCTGACTTCCTAAGCTCATTCCTAGACAACCTAGTCAACTGGGACTTCGCGAACAAGAACTTAGCGAACGCTTAGAACTAAATTCCCTAGCAACCACAAAAAAAGGCAGAACCTCACGGTCCTGCCTTTTTTAATGCCAGTAGAAACCAAGTTCTACCAGTCTTCAAAATTGGTCGTTGGGGAGAGGATTG
>JAESUV010000228.1 GCA_016762975.1 Gammaproteobacteria bacterium | reverse complement strand
TATCTAGGCCCAAATACTAACGCTAGCGCACTAGCTAGATAGTGATCTGAGTAAATTATTATAGTCTTCTTGTATATCTATAGAACTACCACGGAGTTTCTTGACCTGCTTACAGGCGTGCATAACAGTTGTATGGTCCCTGCCACCAAACGCATCGCCGATTTCCGGTAAGCTGTGATTGGTTAATTCTTTAGAAAGGCACATTGCAACCTGGCGAGGCCTAGCCACTGATCGATTTCGACGTTTCGAGAGCATATCTGCCATCTTAATCTTGTAGTATTCAGCAACYGAACGTTGAATATTATCAATCGTCACTAGCTTATCTTGTAKTGCAAAAAGATCGCGAAGTGCTTCCTTGATAAGGGCTAAGTCGATTTTYTGACCAGTAAAATTAGAATGCGCTATAACGCGCTTCAATGCCCCTTCCAACTCCCGAACATTAGACCGAAGGCGTTGTGCTATGAACATAGCGACATCATTTGGTAATTCGATATTGGAAAGCGCTGCCTTGTTCATCAAAATTGCAGCTCTAGTTTCCAACTCCGGTGGCTCAACGGCAACCGTAAGCCCCCAACCAAACCTAGATTTCAAGCGTTCTTCCAGGCCATTTATTTCC
This sequence comes from Gammaproteobacteria bacterium, assembly GCA_016762975.1. Lineage (GTDB taxonomy): Bacteria > Pseudomonadota > Gammaproteobacteria > Pseudomonadales > Pseudohongiellaceae > UBA9145. Next base: position 11,757 of record JAESUV010000228.1, on the reverse strand, counting down.
TTGTGATAACGATCGCAGGTTAAAATAATCTGCTGCCCACCTTCGAGCAGTGCATTGAAGGTATGAAAGAACTCTTCTTGGGATCGCTCCTTCCCCGCAAAAAACTGAATATCATCTATCAATAGGGCATCTACGGAACGATAGAAACGCTTAAATTCGTTAATCGCATTCAATTGCAGAGCGGTTACCATGGTGGCAACGAAGGTCTCTGAGTGTAAGTAGACAACCTTGGCATCCGGCTTTTTGGCTACCATATAATTACCAATCGCATGCATTAAGTGAGTCTTACCTAACCCTACACCCCCATAGATAAATAGGGGGTTGTAGGCATAGCCGGGGTTTTCTGCCACCTGCAGCGCGGCTGCTCTAGCGAGTTGGTTCGACTTGCCTTCAACGAAGTTATCGAACGTGTTTTCAACATTCAGAGCTCCCCTGTGCCTTAGCTTACCTTCAATAACGATGTCGACATTACGTCTTGCTGATTCTACCGCCCTGCTCGAATTTAGCGCGATCACCGGCGTTGTGCTGGCCTGTACTCTTCGCTGACCATTCGTATCGGCCGTGTCTCTAACCCTCTCGTTTGCTCTCGGTTCAGCAAGCTTTGCAGATTGCTGTGCCGTGGTAGCGACTCGCTGAGACGCATCACCACTAAATACTTCCAGTCGGATTTCTAATGAAGCCTTATCGGACTCGGATACAATTTCTAAAATTCGCGGTAAAAACTTGCCTTTTACCCAATCCAAAATAAATCGATTAGGAGCAAAGATGCGCAGAACTGACGAATCAAGCTCTACGTGCAGTGGTCTTATCCACGTATTGAATTGTTGAGAGGGTAATTCTGCTTTCAAGCAGTCGATACATTCTTGCCAGATCGTTACAGCCACGTTTTTCTTGCCCACATGAATTATTATTTTCCAAAACAGACCGCAATTCTATCGACTCAATCAAGAGTTATCCACTGCCGGATAAATTAAATTCTACTTATTTTGATTTCATTTTTATCGTTATATATCAAATAGTTAAATACTTTTCCCTGCTAAAACCCGAGTGAAAAATTACTTCTTTTCACTGCAATACTGGCAAGTTGTTGATAACAAAGCTGTGGATAACTTGTTATTAAATTCTGGATGAAGTTGTTCACAATAATTTTAACGCCTATTCTGCTTGCCCGGGTTCCACTTTTCTCCTTGATCATCTTTGTCGATCCCTTATTCATGCCGGTATTACGTTGCATGTTGGCAGTAAAACCTCTAGAATTCGCGGTCCTATTTTCGAACCGTTTCGTTCGGTTTGTAATTGAAGAATCGGATGATATTGATATGAAAAGAACATTCCAACCAAGTTTATTAAAACGAGCTCGAACTCACGGTTTTAGAGCGCGCATGGCAACTAAAGGCGGCCGTCTTGTTATTAAGAGACGCCGTGCTAAAGGACGCGCTAAACTATCAGCATAAGTTCTATTTTCTCTGCTGTTCGATGATTTACTAATCACATGAGAAGAGAGATCGATGCGTGGCTGAATTCGGCTTTCCTAAAACCTCTCGGCTATTAAACGCCGCAGACTATAAAGCTGTATTCGGTAACGCTCAGTTCAAAGTCTCCTGCCGCCATTTTCTGGTGCTAGCTAATTRTARTAGTAGCTCCAACGCCAGATTGGGATTGGTTATCGCCAAGAAGAACGTGGCATTAGCTGTGCAGAGAAATCGGATAAAGCGCCRGCTACGAGACACGTTTCGGCATAATAAAAAGCTATTAGACAAGCTAGATTTAGTCGTGTTAGCTCGRAAAGATGCAGATAAGCTAGACAATAAAGAGTTARTCGATACGATCAATTCTTTATGGCAGGACCTACACAGTAAGATAAAAAGAGCTGCTGCGAAAAGCTAGGACGACAGGTAAAAAACTATCATGTTGGACAAACTATTAATTCGACTTATTAGCGCTTATCAATCTAGTTTAAGTTTATTTATTGGCAACCAGTGCCGCTTTTATCCCACCTGCTCCCAATACACCATCGATGCAATAAAAATTCACGGCTCTCTGCGAGGCTCCTGGTTAGGAATTCTTCGCATCTGCAGCTGCCACCCTTTTCACGAAGGGGGTCATGACCCCGTTCCCGAGAGTTCGGCCCGCAGGGTCAATGGACTGAGTAAGTAGATACCATGGATTTAACTAAATACGGCCTCTATACGGCTTTGGCCATTGTCACCTATTTGATGTTATTGCAATGGCAGGAAGACTATCCTCCCACTATTGATGATGGCAGTTCATCTCGCGTTGAGATTCCACAGATACCCAACGAGCAAAACGGCTCTCAAACAAACAATGATCTGCCTAGCAATATTCCTACAGCTACGAGTAATACAGCTGATACRCCTTCAGTCGCTACTGTTAGCAACCCWAGTGTTKCCAGCACAACTAACRCYGCAGACCTAATYTCTATTCTYACCGATACYTTTTCTATTCGCATAGATCCCGTAGGCGGAGACATCGTCTATCTCGCGCTGCCTCTCTATCGAAAGCAAATAGATGTCGCAGATGACCCCTTTGTTATTTTRRACAAYCAACCAGGCCGCGAATATATAGCRCAGAGCGGACTCATCGGAACAAATGGTATCGACAGCGTAAGCCGTGCTATCTACAGGGCCACGTCCACGAGYTATAGCATGGACGARTCGTCTGATAGYCTTAACGTAGACCTRACAACTACTACAGCCGAAGGCATTGAAGTAATAAAACGCTATAGYTTCAATCGCGATAGCTACCTTATAGATATCAGCTTCATCGTCAATAACCGCTCATCTGRMAATTGGCAGGCCAACGCRTTCGGCCAAATTAAACGAGATGCCTTTGATGACCCGAGYGACGCCGGYGGTTTCGGYAGAACCTATCTTGGTTTCGTAACTACTWTGGCCGATGACCCCTATCTTGAAATCGAGTTCGAYGACATCGACGACGCCGGTAGCTCAACAATTGAGACAACTGGCGGCTGGATAGCATTTAGCCAACACTACTTTATTACCGCGTGGATACCTGACCCAGAATCGCTAAACCACGTCACCACTCGAAAAAACGCTAACAATCAATATTACGGTGAATTCACCAGCAGTGTATTCCAAGTAGCAGCCGGCGAAAGCGGCAATCATACGATTCAATATTACGCGGGACCGAAAGACCAATATGTATTAAGAGACATTTCTCCTGGGCTCGATAAGACCATCGACTATAGCTTCCTCTGGTTCATAGCTAAGCCCATCTATTGGCTGCTCTCTCAAATCAACTCTGTAATTGGTAACTACGGCGTCTCGATTATCCTTCTAACCCTCGTGGTTAAATCAGCATTCTATAAGCTGTCAGAAACACAATATCGCTCAATGGCCGGCATGCGAAGACTGATGCCTAAGATGCAGCAACTCAAAGAGAGTTATGGCGATGACAAGATGAAGTTACAGAAGGCCACCATGGACCTTTATAAGAAGGAAAAGATAAATCCTTTCGGTGGCTGCCTACCAATGCTCGTGCAAATGCCTGTGTTTATCTCTCTCTACTGGGTGCTTCTCGAGAGCGTAGAACTGCGGCATGCACCATTTATGCTGTGGCTGACCGACCTTTCGGTTCGTGACCCCTTCTTTGTTCTACCTTTGCTCATGGGTGCAACAATGTATTTTCAGACCACACTCAGCCCAGCACCTGCCGATCCAATGCAGGCTAAAGTAATGAAATTAATGCCAGTCATGATGACCTTGTTATTCCTTTGGTTCCCAGCTGGTTTGGTGCTGTATTGGTTAACTAATGGTGGCTTGGGCATACTGCAGCAATGGTATATAACAAGAAAAATCGACGCAGCCTATGCGGCGAAAAAGGCCTAGTCTTTTCGCTATTGATTGCTTCAACGGTTGAAGCAATCACTAGCAGGCCTCCCCCTAATTTGTAGAACTTCTGCTATGAACATGTTTAGCGATGCCTATGTCTCCAGTAGAAACATCCCAAGTAGAAATTGATACTGTCTGTGCTATCGCGACTGCACCCGGCCGTTCAGGTGTCGGTATCATCAGAATATCCGGGCCTCTTTCTCATTTTATAAGTGAACAGATCCTCGGTTTTTCCCCTACTGCTAGATATGCGCATTTTTGCAATTTTCTCGATGAAGCCGAACAGACTATTGATCAGGGCATTGCCCTATTCTTCAGCGCTCCGAATTCCTTCACAGGAGAAGATGTATTAGAGCTACAAGGCCATGGAGGCACCTATGTACTAAGAGAGTTACTCGAGCGTGCCGTACAGCTAGGTGCAAGACTTGCCAATCCAGGTGAGTTCTCAGAACGCGCTTTTTTAAACAACAAAATAGACTTGCTCCAAGCAGAGGCAATTGCAGACTTAATCGAATCTAATTCAAAACAGGCCGCGAAGTCCGCATTGAGAACACTGCAAGGTGAATTTTCCAATAAGATTCTAAATTTAGTGCAACTACTAATAGAAGCAAGAGTACACATTGAGGCCACAATTGATTTCTCCGACGAAGACATAGATTTCGTCAGTGACAACAAAGTCGGGGATTCACTAAGCGCTATTCTCGAGTCGATAGAAGCAACTTTAGCCCAAGCTAAACAAGGTGCGCTATTGAAAGAGGGAGTTAATGTCGTTATCGCGGGTAAGCCGAACGCGGGTAAGTCTAGCCTATTAAACGCACTCTCCGGCGTCGATAGTGCGATAGTCACCGATGTCCCAGGCACCACAAGAGACCTACTCTCCGAAGAGATAAACATAGATGGTCTTCCAGTACACATCATAGATACCGCCGGCATTCGGATCAGTGATGATGTTGTAGAACAAGAGGGTCTGAGACGCGCTCAGCAAGCCATAGAACAAGCAGACCATTTATTATTAATAGTAGATAAATCCCAGCCTGAACAAGATGTGGAAAAGCTGTTAGCACCACTTGTATTATTAACTGATAAGTCAGTTAAAGAACTAGACTACCTACAGAACACCGCGATTATCTTTAACAAGATTGATCTACTAAATAACGAAGTGCCGAGTGTATCGACGATTAAATATCTTAATTATTCAATACCAACCATTAGTCTCTCTGCAAAAGGAAATGTAGGTATCGAACTACTTAGAGACTATATAAAAGAAGCTATTGGTTTTAACGTTACAGAGGAAGGGGTTTTCATTGCCCGAGARAGACACCTAAYTGCCTTAAATAATGCRAAAMAACTAATTGTATCTGCATTAGAGCTACTGGAAACGCATTCTTCGCTGGAGCTAATCGCTGAAGATCTACGTTTCGCTCAAATGCAGYTAGGWGCAATAACAGGAGAATTTACCAGTGATGATTTGTTAGGAGAAATATTCTCCAACTTTTRTGTTGNNKYRARTMRYWWWSRMARRYRWKKTMKYWYRTYMRKRMKMMRMYWSAYWASTMTSYWYARSKGKAYRAATTTTCGGGATAAGTGATGGATTGTTTTGTATTGATTTGATTMGTTTGCCAACCCTCTTAAACAATACACAACGGCTAATAGGCTATTATTGCTCTATTAAGAGTTTATCTACCGAGTTCTCATTGCATTAAGTAGTTGAAAATAATAAATTTAATATAGATATCAACAGAAATCTCTTTAGCTATTAGTATTAACATTAATACTCTAACTATACATATAACTAGTAAATACAGACCTAAGTATTAGTAATTATTAAATTAGGTTTTATACTTACCATCCTGTTTAAATAAGTAACTGGATAARACTTGGAATATTGTGGAATACAGCAAGGCATTTGACGTAATCATTGTTGGTGGTGGACATGCGGGTACTGAAGCAGCTCTGGCTTCCGCACGTCAGGGCGTTGCCACCTTGCTAGTTACTCACAGCATAGARACTTTGGGTCAAATGTCCTGYAACCCGGCTATTGGTGGGATTGGGAAAAGTCATCTGGTTAAAGARATYGACGCTCTTGGCGGAGCCATGGCGAAAGCTRYGGATCTGGCTGGCATACAATTTCGTGTATTAAATGCYAGYAAGGGACCTGCTGTTAGAGCTACWCGGGCACAAGCTGATAGGGTTTTGTATAGAGCAGCGATTCGAGAAATGYTGGAACAACARAAGAATCTCTCYCTATTTCAACAARGTGTAGATGATCTCCTTATCGAAGATGGGGCAATCTGTGGCGTCATTACRCAGATGGGAATGCTTATYAGRGCRCCGAGAGTTGTGTTAACCACYGGTACATTTTTGGGTGGGAAAATGCACATTGGTCTGGAAAACAGTTCGGGTGGTAGAGCTGGTGATCCCCCTGCAATAGCACTCGCTAATCGATTACGTGAATTACCTTTTAGGGTTAATCGTCTTAAGACAGGTACGCCGCCACGTATTGATGCTGACTCTGTCGATTTTTCGGTGATGCAAGTACAGGAAGGCGACACACCTGTGCCAGTAATGTCTTATATGGGGAAAGTGTCGGATCATCCTCAACAAATTAATTGTTACATCACTAGCACTAACGAAAGATGCCATGAAGTAATCCGTGCTGGGTTGGATCGGTCGCCGATGTATACAGGCGTGATAAAGGGAACTGGCCCACGCTATTGTCCATCGATTGAAGACAAGGTGATGCGCTTTGCGGACAAATCGTCTCATCAGATATTTGTCGAGCCGGAAGGCCTGAACACAAAAGAACTTTATCCAAATGGTATCTCAACAAGCTTACCATTCGATGTGCAGTTGGAAATGGTTCGAGAAATTAAGGGTTTTGAGAATGCACACATAACACGCCCTGGTTATGCGATCGAATACGATTTCTTCGACCCGAGAGATTTACACTACTCCCTAGAAACTAAATTCGTCAAAGGGCTCTATTTCGCCGGCCAAATCAATGGCACAACTGGGTATGAAGAAGCTGGTGCACAAGGACTCATGGCCGGATTAAACGCAGGTTTGGATGCGCGAGGTCTCGAGTCATGGTGTCCACGAAGAGATGAAGCCTACATCGGTGTATTAATCGACGACCTAATTACTCTCGGCACGAATGAGCCATATCGTATGTTTACAAGCCGAGCGGAATATAGGTTAACCCTGCGAGAAGATAATGCGGACCTGCGCCTTACAGAGCACGGGAGAAAACTGGGGTTGGTTGATGATGAGCGTTGGGCGTTTTATAGCGAGAAAAAAACCCGAATTCAGGAAGAACTAAAATTTTTACGGAGTACTTGGGTCCAGCCCAACACGGAGCGATCCGAGCGTATAAACCACTTACTAGAAAGGCCTATCACCCGCGAATACTCTCTAGCTGATTTACTAGCGAGACCTAGAGTTGAGCACGGCCCCCTGCTAGCGGCTTATAATGGCACTAAGGATGGGATGTCAGAGAAAGCTCAGACATCCCTTGAAGCACAGTCAACACAGCAGGCAGAAATACAGATCAAGTATCAGGGCTATATAGATAGGCAGGAAGAAGACATCGAGCGTTTAAAGAAGCAAGAGAACACAAAGCTACCTGCGGATTTTAACTACCAACAGATGCAAGGCCTTTCAAATGAGTTAAAGCAGAAACTACTCGAAGCCAAACCAGAAAATATTGGCCGAGCCTCCCGTATTCCAGGCATTACTCCAGCTGCAATATCACTTTTACTAATCTATCTGAAGAAACACCGGGCGGTAAATCGCAAGGCTGGATAGCCCTACGAGAATAACTGATGACTGATTCAATTCGAAACGARTTACAGCGCGGGATATCATCGCTGTCATTAAAATGTAACGAGGAAATGATTTCTTCTTTACTGGCCTATATCGACTTACTYAAAAAATGGAATTCGGCGTATAACCTTCTCGGAGGCAATGAAYTAGCTTCGCTAGTTTCGAGGCATATTCTYGATAGTCTCTCYATAGCCCCTTACCTAGAAGGARATCTCATAGTTGATATTGGTGCTGGCGCGGGCCTACCRGGGATTCCTCTKGCTATCTTGAATCCKGRAAAAAACTTTGTATTAGTTGACTCCAATGGTAAGAAAACYCGGTTCATGTTTCAGGCAAAAATYCAGTTAGGCTTGGACAATATYACCATCGAAAATTSTCGARTAGAGCACTATCAAAGTACCCAGCAAATTGATATGGTGATGTGTCGAGCGTTCTCTACACTAGCGAATACCTTGACRATRTTGCAGCCAATATTTTCCAAAGAATGCAAATTGTTGGCGATGAAGGGGCRTTATCCCGAGGATGAAATAGCCCGATTGCCYGATGATTTTGAGCTATCGAAAAGTATCAAATTGGATGTGCCTGGTGGYGAATCACAGCGTCATCTAATTGAGATAGTACGAAAAAGATAGGATAACTTTAATTTCATTACTTCCGCATTCTCGGCCGAATAACCAGTAGAAATTTGATACAATGTCCAAGAGAAGTATAAACGCTTAGGATAGAAGTTAAGATTAAAAGTTAGGAAGAAACCAGTGGCCAAAGTTCTCGCAATAGCAAATCAGAAAGGTGGTGTAGGTAAGACTACAACTTCCGTAAACCTTGCCGCGTCATTAAAATTTACTCGAAAAAATGTGCTACTGATCGACCTAGATCCACAAGGCAATGCCACGATGGGCAGTGGAGTCGATAAGTCCTCATTAGAAACATCAATTTATGATGTGTTAATGCAGCATGCGACATTCGATGAGGTTGTTAAGCGACCCGAAGTTTCTGGATACGATTTGTTACCGGCAAATGGCGATTTGGTTGCCGCCGAAGTGGAGTTGATCAGCGAAGATAACCGTGAACTCCGGCTCCGAAAAATTATTGACGAAGTTCGTCACCGCTATGATTATGTGGTCATCGACTGCCCTCCTTCTTTGAATATGTTGACAATTAACGCGATGGTAGCGGCTGACGGTGTGGTTATACCGATGCAGTGTGAATATTATGCGCTTGAAGGCTTGTCGGCCYTGATGGATACGATTAATGCGATACGAGACACTYTTAATCCGRATCTAAAGATCGAAGGAATCGTACGTACCATGTATGATCCRCGAAACAAGCTGACYACAGARGTTAATGGTCAGCTACTTAGCTATTTTGGKGATACTGTTTAYCGCACAGTTGTGCCAAGAAATATTCGCTTAGCAGAGGCCCCTAGCTATGGCCAGCCAGTGCTGAGTTACGACAAGCAATCTCGAGGAGCTATCGCCTATCTTGCGCTTGCTGGTGAAGTATTGAGACGCAACGACGAAGCAGCCGCAAGAGCCGCTGTTTAGGCTGTAATTACACCCTTTGTTCAATCTAGGGAAAAATACCCGTTTACCTGAGCCCGAATGCAAGATGACTAACAAGAAAAAACTCGGCAAAGGGTTGGATGCGCTGCTCTCCAGAGGCAGCACAGAAACTATGGCAAGCCTTCTTGGTAAACCTAAAGATCGTACATCACCCCCCCAAGCCGCTGAAAAAGACGGCGATCTCAAGAATATCCCTATCGAATTAATTCAGCGTGGAAAATACCAGCCGCGAACTGATATGCATGAAGAGGCCTTGGAAGAGCTAGCCGCCTCGATTAAAGCTCAAGGCGTGATACAGCCAATAGTTGTACGCCCTATATCATCGGATAAATACGAGATTATAGCCGGCGAGCGCCGCTGGAGAGCCGCGCAGATAGCAGGCTTGGACTCTATACCGGCCATCATTAAGCCAGTCGGCGATGAGGCCGCAATTGCTATGTCACTGATCGAGAATATTCAGCGTGAAAACCTGAATCCTATCGAAGAGGCGATGGCGCTTAAGCGTCTGCAGGACGAATTTGAGCTGACCCAACAAGAGGTAGCTGATGCAGTAGGTAAATCCAGAGCGACTGTGACCAACCTTATGCGCTTAATTGGCTTGACCATCGATGTGCGGCGAATGCTGGAGCATGGGGATCTGGAAATGGGCCATGCTAGGGCTCTGTTGTCATTGCCGGATATTCAGCAATCCGAGGCAGCTAGGTCAGTTGTTGGCAAGGGGCTGTCCGTACGTCAGACAGAGTCCCTAGTTCGTAGATTGATTGCTGAGGCAGGCTCAAGCAATAGCGCAAGCCCTAAGATGGTAGATCCGGACATCAAGAATCTCGAAGAGAACCTAGCCGATAAGCTGGGCGCCAAGGTAATGATTCAGCACACCGTTAAAGGTAAGGGCCGACTCATATTGAAATATAATTCTCTTGACGAACTCGACGGGATTCTCTCCCACATCAATTGATAATTCTGCGTAGTTGATTAGGCACTATAAAGCCCCTTTAATGCGCGTGCTTTGGTGATCACCGCCGCGATTTTTAGGTGTTTGTAACAGCTGCCGATGGAGTGCGAAGCTAAAAAAGCTAAGCTCAAATGTCTAATTTAAAGACCCCACCGGTATATAAAGTAATCATTGCGCAATTGGCAGTGACATTCTTTATAGCGGTAATTTCACTGTTGATTTCAGGGTTCGTTTTGGCCTACTCCGTACTATTGGGTGGCCTGATAAGCGCTTTGCCAAACAGCTATTTTACGCTACATGCCTACCGCTATCAGGGGGCAAGAAATGCGCAGAACGTTGTTAAGGGCTTTGTTCGCGGGGAGCTTGGCAAGATCATCATGACAGTGGTGATGTTTGCGCTYAGCTTCACTTTGATTAGCAGCTTAAACGAATTAGCCTTAATACTTGGGTTTACACTGATCCATTTTGTAGGCGTAGTAATGTCGGGGTTCATTAGTTATAGCCCCTCACAGAATAAAACATAAGTAYAAAACRTAAGCTCTGATGGGCTTAGAGAATATAAATGGCAGAGTTAGCAGACGCGGCACACGCAGCCGCTGAACATGGCGCAGAAGGCCAGACTGTTCAGGAATACATTACCCACCATTTATCCTATTTGACCTACGGYAAATTTCCAGACGGTCAYTGGGGTCTTGCCCAYACGCCTGATGAAGCTGTCTCAATGGGCTTCATGGCGATACATGTCGATACYATGGGYTGGTCTYTGTTCATAGGCGCCTCYTTCTTAYTSTTCTTCCGCTACATYGGYTTGCGYGCGACYTCMGACGTGCCAGGCGGCATGCAGAACTTTGTCGAGAGCATCTTCGARTTCGTRGAAWCCCAAGTTAACGCGGGCTTCAACTACAAGAACCCTCACGTRGCACCRCTGGCTTTGACAGTCTTCGTMTGGATTATATTGATGAACATGATGGACCTGGTGCCGGTTGATTGGYTGCCMSAGATYGCGATGGCGGTAGGTGGCYTRTGGGGCTTGGAGCATATGTCCTTCAAGGTCGTGCCAACAACAGACCCGAATATCACCATGGGCATGTCGATCAGCGTCTTCTTTCTTATTCTTTACTACAGCGTCAAGAACAAGGGCCTTGGTGGCTTCCTAAAAGAGCTCGCCTTCCACCCTTTCGGTAAATGGATGCTGCCGTTTAACCTCATTATTGAAATACCCACCCTATTTGCTAAGCCGGTATCGCTCGGGCTTCGACTATTCGGAAACCTGTATGCAGGGGAGCTGCTGTTCTTGCTTATTTCTGGGCTGTTGGGTGTCTATCAGTTACCTGCGCATTTTGTCTGGGCAGTGTTTCACTTATTGGTGATACCTCTGCAGGCATTTGTCTTCATGATGCTAACGATTGTGTATCTGAATGCAGCGCACGAACCGGCACACGGTGACCACTAAACAACATTACATAGTATTAAGATTAATCTGAACTAAAGAAAACTTGGAGGAAAAGATGGAATTGATATTAGCGAATACGGTATTGGGCGTACTGCT
>JAESUV010000227.1 GCA_016762975.1 Gammaproteobacteria bacterium | reverse complement strand
TACTTCGTTTTGCCAGCTCATGTTCTCTCCTTGTTGCTGCGCTAAGTTAGTGTAATCCAACATTGGGCGCAAGCCGCTATGCCTGATCTTGGGGGCTGTGGTTCGTGATGGTGTAAAAAATATTAGACACGAGATCAATGTCCGTCTAGAATGCACCTCGTGTCAAATATATTAGACACGTGTTCAGAGTTTTTAATGAACATACATCCTTTATTCACTGGAAAAGAGGGCTCTATACTATGAAAATTATCTTGCTAGGTTTAATTGCAGTTCTTCTTTCATTCGTAGGTTTTCATTTGGGAGCTAATTCGCAGAGTGGGAGTCAGTTTCTAGAGATGCACACTGCCTCTGACGCCCCTGCTACTGTAAGTATGCGCCAGAACGATTTTGCATTGTGTGGACAGCCCTTCTACGATGATGTTTATGCGCTTACCGTAGATATCTTTGCAGAAGGTGCTGAGAATGTGAATTTGGAATATTTCCAAGAACAAGTATTTGCGCTAGTGCGATCTTCAGAAGAATACGGGGGCGATGCGGAAGCGTTCGTTGTGCACATAAAGGATATTCCGGGACAATTGATTGAGATCATCCTTGAAGATCCGCAGGTGTTGGCGAGTTGTGCTAATTTTAGCGTGGCACTAGTGGGCCCTCCATAGGATTCAAAAAAATCATTCTTCAAATAACCATTCGGAATCAGAGGTGTCAGCATGTCTTTTCGTGAAAAGAGGGCTTGGGCTACAATATTTGCGCTGCTTGCTGTGTTTCTTCCTTATTACATTTATATGTTTAGCGTTTACCATCAGCCAAATCCGAATTTTCGCTATCTGATGCATCTTGCGGCGATCGCCATAACTGCGTTCATTGTGTTGGAGTGTGTGCTGCTATTAGTGGCGCGCAAACTCTCTCCGGAGGATGCGGGCATTCCAGTAGATGAGCGGGATCAGCTGTTCGCGTATAAGGCTTCGCGGATCGCCTATATCACGTTGATCGGCTTGGTTGTGGTTGTCACGTTCCCCATGATTCATATCCACGGCGGCAATTGGGGGTTTGGAATGTTGTATCTAGGGGCGATAATAGTGGCAGAAATTCTTCGTGCTTCGATGCTAATCAAGCAGTACAGAAGGGGCTATTGATGCCTGACCTCCCGATAAGTAATTGCATACGCCAGTTACGTGCTGCGCATTCTGACATGACACAACTGGATCTTGCCAAGCTGATAGGAGTAACGAGACAAACTGTAAATGCGATTGAGCTAGGTAAATACTCTCCGTCACTGGAGGTGGCATTTCGAATCTCTGCTGTTTTCGCTAAGCCATTGGAGAGCGTATTTAGCTACAGGAAATAACTGAAAAAGACAGCTCACTCTATAGGGGGTAGAATGTTTAAAAACTAGGAGAAATTGTTATGAGTGAAGTGCCGGGAAACGAGAAAGAAAACACAGTGACTGAAAATTCCGAGGAAGCGAAGAAGAAGCCAGATCTACAAGACACTATTAGTCGTCTATTGCGCAAGAAAAAAGAGGTGAATTCGCAAGAAGGTGAGGGGTTAGCCAAGTAGTTCCTTTAACGTCGATATTTGACACGATTTTTTGTCTTACTGCTACGGTGCCGTGCAACTTAAAGTTGGCGGCATCGAATTGGTCCGGTCCCGGGCTGTCTAAAAGATGAACCCTTAATCGGCTATGCTAGACCCCATCTTCCTCCTCTTCTTGGGTATATCCACAAATTCAGCTGGTCGTTTTTCCGCCGCGGCCGTCATCGCTTCGATGATTTCGGCATTTTGCAGCATGCTGGCATTCCAGATGCCGATGTAGTCGAGGCTGTCAGCCGTGCTGTGATCGCGTGAATAATTTATGATGCGTTTGCTGCCATAGATCGCTAAAGGCGCTTTACTTGCTATCTGCTGCGCTATTTTCATAACTCCCTCTAACAGGGATGCTTGATCAGGAAATATCTCGTTTACGAAACCCAATGATTTCGCTTCCTCCGCAGACATTCGGCGTCCTGTGTAAGCGAGTTCTTTGACCACGCCCTCCGGTAACAGCTTTGTTATGCGTGGGAAGGTGCCGACATCGGCGGTCATGCCAATATTGATTTCGAATATAGTGAGAAAACTTGTCTCTGTCATGTAGCGCATATCGCAAGCGGTGATCAGGTCTACGCCTCCGCCGATAACACCACCCTGAATGGCTGCGAGAACTGGGACTCTGCATTCTTCAAGGCAGGTGAAGGTTTGTTGTAAGTAATCGACAGTGTCATACAGTTTCGCTCCGTGCGTGCGTCTTTGTTTCTCGGCGACTTTAGGGTCATCGCTTTGCTGTACATTGTTGCTGAATACGGCCGTATCGATGCCTGCTGTAAAATGAGGGCCTGTAGAAGATATAACAATAACGCGCGCCTGCGCATTCGCATCAAGCTCTGTAATGATCGCCGGTAACTCGTCCCAAAACTCAGGAATCATGCTGTTTCTTTTTTCGGGGCGATTAAGAACTATATGGGCGATCTTGTTCTCAACGGAAACTTCAAAACACTTATAACTCACAGCTTAACTCCAATGATATTTTCTAGTTTATGCAGCAGTGGAAATCAATAGTATCAGTGCCAGCACGAATATTCTGTACCGGAGGCCCCCAGGATGTCATTCCGGCATTCGCTAGCCGCCGCCGTCTGTCGTTCATATAGGCACGAAACAGGGGCAGGGATTTTTCATTAAGCAAAGCCTCGATATCAAACAATACGACACTGTAATACTTCGTGATGAAAGTCTGGGTTAGCTGTTCTCGAGCCTTGTAGGCTGCTATTGCCTCGACTATGCGTGCTTCGCCGCTAGTAGTTGACTCATACCACGCGGTGCACATCGCGCGCACGTTGGCCATCTCGCTGCCGTTGATGAAGCCGCGGGCATTGGAGGGGATAATGAATAGTTCCTTTAGCTGGCTGTCGTTGATGCCAATGCGGATTTTGCTGTTCGCAGGCGTTGAGTTTATTTCTTGCATCAATCTATTTAGAACGGCCCTATCGATCAGTTCTGTCGAGAGCGTTTGGGAGAGCACAGTCAGCTCTCTTGGCTGAGGATTTCGATCTCCTGCTTCGCTCTATCTACATTCAACCCTGATAGTTCCGCTTCGACGATTATGAATAGAGGCCAATTAGCTTGGTATTGCCCTAATTAGTACATGTTGAGTATTACTCTCATGCGTACTCTCCCGTCCGGGTCCAGTTACTCAAAAATTGCACGCTGCGACTTAGTCAATCAATTTCAAAATCAGGTGTTCACCTGATTCTATTCTCGCCACCGATAAGCAACCATGTTCACTAGACTCGCAGGGAGCAAAATTGCTCTCTGCGTAGTGCCCATGAGAAAAATAAAGTACCACGCAGTTGTTTAGATAGGGGATATTCAATGTCACATTCAAAATCGAAATCCGATACTCCATTTTTGCCAGGATTGATCATTAAGATAGCAGGACTAAGCCTGCTGGCGAGTCTGGTACTGTCCTATTCGGTGAAGACCTATGCCAACTGTGAAGACGGAAATACAGTTTGCGAGAACGCGTCATTTGTTGATAACGGGTCAACTGTAACGCGAGCCTTCGATTTGAATTTTCGAAGTTCGGGCCAGAGCCTCTGGGCGCCAGCCGATGCCTTGGGTACTACTTTTCATACCAATCTAATTAACAGCAACAATGCAAGATTTGACGCATCATTGCACGTCGGTAAAATTGAAGAATTCTGTTTGTACGATGAATTATCCAGCCTGCTCAGTGGGATAAGTATATTTGGTTATAGTTTTGGAGACGTCAAAGATTGGTTTAAGGATGAATGGAGCAACAAGTGTTACTCCTACGGTGCTCGCTATAATGCAGACTTGGGCGCCTATTTCGGTATGGACGCGCAGATAGACTTTACCGGCGGTGAGGTGGAAGTTGAGCTTCCGGTCTCGGTGAGCATTGAATATCCTTCGGCCTTGACCTATGAGCCTGGCGACAGCATTACCATCAATACTTCAATTGCTGCCAATTCTGGGGCCAGTCTGTATACAACAACCCCGGCGATGACCACTACACCGACGGTCTATGGTGGTGCCAACGGTGTTAGCAGCGCTAGGGGATGTGTAGATTATTGCCAAAACAGTGGGGATTTGTATAACTTCGACCATGACTTCAGCGGCAGCGTGGAGTTACCAACACCCAGACTTTATTTAGATAGCACTACTCTAAGTCCAGACAATTTTTTGCAGTACTTACTGGCGATGGATGGGGTAATTGGCATGCCGGGAATCACAACTAATCTTTCCGGACAAGATGGGCTGGCACTTAGTGCCAACGGAGAAGATACATTTGTTGACCTGGTAATCGATGTTGATGCTTGGGTGGCACGCCTTGCGGGAAAGCCTAATTTATTCGAAGGCGGAACGGTTTATCTGGGTACTCAGAGCACTAAAGCCAAGGTTGGCTACAGCCTGATTAACACGGATGCTACCGTAAAGAGCACCATGTCGCAGCAGACTAAGTTTACTCCGGTAGTCTACCTGGAAATCAACTTATCGGAAACTGTGGGATACGCTGTTCTGCGATCCGGGAGCAGCGTTGGCAGCGGAACTTCCAACTCAATCGTGTTAAGAGCCGGTGACCAACTGGTCTTGAACTTGCCCGAAAACTTAAACGCGAATATAGAGGTGAGTTCAAGAGTCTATCAGCAGAATACCTTTAGTACGTCTTTCACCGAAACACAGAATTCTCATATGAGTGCTAGCGGGCTCAGCGCCAGCATGTCAACACCGAGTTACACAATCTTTAATTCACGTTGTATCGATTTGTACTTAGGAAAAATCTGCACGCCGAAACTCAGATGGCCATCCTGGTCATTCAATGCAGGGCCCGCGTTTGATGAATCCAACCTGGCTCCGGTCGATTATAGCTATCCCCTGTATGAGCCTGAACCGTGGGAGTTACAGGGCTTTCAGAGTTTTTCCCTGGCTGCGATCACGCTCGAACCGCAACTGAATACTGACCCGGAGATCTTTGTGCCCGATGATATTTCCATCGAAGGTAATAGTTTTGGCGGAGTGAGCTCATCAGATGCCGATGTAATTGCCTATCTGGATTCGGCTACTGCCACCGATGTCGAAGACGGCGATTTGCCCGTCACTTACAGTGATCTGCCCTTGCTGTTGGAGGTTAACAATTCCTATTCAGTCGACTTCACAACAGTCGATAGCTATGGCGCCATTGCAACCGGGTCTGCATCGATATCTATAATCGATACGATTGCCCCCGCCCTCGAAGTTGCCGATTTAACGGTTGTCGCGGAAACTCCCACCGGCACATTCGTACCCGATGACAACAGTACTATTATCGACTGGTTAGAATCTGCAACTGGCCTCGATATCACCGACGTGCAGCCGCTGGTAATAAACGACGCGCCGTCATTCCTGGGCCTCGGTATTAATCTGATTACATTCACGGCAACCGACAGTTCGGGAAATGAAACGACCGTTGAAGTTGAACTAGACATTAAAGCGCCCTTCGTCATGTATGCTGAGAATAGCATTCAGATGGGTAGAAATAGCGTAGTAGAATCCGGTTTTGTAGCGATTCCCAGCCCTACCATCGGGCCATGGTTAAACAATAAGGCTCAGTTCGATTTGGACAAGAACGGCTCACTTGTGACTGGTACGCAGCTTTACAGTGACAGTATATATCTCTCCAAATCAGCACTGGTTAGTGAAGCTCATTATAGTTATCTGAGTGGCAAGGGGTCGGTAACAAACGAAGGACCCTATGTGCCCGGAATCTACTATCCAGTTGATAGTCTGCCGGCTTTTATAACTGGCAGTGAAGACATACGCGTAGGCTGCAAGCAATCAAGCTGTCTTCCTCCCGGGTCGCTGCTGGAAGCGGGCGATTACGCTGAGCTGAGAATCGACCAGAACAACAGACAAAGCAATATTCTTTATCTTAGTGGTGGAACGTACACATTTGCTTCTATTAAATTGGGTAAAAACGCGGAGCTGCGTTTCTTAGAACCCACTTTGATATTGGTAAGGAATCGCGTAGACACAGATAAGCAAGTTTATATCGGACCCGATGATCTATCTAGCCAGTCGGCCAGTGATGTCATCATCATGGTAGATGGCATTGATAGCATGAAGGGTAGATCGGGGAAGTCGAATAAGTCAGACAAATCTGGAAAGTCAGGAAAATCTGATAAATCTGGCAAGTCAGGAAAATCTTCCAAGAATCTCAAGATCAAGCAGGCGGCGGTAAATATCGATGCAGCCAGTCACGTTCAGGCAAATATTTTCGCTCCCAATGGAAGTATTGTTGTTGAACGATACTCTACGATTACAGGAGCGTTAAGTGCTGAAAACATTGATATTGCTAAAGATGTTGTTATTCGGTTTGACGGCGGACTCTGAACGAACTCTGGCAAACCTGCTATGAGAGCTTATTTTTCGACCAGTTTGTTGCAGTGTAAAGTCAGATTGTTGAATCTAGGATTCCAATCTTGTTCGCAAACTCGATGACATCGACTACGTTGTGTAAGTTGAGTTTGCGCATCAAGTTGGTCCGGTGTGTGTCCACCGTTTTCATCGAGATGTTAAGTTCATCACTAATTTCTCGATTTCGATACCCATTGGTAATCATTCGCAGGACTTGTCGTTCTCGCTTGGTCAAATCGCTCATTGCGTTGAAGCGCTTGATTAGCGGAACGATGCTGGTTGAGATGATCTGCTCTCCTCTAGATACCGCTTCTATTGCTTGAATCAATTGACTGCTGGAGTCTTGTTTCAATACCACCCCATGAGCTCCAGCCGCCAATGCTTCGGAGAGAACTGATTCTGATTTTGACGCGGTAAGTAAGATTATGCGCAAATCCTTAAACCGTGACCTAAGCTGGCTTAATACCTCCAACCCTGATACGCCCGGCATGGAATAGTCGAGAACCACCACATCCGGGCTTGATTCCACAACAACTTTAAATCCCTCGTTGCCATTGCTGGCCTCACCAACGATTTCGAACGTGGGTTCTGCCTCAAGTAAGGCGCGTAAGCCTAGGCGAAATATTTCATGATCATCGATTAAAACTATTTTCACAGCCCTATGTCCTCACCGGCAGAGTGATGGAAAAGCAACTGCCTTTGTTTTTCACCGACTCAACAGAGAATGTCCAATCATATTCAGAGCATAATTCGGCAACTATAGCCAAGCCGAGACCGTGCCCCGTAGATTCATCGTCTTTTATCAGAGGTTGTAACACGCTTTCTATTTTTTCTTGGTCAATGCCTTTCCCGGTATCGATAACCTGAATAATAATTTGAGATCCTCGCCTTCTTGCGCCGATAAGTACGCTTCCGTTCTCTGTACTGTTTATCGCATTCGAAACCAGATTCATTAGACAGCGCTTCAGCGCCAATTCTCGCACTACGAGAATTAGCTTGCTGTCAAAACCCTTTAAATTAACTGACTTTTCTCTAGCCTGCTCTATAAACGAATTGACGACATCGCTAATCAGGGCGCCCACTAGTACAGAGTGTATTGGTGAGTTATCTGATGATTCTTTCAACTCCTGACTTGCCTCGTCGAGAGCGCTGCCTAACACTGATTCCATGTGATCCAGTGTTTTTTCCAATTGCTCTGTAGATTTCTTGTCTTCTGATTTTAGGCTTAGAGCTCTTAGCGCCAGCCTTAATGACTGAATCGGTTGATTGATGTCGTGACTTGTGGCGGCAAGATTTTTGGACTTTTGTAATAGCTGAAGCATAGTATTTTCGTTGTCTTTTTCTAGCCCCATTCTCTCTTTAGCGTCTACCAATCTTCCTTGCAAATTTTCAATTAGTTCACTCTGAGTCGCGAAGTATTGATTATTTATTCGCCTTACCTGATCTGCCAAGCCCATAGACAATATAATTGCCTGAATGGCAATAGTGACTTTATAGATGATGAGGACATTGTAGGAGGCTTCATACAAACTAAAAATGACGGCCGTAAGAACAGCTGCGCCGAGCAGGAGCATTACCCAAGCAACGATGAAATACCTTGCGAAATAATGCCCTCTGACAGCGGCGAACCCTGCAACCACTACACTTAGAATGATTGATATAGGCAACAACGGAGCAGCCAACTGGTTGCCTACTCTATTACCTGAAATCATCGTTATGAAAAGGATTAGCGCGGATAAGCCTATGATGCACAATGATAATTTGTAGAGTCTCGGTGTGTATTTTTTGGCGTCCAGACAAACTATGGCAAAAAAATTGCCAATTATTAATCCCAGACAGGCAATCATGGGAGTGGCGTCATCATTGTACTGTGGATAATTTGGCCACAGAAATTGCCAGGTGAACCCCTCTAGATGCGCAACATAAAGTACGTTGAAGGACTCATAAAAAACGTACACTAGGTAGGCTAACTTGCGAACAGCGATATAGTGGAAAAAATTAACCAGGATAAGTGTCAGTAATATTGCCGCATAAATAACTATACTAACTGTGGCTGAATATTGCTCAGTGAGTGCCTCTTCGCGAGAAGAAATTTCCAAGGTCATGGCGGCGGTACCGCCCGCACCGAAGTGCACATAGACTGAGACCGTTTCGAGGGGTTCCAATGAGAGTTCCACAGCCAGGAATCGCAATTCTGGAAGCGGCCGATCACCAAATCTCAGCGTTTCATCGTTATACAAAAGCTGTTCTATTGCTGAGTCGTTGCGTAGTAGAAATATTTCTAGTGGCCGCATRAATCTGGCGCTGGTTCTGAGAACTCGTTSYAGAGCTTCCTGGCTGCTATTTCTAAGCTGAAAKCGCATCCAGATTTGATCAGAGGTAAAGCCGAAATCAATAGTGTTTTGCCCGAGAGCTCGAAATTCTAATTCAAGAGCGCCATCAATTTCCAGCTCGCCGTCGGAGTCTAGATAGTAGTCAATAAAAGCAGCAACGTTCACTGAAGGAGAGTTTTTATCTAATTCTAGAATGCCGGATTCGGCAGCTTGCACATTAGTGARCGTGAATGAAACGACGAGTAAAACCAAGAGGCCTGCAATTCGATTTCGCATRTGGCGCCGYGTTTGTTTGCTCGAAAGGAGTTGAGTGAGTATTTCAAAACTTCATTGGCAACGCATTGATTATAGCTGAACTCAGAATCAATATAACCTTTAATGTATGAATAGGTCAGGAAACCAGAGAGTTTTTGCAGTTTCACCTGGGTATCAGAACGGCGATGGTGTGACCATCAACTAKCTAGATAGARCCTTAGATTACGTTCGTTTTTACGGTCTCGCTAGGCTTGAAATCAGATTCCTTTAGAGARTMWSWKSRYYWSTKYARYAWAWWKYWSGRWGMTGAGATTGYTAGGATTGACCTARCTGGCGAGCGWGCCATASAGGTCATACTCGTCGGCGTCATCRATCTTTACCTGAATAAAGTCACCTGCYTCGACATCYSRATYYGGCTGGATGAATWCATTGCCGTCGATCTCTGGYGCATCTGCKGCMGATCGCGCRACAATTTKYTCYGCGYTMGCYTCATCYACTAACACTTCGACWACYTGGCCAATYTTWGCCTKCAGCTTKTTCGWGCTTATCTCYTGYTGGACTGCCATRAAGCGTTCCCARCGYTCBDBTTTYAGCTCTTCGGCTACGGGGTTTGCAAGCTYRTTRGCWGCWGCRCCRTCCACYGCTGARTATTGAAARCAGCCGACTMGRTCCAATTGRGCRAYSYSYAGAAACTCWAGSAGCTCTTCGAAGTCGGCATCGGTTTCGCCAGGAAAACCGACGATGAATGTGCTGCGTAGCGTGATGTCAGGACATTGTTCGCGCCAATTCAAAATTCTGTCGAGCGTCTTTTCTGTTGCGGCGGGACGTTTCATTGCCTTCAGAACTTTCAGGCTAGCGTGCTGAAACGGTATGTCCAAATACGGCAATATCTTCCCCTCGGCCATCAGAGGGATAATCTTGTCTACGTGTGGGTAGGGATAAACATAGTGCAATCTAACCCAGATGCCGAGCTGTGCGAGTGCCTCACAGAGTCCCTGCATGCTCGCCTTAACTGGCTGTCCCTGCCAAAAACCGGTTTGGTATTTAGTGTCGACTCCATAGGCGCTAGTGTCTTGCGAGATAATCAGCAATTCCCGTACGCCAGCATTCGCTAACCTTTCGGCCTCATCTAGGACGTCACCAACGGGACGGCTAACTAGGTCGCCGCGCATCGATGGGATAATGCAGAAACTGCAACGATGGTTGCAGCCTTCAGATATTTTTAAGTAGGCGTAATGTCTGGGGGTTAATTTTATTCCATGGGCAGGTACGAGATCGACAAAGGGGTCATGAGACTCATTTTGAGGAAGAAAATTGTGAACCTGATTCACGACCTGCTCGTAGGCGGCGGGACCGGTCACGCCTAGTACCTTCGGATGCGTATTGGTAATTATTTCCTTCTGGGCGCCCAGACAACCTGTTACGAGTACCTTGCCATTCTCGGCGATGGCCTCGCCGATCGCGTCCAGAGACTCTTGTTTCGCGCTGTCTATAAATCCGCAAGTATTCACAACAACTAGGTCCGCATCGCCGTAGCTGGGTACGATATCGTAGCCATCGGATTTTAGTTGCGTGAGTATGCGCTCGGAATCTACTAGGGCTTTGGGGCAGCCGAGAGAGACGAAGCCGACTTTATTTCTTGATGACATGGGGCAGGCCTAAGTGGATGCTGGGGGCGGGATTATAGCCAATTCAGGGGTAAATTGGCATGTACTAATTTTCGGGTCAGCCAGTAAGCAATCAATCAAAAAGTGACTTGAATAGGACTTTGTGGCTATCTGCCCAGAGCCTCGATTAATCACTAGGTGCTGGGAGGGTTAGCCGCCTGAGAGAAGGCCGCTCTGCGCGATTCCGTCGAATATAAACTGCACGGCAAGTGCGGATAGCAAGACGCCGAAAACCCGCGTAACTACGTGCATGCCAGTTACGCCAAACAGCTGCTGAATTTTTGAGGCCAGCAATAGCATGATGAACGTGAGAAGTATGATGACAAGCAAGGACGCGACTACGGTAGCCTGAAGAACGAGATTGCCTTCGCTATTGGCCATGAGAAGGATTACCGCTCCCATTGCTCCGGGGCCTGCAATCAGTGGAGTAGCCAGAGGAAAGACGGCGATGTCACGCTTGCCCATTGCCTCTAATTCTTCCTCTTCGGTTGTAGATGTACTGCCGGAGGTACGGGCGAAAACCATGTCGATGCCAATGAGTAGTAGCAGGATGCCGCCACCCGTGCGCAGAGCTGCAAGAGAGATACCTAGTCCGATTAGTAGAAATTCGCCCACGAGTGCAAATAACACCAGGATGCCAGTGGCGATTAGCGTGCCGCGAATCGCCATGCTGCGACGTCGTTTCGGCGTCTCTGTTGCGGTTAATCCGGCATAGACGGCAGCCACATCGAGCGGTCCGATAGTGGCGAAAAATGTTGCCATGGCAACTGTGGCAGTTTCTACTATTACTGGATCCATAGTTTTAACTTCTTTGCTGTAGTCGGCAACTCAATTACAATTATTGTGATTCTAACTCAGTAAAGCTTGTCTTACAGCCTGTTCGGCATGTATTGCCGTCGTGTCATAAAGCGGGATAGCCGTGTGGTTCTGTTGCACGAGCAGGGCGATCTCAGTACATCCTAGTATTACCGCTTCTGCCCCGTTTGCTGCAAGTTGCTCAATTATCTTTAAGTATCTTGCTCGTGAATCTTCGTCGATGGTTCCAAGACAAAGCTCGTTGTAGATGACCGCGTGCACGTCTTCGCGTTCGGATAGTTCTGGTACGATCACGTCGATACCGTACTTTTCGGTTAGGCGAGCTTTGTAGAAATCTTGTTCCATGGTGAAACGAGTGCCGAGTAGGCCTACTTTCTTGATGCCGTCTTCGCGCAGACGCTCAGCCGTGGCATCGGCGATGTGCAGGATCGGGATGGAAATATTTTCTTCTATCTGGGGGGCAACCTTGTGCATCGTGTTCGTGCAGATCAGCAGAAAATCGGCACCGCCTTTTTCTATAGCAGCAGCAGCCTCTGACAGAATAATAGCAGTTCCTTCCCAATCCTCAATGTGTTGCAGTTTCTCTATTTCTGCAAAATCTACACTTACCAAGCAAATTTTAGCAGAGTGCAATCCGCCGAGTTCGGCCCTAATACCCTCGTTGAGTTCTCGATAATAGGTGGCGGTTGATTCCCAGCTCATGCCGCCTAATAGCCCAATCGTTCTCTGCTTTTTGCTCATTGCTTTACCCAAATAGATTGTTTCGAGATGTGTATGCTTTGCATACATCGCTGCCAGGGTTCTCTAGGTGCCACTTCTAATACTAAAGCGATGACTAGTGAGATGCCGCTTTTTTCTCAGAATTACTTCAGTGCTTCTTCAGTACTACTAGCAAGGAGACGTATCTAGTCAAGAAATGACCTTGGAAA
>JAESUV010000008.1 GCA_016762975.1 Gammaproteobacteria bacterium | reverse complement strand
CAAGCTATCCAGAAACCCCGCCGTATCGCGTTTGAGCCATGCTTCCACGTGCAAGTGGCCATTGGCCTCCGCAAACCAACTCAGAAACCCTCTCATGTCTTGCCACTTAGCTTCTTCGGTGGCCTTCGCCTTAACCCCGGCTACCTCGAGCTGCACATAGAGCACCCACCAAAGAAAGAGCGTCGGCGTCTGTTTGGGCGTCAGAGGAATGCCCAGCTCGCTCATTTTATCGGCCACCAACTGAGGCGCCAGGTCTGAAATATCCTTATGCGGGAAAAGAGAAGGGGTTCCAATCAAACTGCGCATCATGCTGTCTATCCACCAAACCCTCCCTCCAGCAAGCCCAAAACAGACTTACCCTACATAAGGGAGCTTATGTAGAGAAACATTAACAACAAGGGCTGACAGCCAAGACCACCACGACAGGGCCCCTATGAAATTTCGTTACAGGGAGCATAGATCGACGTCCTGCACGAGCACGCAGTCCGGAATGAATCCAAGCGTGATTTCAGTGGATGTTTTATCGCAGTAGACTGGAATCGCAGCGGTAATTTTGACACCTGCTAATTGGTCTTGCTCATCAAAATAGTAGATAACGCCCCTGGCCACGTCGTATTGTTCAACATATCGATAGTTTCCACACTGGCCGGCGAACGACACCAAGGAAGGCGCGCCACATGCCTCGACGGCTTCGTCTCTGGCCGCCTGTTCGTTTGGCGGACATTGGTCACCACATTCGTCAAGAGGAAATGTGCAGTGGCCAGCGTCGGCTGAATCGGTACCGGAGTCTGTCGCCTGAATGGGAGTAGGGCCCGAGCAGGCAAACAACAAGAATCCTGCCGCTACCATTCGATAGCTCTCGATCGAGTGCACTATTGTTCCAGGCAGGGAATCGAATTGAGGCAATCAGAAAAAGTCGAACAGCTGGGTTCGTTGTCTGTGCAACTCAAGATTCCAGGCAGGTCGCTTTCTAGGCAGTCAGCGCCTTCGTTGCCTGCTTCAGTGCAGCACTCCGAGATAGTCGTGAACTCACCGCACTCGATCAGTTTGGGGCACAGGTCGTCGCAAACAGTAGAGATTGGAAGGGCTGCTACTCCTGTGTCCCGAGCAGAGGAGTCATTGTCGGAACAGGCAGGGGACGCTCCGAAAAGTGCCATGGCAAGAGCGACGCTCAGAAGATGGTCTGTGCAAGAGGGTGAAGGTAAGTGTGAACTACTCAAGATTATTCATTGCCCAGACTTCCGTAGGGCAGTCGGCTGGAAAGTCACCATAGATATCAAGGATCGCTCCACACAGGGAAACGCTAGCTAACTCTAGGGAGTGAATAGTTTGTTTTTGAGTGCGCCCTCGCCCGCGTACCACTCAGCAATACTGACATCCCAGAATCCGTTGTCCACCGCAAAGAACAGTGTGTTCTCGAAATAGGCGGGATCACGAAATCCATCAACCCAGACGGCCATGCGAGCTCTGAGTTGGTAGTGAGCCCCGTCTTCAAGGGGGATAGTCTCAATGTCTTGAGTCATAGAGTATGTGTCCAGTTTGGTTATCAATGTCTTTGGAGATTCAGAGAACGGTGTCACAATTTTGCTGTTTAGTTTGTAGAGTTGATATGACCATGCCCACGACATGCTGCGACGGACGTGCAGGGTCATGTCTATTTTTACTCTCAGGCGATTTTTATTGTCCCCTTCTAGTGGGATTATGCGCAGACTTCCAGGGTGGTAGGAGGGGCGCTTGCTATGGGCCATATCAACATCCCTGCGAGGAGTGTTTTTTTGTTGGCTTTCTGGGGGTGGACGCGAGGAGTCCTTGCACGAAAACATCAACGAGAACACGATAGGTATTGTTAGCCATGACGCATAACGGGGTATGGGAACAAGCATGAAGGGAGCGGGCTAAGACTTGAACGACTCAAATACTTTATGGCAGTCGTCGCAGGCCATCAGCTCCTTCTTGGCTTCGGCGTACGCATTGGTGATGCCTGCGACTGCCTTCCTTTCCGTCACAGCCACAGCAAGACAGTCCAGCTTAGCGAGAAAGGTGCTGAAGTGACCCTTGTTGCATTGCCCTGCTTCGACTGGCCAGCGGAGACGGTAGATCCCACAAAGCTCATAGCCCGCACTGAATCCCTTTCTCACTATTTCGTACTTCGTTGCGCCTGTTGGAGCATAGAAGGAGAGATCAACCTCACCCCTATTGCTCAGCATCTCGCATGCACCGGCAACAACACTTGCGGCTGAATAGTGTTGCCCGCCCCCTTTCCCAGGATCGCACCGCTCGTTTATGAGCTGCTCTTGGAGCTCTTCTGACAGAAGTCCTAGAATGTCATAGGCGCTTACCCAGTGACGATTGTGACTCGCCTTACCCTTGGGAAGTTTCGTGAACGCTTCGCGAACATCACTCAATATTTCACTGGGTTTTTTCTTATTGGACACCTTCATCCACGCAGCGTAGCACGCCCTTTTTCTACGTCCAAGCAGTCGCCCGCGAAGTATCATTTATAAGGGAGGTTATATAGAGAAGCATTAGCAAGGCAGAGTGACAATTAAGCACGCAACACGAGGCGGTAGTTGTCTTCGCAGTATCGCAGAATGGCCATCCCGCCCTCATGCGGCCCGTCGCAAACCTTAGCCTTAGCCCAGCCAGGAGATTTCAGGGTCACGACGACGAGCTCAACGCCGAGAGCGAGGGCTATGGGCTCCATGTCGATCATTGCATTGATGTCTTTCCCGTCAACTACGGCAATGCGGTCGCCGAGCCTAGGATCGGCGTAGGGGGGTGTAGTGCTTATCGTCAAAGCCACTGAATCTTAAAGCACCCATCTTGCCAATCGAAAATATTAGAAACACTTTCATACACCATGTGCCGAGAGTGGTAGCCTATTGTCCCCGGCGTGCCCGCCTCGGCACTGAAGTTGAATGCTGGCAGGAGTCCGTGGCTCTCATAAAAGTGCTGATCTCCTTGTGCGCAAGTATTGTAGGTATATGCAGCGGTGCCAACAAATTGCTGGGAACCTGACGTGCATGATGCTCCTTCTCCGGGGATGGCGCCTGTTGTGCGAGAGCGCGTCATGTAAACTGAGACGTTGCCGCAATTTTTGCTGTGCCGGTCAGATATCGAGAACATAATTTTCTCGACCGCGTTGGCGCGACCCTGGGTAGATGAGCCCTGGGCGCCGACATATGACCACGTATTGTTTGTGCCAGTAGTATTGGCAGGAACCTGATCCGTCCAGTTGTGTTGGAACGTGCAGTTCCCTGCTATGCCTCCCAGGCTAACAAATTGACAGTAAACCTGGCCAGAGGCGAACTCGTCTGCCCAGTTAAGAAAGGTCGTGCTATTCGCCGAAGATCTCCAGGTCAGTGTTCCGGCAAGCAGGGCGAGTAGTATGCCTAGTTTCTTCATTGCGTTCCCTCTTCGATCTTTGCGACTCCGCCGCCTTCGACAATGTGGTGAAACCAGGATGGTTCTGATTCAAAGCGATCCGTAATTCCCTGCCAATCGACAGAGTAGTAGAGCTCCAGGTTGCCATTCACAGTCTTTATGGAGGTGACGCCTTTTAGGCCTGTCTCGCCGGCAGTGTAGTGCTCGCGTAGCCAGCAGATACTGGGTACGTCGGCACTGGGATCGCAAACCCCTTTGTAGTTGTGCG
Organism: Gammaproteobacteria bacterium; assembly: GCA_016762975.1. GTDB lineage: Bacteria > Pseudomonadota > Gammaproteobacteria > Pseudomonadales > Pseudohongiellaceae > UBA9145. Next base: position 8,967 of record JAESUV010000008.1, on the reverse strand, counting down.
TGAAGACTACGTCGATGTTCTGAGAGAGGTCTCCTTGGAACCCTGATGGGCTATCAACAAGCGTGTCGCTGTCGCTTGGCATGTCGATGCGAATCCACCAGAAATTAGTTTTTTCAAGGAAAGACGGGTCTGACAGGGCCGAGATATCTGCTGTGTCTGGAGCATCGGTTAAAACAAAGCTTGTCCTGTCCCCTGAGGCAGAAACGATCGCCCTCTGATTCACGGCAGCTTCGAGCATGTCATCGCTGGATTGTGAGCACCCGAGAAAACCTATGAAGAAAACAGGCATTAGATAGTTTATATGATTGTTAGACATGAAGTATTCACTCGTTCTATTTTTTCCTAAAAACACTTACAACGACTCAAGTGTCGTCGAAATAAAACGCTACGCCTTTTTCGCAGTTAACCTGCTTGCATTGGCTCTGTCAAGCGTGAGTCGGCGCACGCAGAATTCACTGCATGCCTTGCCAAGGCGTATTCTTTTCGAGAAAAGCACATTATGTATTTCGCCAAATCATCGATTACTGGGCTGTGATTACTGGCTTTATGCCGTTGCCATAACGGCTTATCCTCCGGAGCGGAGGATGTTTGTCTACGAGATATTATGTAATAATGATTTCGGCCAGATGTACTCGCTGCTTCTAGTGGTCGCGTGCTGTCTGCCCTGCTGCGCTAGCTGGACTCGAATCAGAGGGGGGCGTCACCCCATGTCCCACAGTGAGTGGCGCGCTTACGTCTAGTCATTCCTTAATAAGAACAAGGTCATGCTCCCTGCTCTTGTCGGCGTTAGACGGCCCTCCACGTACGCCGGGTAGTTTGCACTTACTCTTGAGGACAACGGCCTGTGCGGGACGCAGGACGAAGACGTCACGGCCATTTTTTCGCGTGATATAATTGGGGCATTCTGGCCACGCGGCCTTTACGTAGCCCTGGGCTAAGTTCAGCATTTGTCGTAGTTTTCGAGGTTGCTGCCCCTGTGTGCCCAACTGTGCGACTAGGCCCGTGTCCCCAAACAATGGGACGGCGGTAGCGCGCCCAAGCCTCATGAGCTGATGACTTCGCAGCGCTTGCCAGCAATAGAGATCGAGAGCAGAGGGCTTGTCCTTGAGTGCAATAACAGTTTCCAAATCTATGGGAACTGGAGCTTGTCGTACATCGTTAGCGAAGGTCGGATCGAGTTCGATTGAATTGTCCCAGAGTAGCCACTGATTTACCTTCTGACGTTTGGAGATGGTTAGCTCCAGGCGTCTCATGACCTGGTAGCGCTCGGCGCTGATCCGGTCAGGGCGAGAGTGGTCTTCCACGAAGTAGGTCGCATGGAACACGCGCTCAATACGCTCACGTAACCGTGTGTACTGGCGCCCGTCGGTGCCAAGTTTGAATGCGGTCAAGATGTCGGCGGCCGAGCGAAATCGGATCACGTTCGATTCCGGACAGCCTAGCATTTGGAATGCAGTGGCCAGCCAGATGGGTAACAGCCGATCTTGGCCGAAGGGAACGCCGTGGCGAGGGTCCCCGACGATGCGCAAGAGCATTTTTCCGTTCCGTCGAGTGTGCTCGATGCCGTCGATTCTCCTGTAGGGTAGCCCGCAAAGCACGAAGTCGCGAGGCGCAAAACCTAGCGACTGGTTGTTCGCTTGGCGGGCCTCTACGGCTTTTTCTGATCGCTCGATCCGGTTTACTCTGCGTTGAGTAAGTGAGGTCATGATGCGTCGGCAAGCTCGGCGTACTGGCTTTGTAGCGCTTCGATCACTAGAGTCCTCTGCGAGACGCCCTGTGCAGCGGCCAGAAGCTTTAGCTTCCTGTGTAACTCTGTCGAAATATCGACAGAGAGCCTGGTGGCGGTGACGTGTTCGCCTGAGAACTGCTCTGCTGCCTTGACAGTTGCTTTTTTGGGCTGCTTTGATGGACGCTTGGAGCTTAACATGTTGCGAGTACTTCCTTGTCAGTTGCTGTGTCGGTGGTGAGGGCTTTGAGGATGGCCCCGTATAGGTCCCAGATCTCTGCGGCGGCGGCGCTGCGTGGGTCCGTGGTTAGTACGGTCTCGCCCGTGGTTGCGGCAACTGCGAAAGCGACGCGCTGATGTACTGTCACGCCTAGGAGTTCGGCAAAATCGACAGCGGCACAAGCTGAGCGCGCAATTTTTGTATTGGCCTGCGCTCGATTGAGGACCGCTAGTCGCCGGACCGGGCTGTCTCCGAGTTGCTCTCTGATTTCGTCGGCGCTATCGAGGGTTTCGATGGTATCGCTACATGCCCATAGGTCGAGAGGGGACGGCTGTAGCGGGATTACTACGACATCGGCGGCAACGGCGGCGGCGCGCGTCATGTTTCCCAGTCTTGCGGGGGCATCTAGGATTACAACGTCAAACCCTTCTGTGAGCTGCATGAACGCTGCCCGGGTCAGGGGGACATCAACCTTTGCGACGGCCATTCCGTAGAGAGGTGACTTCTCTGTGCGCGCGGCAAACCAGTCAAGCGCCGAACCCTGGGAGTCCAGGTCGAGAACCAAGGTGCGCTTTCGATCTAGATGGGCGGCGGCGGCCAGGTGGTAGGCCAGGGTGGTTTTGCCCACGCCCCCTTTTTGGTTTACCAGCGCCACGGTGAGGGGCTTATTTGTGTTGTTGAGCACTGGCCGAGAGCGTGGCACGCCCTCGGGGTTGGACGCCAGGTCTCCCGCTGCACAAATGTTGGTTTGTGTGAATGTTGGTTTGTGGGTGAGATCTGCCTCGTGCATCTTGGTGCATATTTGTACAAACCAACATTTGTTGTGATGTGCAAATGTTGGTTTGTGAGGCGAAGAAATAATGTGGGTTACAACAAACCAACATTTGTGTGGATGTTGGTTTGTGTGTGGATAACCCTGAGTTTTTGGAAGATCTGCTTCGTGCATCTTGGTACGCTAACAAATAAGTAAAAACAGCACGTTACAACGCTTGCTTCGTGCATCTTGGTACGCTTGCTTCGTGCATCTTGGTACGCTGAACGCCATTTCTCTCTTTAATACCAACGAGATATGTCCATGTCAGTACCTTTAAAACCTGACCAACTTTAAAAAACATGTACCAGAATCCTGTGGAGACTGTGCCAAACTTTCCAGCCGACCTCCCACCCCCATTCCTTACTAGTTCCGGATCGAGTCGGCTTTCGCCGCCACGCCTAAAACCGGGGGCTCTGCCCCAAGACCCCCGGTCAGGGGAACCTCTTCCCCCGACACCTCCCTTCTCGCAGAGGTGGACCGGCGAATCGCCGGCAGGCTTAAAAGGAAAAGGTTGGGCCTGGTCAAGCCCCTCAGTGCTCGCAAGAAGCCACAGAGAACCGCGAGACGCCTCCCTCCCCGCTTTTTCGTGGCCTCGGTGTGGCCCGTCTGCTGACGGGCGCGAGACGCCGGCTATGGACGTTTTACGATAAGACGCAGAAGAAGTCGGGTTTCCAGGCTGACGTTGGCCGGTCCCGGCGACAAAATCTGGCGGCGCCCCAGGTAAAAACCGCCAGTCGACCTCCGCGCGCACCACCACATTCTCCGGCCCCTCAGGTGCACTCCAACGTTTTCGCCCTCACTGCCTCGCCATCTTTTCCGCGCACCTTCGATATGCCAAGACGCCCCAACATTCCTACCAACTCCGGCCCCTAACCACGCCAGCACTGCCCCCAGTTTTGTCTCACTTTCTTTCCGCCATTTCTCCCGCTCTTACCCAGCCAACACTCACACTTACAGCCGCACTTTTCCTACTTTCAATCATTACTAATTATTCATCTTCCAGTTTTTCATCCCCCCTTTTCTACTCCACTATTTCCTCTTTTTTCTACTTCCAGTTTATCCCAATACCCTTCCACTCCCCTACCTGTACCTATGCCTCCCCACTATCCTCTCGTTTCATTCGTTGAGAGAGGGTAGTGGGGAGGCATAGGTACCCCTAAACGTCCCCGGAGGGGTGGAAGGGTAAAATCCCCACACCGTGGGGTTTTTACCCCGAGAAAGAAGGGGTGGAGGGGCGAGGCATCGAGGGTAGGGGTGGAAGACTTTGCCCTTCCACCCCCTAAAGAAGGGTTTTGTCTTCCTAGAAAACCTCCACCCTCACCCCCAAAAGGATACCCGGTATCCTTTTTTCAGGGGCGTCAAACACGCCGACTCGACGACCGCCCGATATGCCCTGACTCGCCCGCAACGTTTCGCCTTCGCTAGCCGCCGCCGCTTCTTTTCCACGCCAACACATAGCCCATCCAGTCACTTTGCCGGCCTATCAACCTCCGCATTTCACTCACACTTTTCCCCAACCTCAACCGCCCGCCTCACCATTTTTCTCTCTTCCAATAGCAACACCATTTTCTCTACTATTTCTTCTCCTCCTATTCCTCACTCATCCCTCCTCCTCTCTTTTCATTTTCTTCCATTCATACACTTTATACCTGTACCTTCCCCACCCCCCCTTCCTCTTCTACCTAACTACCTTCTCTACAACTCGTTGGGAGAGGGTAGTTAGGTAGAAGAGGAAGGGGGTTTTTCGCCGGGGTAAGGTACCGGCTTTCCATCTCGTAAGAGGGGGAAAGCCTTGAGAATTAGCCCGAGAGGAGGAGGGTGGGGAGGGGTTGCTGACCGATGGACCCCCGTCAGTCACGTCGAGTGACGCACCCATCAGTGTACAGTCAGCACCTCTAAAAGTTTTCCAGGATAACGCCTGAGAGGGCTCGACGAAGCGTCCTCTTCTGTCAGGGTATGCCTGCGTTTCGACTTTGTCTTAGCAGGCGGCCCGTCCTGGGTTTGACCGTTTTTTCTATGCCTGATTTTCGAAAGGTAACGACGGCGCTGCACGATACGGTAAGATAGAAGGATGGAACCGGCACTTCTCGAACAGGTCTTAGCGCTCCCCGGGGAGGATAGGCGCCTTGTTGCTGACAAGATTATCGGCAGCTTCGCGGACGAGTTCGAGGATGACGGTGAATCGCAAGCGGTCGTCAATGCAGAGCTACGTCTTCGCATGGCGTCCATCAAAGACGGCAGTGCCGAGCTTGTCGACTACGACGACGTGAAGCGCGCCAGTGATGAGGCTGCTGATCGCTTTCGGGACAAGCAGGCAAAAGCGTAGCCTGGGGCGGTTAGCCGGCTAACTTTTGCGGGGGCCGGTCCGTACCTCAAAGTCTTCAAGGGCGCGAAAGACTTTCTTTGCATTGTCGGGACCGGGTCTAGTCAAAATATCGATGATACGCAAACTGTAGGAGATTACATGACTATGCCCGGTCCTCCCCGTTTGTCGGCAGCTACCTATACCTATTCGTTTTCCCAGTGACCGTTGCTGATGATATCCCAGGCTCCAGCAAACCCGTCACCAATATTACTCCAGAATCCACCGCCACCGAGGATCTCTAGTTCTTTGTCTGTGAGCTTTATAGCAGGCAAGTCCTGCCCTTCTGAGGAGAGAAAGGTCTCTACTGCGGTATCTCCACCGGCTGATTGAATTTTTTTGATGATGCTCATTTGGAGTTCTTTTGACATAGGTATTAATCTCACTCTCTGTTGTTCTCGTGTCGATCACAAAAATTGCGAACGACAGCTTGAAGAGCAATTTCTATACCAAGCCTACGAAGTCGCGACACACAGTTAAGCAGCTGGCATAGATGAGCAATTTCAATCACGACATAGCCTTAGTCGAAATACACGCCCAAGATAGAGCAACTGTTGCCCAGGAATGGGCAATTCGTCGATGTTTCCTGGAATAGTGGATGCGCCTGCGCAGATTGGTCTCCGACATGTACTGAAGAACGAACTCAGTTTTGAGAATGCGTCCCAAGTCGCAGTTAGCGCGATCGAAGCGGCTCTTCGGGCTATAATCGGCCAACCGCTTAAGCGCTACTGGGGTGGATGCGTGGCCACACTCCAGCGAAGTATTAGGAGGGTGGGTCACCGCTCGGCGGTGAGCCGCGTGTCGATGGCACGATCAGCGAGACTCGTGAGTGCGCCGTAGTTACGCTCCCTGTCGGGCAGAAGCGCCGTCCTAGCATGGCGAACGCGGGCGAGTTGATCTCGACTTCAGGGCTCCTCACCCTTGAGGATCGCTTCGAGAGCTTCCACGTCGGCAAGGTCTTTGAGGCGCCCGGCCGCACGTTTGTTGATGATTTGTTCCCGAATTCCGATGTAGAGAACGTCTTCGCCTCCGAGGCGACCTCGGACAAACCCTTCCGCCGCGTCTTCGAAGGCAAGGCCGTCAGAACGTCGATGCGGATTGGTGGCAATCCAATCTGGTAGACGTTTCCCGGCTGAGCAAAGTCCTTAACGTTCACTCCGTGCAGGCGAAGAGGCGCCCCAAAGTCTTCAAGGGCGCGAAAGACTTTCTTTGCATTGTCTGGGTCGGGTCTAATCCAAATATCGATGTCTTGGGTGGCCCTCGGATGGCCGTGAAACGCGAGAGCGTACGCGCCAACCACAGCAAAATCACTGTGGGTCTCGCGCAGACACCGAATTAGATCTACGAAATCTTCAGGTATCTCGGTCATGCAATTCGACGCAAGATACCAGGCATGGTTGCGCGGGTGTATTCTGCTGTTGGCATGCGAGCAATGTGGCATGCTCTGCGTGAAAGTTCCCAGGCTACGGTGACTCGCTCTTCGGGGGTTAGAGACACGTAGGAGTCAACGACTGGCTCTTCGCCCAGGCGAAAACGACGAACGGGCCAAGAGGCTCTTTGGTGTTTTCGCTCTTCACGGGTCACACGTAAATACTAGCATGGTTCTGAATCTCGGCGCTTTCGAGACTTGTCCGGACGTCCTTCTTGAGCCCCCGCGAGTCGCGGTTAGCCGGCTAACTCCTGGCGGCAATGAGGCCGTTAGCCGGCTGACTTTTACGGGGGTACGGACCGGTTCTAAACACACCAGAAGGTGTGACTAGATGGTGTACACCCGGAAGTGCTACCTGCCTACGTTCTAAGTGTCGCCTTCGGAGAAATCAATGTGCCGTAATTACGGCGTAATTCAGGGATTCCACCTCACCCCTACCCCCGGCGCGCGAAGCGTACTTCTCCTTCCCGACTACCCTCTCCCAACGAAGAAGAGAGAGGGTAGTCGGGAAGGAGAAAGAATAAGGGGGTAGGGGTGGGGTGGAGAGAAAGATATGGATGGAAGAATATAGTGTGAAAATGGAAATAAAGAGAGTAGGGATTTTGATTAGAAATAGTAAGAGTAGAGGTAAAAAGAAAAGGATTGGGTGGGCAGGCGAAAAAAAAGGGGAGGGGGATGGCGGGATGGTTGCAAAGGGCTGCGGCGTGGAGGTCGGTCCAAACCGGGGACGTTGTTGACGTTTTGGACCGGGGACCTGTTTGACAGAAGGTTGAGTGGTGATCGGGAAGAGTGAATGTAAACCGGGGACCTGCTTTACGTTTTTTGAGTTCAGAGTTCTTTGCATGGCGCTAAAAACCTGTTGGCAGGTCCGGTGCTCCGTCACGGGAGCTCCAGGGAAAACGGTGTGGACATCTCTCTTGAGCAGCCTGTCGAGTTAGGCCACTGTCGAGTAAATCCTTAGTAGCCTTCCCCTGCGGACGGGAATGGCGCTAGGGCATCGAGGCCACTGTCAGACCCGCTCGCTATGTTGCAGGGTAACGAAGGATGAAAAATGGTGTTTGAGCAAGCTCCCAAGAGCCTGACCAGTGAGGACATTGAGGCGCTGGTCGATAGTCAAGTTCCGGAATCCCGGCACTTGGATTATAAACAGACCCTGCCAGAAGGAAATGACAACGCAAAGAGGGATTTTCTAGCCGACATCAGTGCTTTCGCAAATAGCGGTGGTGGAGTCATTCTCTACGGGATTAGCGAGGCGATCGTCGAAGGCAGGAAGACAGGTTGCCCGGGCAAGGTTGTAGGCTGCCCTAACATCAGTGTTGATGAGGAAATCCTGCGCCTTGAGAACATTGCCCGCGGCTCCATCGCTCCACGTATTCAACTGGAGATCGCACACGTTGCAGGGACGTCGCCGCCCGTTATTGCGCTCCGTGTTAGGCGAAGCTGGAATGCACCCCACATGGTTACATTTAAAAAGAGCTCACGCTTTTATGCGAGAAATTCTGCCGGGAAGTACCGGCTAGACGTTGGTGAGATTCGCACCGCGTTCCTGGCCTCAGAGGAACTACCTCGGAGGTTAAGAGACTTTCGCGTTGATCGACTGGCGCGCATTGGGGCTGGAGACTGTCCTGTGCCCATGGATGAATCCGCCAAATTGGTCCTTCATGTGGTCCCTGCTGGTGCCATGGGGGCCGGAGAGCAGCTTGCGCCAGAGCGCGCCGCAGAACAGCGTGGCAACTTGCAGCCAATGGGTGCGTCCGGCTACGGGGGCCGTTATAATTTCGACGGGTACTTGGTCCACGGCGGACTCCACGAGGGTAAATCAAACAGCTATGTACAGGTGTTTCGGAGTGGCGTATTTGAAGCGGTATTGGGTCGTCTTCTGTCCGAAGAGAAAGATGGCACCATGCTTGCCAGCCTCTATTATGAGAAAATGGTCATTCAGATGACGAGCGGCATCTCCAAGTCCATCAGAGCCTTGGACCTTCCCGGTCCGTACTTCGTGATGCTCACACTTCTCGGTGTGAAGGGAGCGAGAATGGCGGTAGAACGCAGGCGCGTCCGGGATGAGTGGCACCCGTTTGACCGGAATATACTTGTCATTCCCGAGGTCGTTCTTGAGTCAATGGATGTTCATCCAGCCGAGGTCCTCAGGCCCGCATTTGACGCAGTTTGGCAATCTGCTGGCTTCGAGCGAAGCTACAACTACGACGAGCACGGTTCCTGGGCCCCCAGTCGCTAGAGGTTAACGAACTGGTGTTTTCTAAGAACAAAGTCCTCCTGTCCGATAACTCACGAATAGGGCGCTGCATGCTAGGTAGCGAGCTACCAGTAGCCTGCAATGACCTCCAGGAGGCTGGAGTTGGGATTTTGAGTAGTAAGAGTAGAGGTTAAAAAAATAAAATGGTTGGGTGGGCAG
>JAESUV010000055.1 GCA_016762975.1 Gammaproteobacteria bacterium | reverse complement strand
AACCCGATAGGCTGGTCATTATCGAATTCCCCTCGCGTGACAATGCGAAGGCGTTCTTAGCGGACCCAGAAGCCCAAGCATTGTTTGCGATTCGGCATCAGGCGACGACAAGCAAATTATTGCTGGTTGATGGTACGCAGTAATAGTGGAGATGGAACTATGCTAGAAACTAGGGTTGGTACAGGGTCGTGTCTGTGCGGGGCGATTAGTTTCACGGCGAAGAAGATGACGACTAGCGTCGCTGCCTGCCACTGCAACAGTTGTAGAAAATGGGGTGGAAGCGCGTTCATGGAAGTAAATTGCGGCGTTGAAGTGAAATTCAGAGGCTCCCTAGATAAGCTTTCAGTTTTTGATTCCTCAGAATGGGCAGAGAGAGGGTTTTGTTCTGTCTGTGGAAGTCATCTGTTTTACCGCTTAAAAGGTACTCAGGAGCATATGATGCCGGTAGGCCTATTCGATGATGATAGCGAGTTGGTTTTTCAACGGCAGGTGTTTATCGATGAGAAGCCTCAGTATTATCAGTATTCAAATAAGACTGAAGATTTAACTGGCGAGGAGCTCTTTGCTCAGTTCGCACCGCCGCAAGACTAAGATACTAATAGTGACGGTGGGTGTCGTTGGCGAATTGAAAGGGTGAATCGAAAGGGCTAATCGAAAGGGCGATGCGATTTAGGTAACACGACGACCTTGCTGCGAGACACCTTGTCGTGCGCCGCATCGCCATTGCTATCCAGATAGATTGAGAGGTAGCCGAGTCCGAAGAGGAAGAATGCGGGCCAGGCAGCTAGGTAGCGTATTACGCCCTGTTTGAAATCGATCAGGCCGCCATCGACGGATTCAAGCTTGATTCGCCATGCGATCATGCCGAGAGTCTGACCGCTCTTTGTCCAGAACCAAATATAGAAGCCACTGCTGCTCGCCACCATGATGGTGAACAGTATCGCGTCGAGTAGGGGGTCGGTCTGCACTATGCCATCGACTAGCTGATTCGACTCCGTTCCGACAATGAGCTGCAGGCCAAACCCAAGCACCATCCAGACGGCCGCCACGAGAAAACCATCATAGAGAAGGGCGGCCAGACGCCGCATCAAGCCCGCTCGATGAAGAGGGCTCGATGCTTCGTTTACTAGTTCTACTTCAGTCAATGGCTGGTAACTCTGGAGATTCTTAAAGTTCTTTAACAGCTTGAATTAATTCACTTGCTGCCTTCTGCCCATCACCGAACAACATCTTCGTATTGTCCGCAAAGAACAATGGATTTTCAACGCCAGAGAATCCAGTTCCACGCCCGCGCTTGATAACGATTACGTTGTCCGCCTCGATAGCATCGAGAATCGGCATGCCGAATAGTGGGCTGCTGCTGTCAGTTTTCGCCGAAGGGTTCACCACATCGTTGGCGCCGATAACCAGCGCCACGGTCGTGTTCTTAAAGTCGGCATTGATATCTTCCATGTCATAAATCATGTCATAGGGTACACCGGCTTCGGCGAGCAATACGTTCATGTGTCCAGGCATTCGTCCGGCTACAGGGTGAATAGCAAACTTCACGCTGACGCCTTTCTCGGTAAGAATTTGCGTCAGTTCCCAGATCTTGTGCTGCGCTTGAGCTACGGCCATCCCGTATCCGGGGATGATGACAACTTGGCTAGCGAAAGACATAAGGATGCCAGCGTCCATTGCTTGAATCTCTTTCATGACGCCTTCGTTGCCGTCCGAGCTTGTTGCGACTACATTTGTTCCGACGCCGGCAAAGAATACATTCGCAACGGAGCGATTCATTGCCTTCGCCATTAACTGTGTTAGCAGGGATCCGGCCGAGCCGACAACGATGCCGGCGATGATCATCGCTGCGTTGCCGAGTACGTAGCCTTCGAAACCCACAGCGAGGCCAGTTAAGGCATTAAATAGCGAAATAATAACGGGCATATCCGCGCCGCCAACAGGAACGGTTATGAAGACGCCCAACACCAAGGCGAGCAGATAAAAAATGATGATCGTCTCGATACTATTGGTAAAGTAAATAGCGACAGCAAAGCCTAGGGTTACGATTGCGAGCAGGGCGTTGATGATATGTTGCTTCGGTAGCAATTTGCTGCGATTCAATCGACCGTCCAGCTTGGCCCAGGCAATGATGCTTCCGCTGAATGAGATTGTGCCTATGATGGCGCCGAGGATGCAGAGGATTGTTACATCCGCACCGAGTATGTCGACTATTGTTGTATTCCCCGTTACGTCGTGTGCAGCCTCGTTGCTGGCCTTGATCAACTCGACGGCGGCGATTGCAGCTGCAGCTCCGCCTCCCATGCCGTTATACATGGCAATCATCTGTGGCATGTCGGTCATGGCGACTTTCTTGCCGCTATACCAGGCATAGCCACCGCCTAGAGCTATCGCAATCATTATCAAGGCGATGTTGGTGCTAACCTGATCGCTATCGAGTATTTGCGGCGACATAAAGGTGACCAGGGTCGCGAGCACCATGCCTGCGCCTGCCCAGAGTATTCCGCGTCTAGCGGTAACCGGCGAACTCATTTGCTTGAGGCCCAGAATGAACAGGGCGGCTGCAATTAGATAGGCTGCTTGAATTAACGTTTCCATCTAAGAACCCTCGCCTTCTTTTTTCTTGTCGCTAGGCTTAAACATCTCCAGCATGCGCTCGGTGACCACGTAGCCGCCTACTGCGTTGCCCGCGCCTAAGAGGACGGCGATAAAACCGATGACCTGTTCCGCCGTTGTTTCAGCGATGCCTAGTGCGACCATCGCGCCAACCAAAACAATGCCGTGAACGAAGTTTGATCCTGACATGAGAGGCGTGTGCAGAATTACCGGTACCTTGCTGATTATTTCGTAGCCGGTAAAGCCGGCTAGCATGAATATGTAGATTGCCGCGAGACCTTCTATCATGAGGATGCTCCTTCTAGCTGTTCTTTGATGCCGGCATGGTGAATCTCACCGCCATGGGTGATCAGGCTAGCGCTGAGAATCTCGTCTTCGAGGTCAATATTGATGGCGCCATCTTGAATCAATAGTTCTAAAAAGTTGAGTAGGTTCTTCGCGTACAGTTCGCTGGCATGATTGCCAAGCATGCTAGGCACGTTGGCTGGGCCATAGATCTTTACGCCCTTGTAGAGGACAGTCTCGTCAATTTTAGTCAGTTCGCAGTTGCCGCCGCCCTCGGCTGCAAGGTCGACGATAACGGAACCGCCGCGCATTCCCTCGACCATTTCGGTAGTGATGATTAACGGAGAAGGGCGTCCTGGTATCGCTGCCGTGCTCACTACGACATCCGCCGCGGCCACATGCTTGGCAAGAATAGTTTGTTGTTGCTGGCGTTCTTCGTCAGTTAGCTCTCTTGCATAACCGCCGCTGCCTTCCGCTTTGATCTCAATATCGACAAATTTTGCGCCTAACGATTCGACCTGTTCTTTAACGGCCGCTCGAACATCGTAGCCTTCCACTATTGCGCCTAGACGTCGAGCTGTGGCAATTGCCTGTAGGCCGGCGACACCAGCACCGATAATTAAGACTTTCGAGGGTCTAATCGTACCTGCGGCAGTCGTCAACATGGGGAAGAACTTGCCGAGCAGGTTGCTCGCTAGAAGCACGGCCTTATAGCCGGCAATGGAGGCCTGTGATGAAAGAGCATCCATAGCCTGTGCTCTGGATATTCGCGGTATTAAYTCCATKGAGAAGGCGCTGATATTTTTTGCTTTGAGCTTGTTGAAGCGTTCCAGRTCTGAATGTGGGTTGAGGTATCCAATCAGAATCGATCCGTCCCTRAGCTGCTCGATTTGYTCAAGGGTWGCWGGATTYACTGTCAGRCAGATATCSGAYTTGCCCAGGATTTCAGCGSAGSAGGAGGCAATTTCGGCATTCTCGTAGTAGTCGTCGGTATAGCCTGCAAGCTCYCCGGCGCCGGTTTCCAGAGTTACTTGGATATCCTGTTTCGCCAGTCGATTTACGATATCTGGCACTAATGCGACCCGCTGCTCGCCTTCGCGAACTTCTTTAGGGACACCGATTTTGATCGTCATACTGAGCCTCGGGTGTTCAAATTCTCATGAAGGGCGCAGTATATAACGATCCCCCTCAAGTGCAAGTTAGTACAAGCTGGCGTAATTAATGACTTTTCGGCTTATCTCTGCCTGTAGATTTTGCTAGAATCCGAGCCCCGCCAGACTCTATGGCCCAYACGTCAGGCATCTCWGGAYGCCTAGKTTTAACYTTCATCAGGACTCCAGCATGACTGCCCAAACGCATACCCGTCATATCAGTTTRCTCGATACAACACTGCGAGATGGYGAACAAACTCAGGGTGTTTCTTTTTCTGTAAATGAGAARGTGAACATTGCCCGTGCACTTCTGCAATCCCTGAARGTGGATCGCATYGAAGTTGCTTCTGCGTGTGTGTCAGAGGGTGARAAGGTTGCYGTGTCACAGATTACCGAGTGGGCCGATTCGGTTGGCAAGCTTGAYCGTGTCGAGGTGTTGGGGTTCGTCGATCATAAGCGCAGCGTGGACTGGATTRCGAGTGCTGGCGGAAAGGTTATYAACCTTCTTGCGAAGGGCAGYGAGAAACACTGCCGCGAGCAATTAGGCARGACGCTTGAGGAGCACGTAGCGGATATTCAGAAAACTGCTAGYTATGCGAAAAGTCAGGGCCTGCGYGTCAATATGTATTTGGAAGACTGGTCCAATGGCTATGCGAATAGCAAAGACTATGTGATGGGGCTGGTAGAAGGCACMAARCAATGCGRGATAGGCCACTATTTGTTGCCAGATACCCTYGGTGTGCTGTCGCCTGAYGAGGTAACCWCCTCYCTGCGAGACATGATCGAKAGCTTTCCCGAAYTGGAATTCGATTTTCATCCTCATAACGACTACGGCCTAGCTACCGCGAATGTATTGGCCGCAGTGGATGCGGGGATCAATACTATTCACTGCACCATAAATTGCCTGGGCGAGCGCGCTGGAAACGCTTCGCTTGCCGAAGTGGCCGTTGTGTTGAAAGACAAGATGGGCATGAAGTTATCCATAGATGAGACGCGGATCGGTTTGCTTAGTCGTATGGTCGAAAATTTCTCTGGCAAGTGGATAGCCGCGAACACGCCCGTCGTGGGAGCTGATGTGTTTACTCAGACAGCAGGTATTCACGCCGACGGCGACCTGAAAGGTGATCTTTACGTAACCGAACTCAGTCCGGAGCGCTTTGCACGAAAACGCGTCTATGCGCTAGGTAAGATGAGCGGCAAGGCTTCCTTGATCAACAATTTAGACGAGTTGGGCATAAGCCTCTCTAAAGATGATCAGGCGAAGGTGCTTGAGAGAATCGTTAAGCTGGGCGATTCAAAGCACATCATTACCTCCGAAGACCTGCCTTTTATTATCGCCGATGTCATGGAGAGTCGTGATTTCCACAACATTATGCTTCTCAATTGTTACATAAGCAGTGGCTTGAATGTCGAGAGCACCGCGAGTATCCGTGTCGAGCTAGAAGGCAATGAGTTGCAGGGCTCAGGTTCTGGCAACGGCGGCTTCGCCGCCTTCTTCGACGCGATTGAAAAGCTGTTGAATGAGAGAGGCTTTGAGATGCCGGCACTATTGGACTATGAGGTGCACATTCCCCGTGGTGGAAATATTGATGCACTAACGGAATGTATCATTACTTGGGAATGGCAGGAGCAGGAATTCAAGACCCGTGGTGTCGACTCGAATCAGGTTCTTGCGGGCGTTAAGGCTGCAATGCGCATGATTAATTTGCGCATGCAGGCCGAAAAACACTAGCTAACCCTGTCCCTGGTTTCTTATGCAGGAATCGGGGTCTTGTCTAACTCGCTAACGACTAAGTCTCCAAAAGCCTGAGTGCTTATCATCTTTACACCTTCTCCCGGTTTAGAAAGGTCGGGAGTAGAATTTCCCTGAGCGAAAACACTCTGCATTGCGTGCCAGACATTGCGTGCCTCAGCCTCCAGGCCAAAACTCATTTCTAGCATCATGGCGACAGAGCCGATCATGGAATACGGGTTGGCTATGTTCTGACCAGCAATATCGGGTGCAGATCCGTGAGAGGGCTCGTAGTAGGCTTTGTCAGGTCCTAGACATGCCGAGGGCATGAGGCCAAGCGACCCAAGAATTCCGCCAGCTTGGTCGCTCAATATGTCGCCGAACATGTTCTCCATGACCATCACGTCGAATTGACAGGGGTTTAGGCAGAGATAGGTTGCCGCCGCGTCTACCAAAATATGTTTCACTTCTACTTCTGGATAATCCTGGCCGACTTCTTCGAGTACTTCGTTCCATAGCACGCTGGATTTAAGAACATTCGACTTATGGATGTTGTGGAGCACCTTCTTACGCTTCATCGATGTTTCGAAAGCTACCTTCGCGATATCAGCTATCTGGTCTTCATCGTATTCAAGCATTTCATGGACGTAGCGTTTCCCCTGCGCATTGATGCCAGTTTCTTTCTTGCCAAAATACAATCCGCCGACAAGCTCGCGAATGATGATGAAATCGATTCCGTCGCCGATAATTTCTGGCTTGAGCGGAGAGAAGTGCGCAAGGTCCTTTGGAAGGTAGACCGGCCTAATATTGGCAAAAGTGTTGTAGCGGCGCCTAAGAGGCAGCAACGCGCCACGCTCAGGCTGCATGTCCACAGGAATTTTCTTCGATTCCTCGTGATTGAGCCCTATCGGCCCTTTTAAGATTGCATCTGCAGAATCGCATAGCGCCTTAGTGGCTTCGGGAAACGCATGTCCATGTTCGAAGTAGGCATTGGCGCCAAACGCACCATGCTGTAAGTCTAGTTCAAGGTTATTGCGCGAAGCGACTAGGTTTAGAATCTTTACTGCCTCGGCAGTGATTTCCGGGCCGATTCCATCTCCATCTAACAGTGCGATCTTGTATGCGGTCATGTTCTGTCCTTGCCGAAAAATAGGTGAGTCAAAGCTCGAAATTATCAGGGAAAACTAAAGGCGACAGTCAGAAAATGACCGGCGGCGTCTTCAAAGAGGCGCGTAATTTACCATGCCAGCTATTTGCTGGACAAGTACAAGGCAAAGTAAGAGGAAATAGGCCTAATCGAATCGGTGCGGATTAAGGGGAAGAGGCTTGTAAAGCGAGGATAAATCGCCGCTAGTTTAGCGCGGCGACTACTACAGAAACCTGGCGGATAAAAATCAGAGTGAGAATGATAACAACCGCGTAGACCGCGCCATCACCCAATTCCAGACCGAAAAAAGTCTTGGGCTTCTTGTCCTTGGTCTCAGTCTCATTGTGTTCTTCATCGAAACTCATTGTGTTCCCCTTCGCTAGAAAGAGCCGAATTTGGCCTTTCCTTCGTCGCGCTTTCTACGTTCTAGTTAGCTTGCGACAGCTCCATTTGGTTCAGATGCCAAGCAGGCATTCATACTCAAGTTATATATCGGCAAACAGAGCCTATACTGCACACCATAGCCTAAGTTAACGCAATACGACTGGTACCAGTGGGCGGACTTGAACCGCCACTCCCGTGAAGGAACCGGATTTTGAATCCGGCGTGTCTACCAATTTCACCACACTGGCAATAATCGAAATTTGCTTGGAAATAAACTGCTAAGCGATGCATCTCGGAATTCCTTGTCAGAAATGCCTGCTGGTCAGACCAGCCGAGTATTATACCAATTGCGCTTGAACCTGCAATTGCTCTTTAACTTAGATGGAAAATACGTTTAAAGGGTGAAGAAGCAGGTTCATTCGCTAGCTCTTTCCCTATTGAGGATTATTCTATAGGCTTGCCATCCTTCCAATTTGATCAATACAGTTGCTCCATGTAATGCAAACCAGTGATTTCAAATACGACCTTCCAGATGAGCTAATAGCCAATTATCCTGCCGAAAAGCGCAGTGCTAGCAGGCTATTGTGTCTAGATGCATCGACAGGAAAGATTCTCCATCGGCGCTTTGGGCAGCTGCTAGATTTCCTCCAGCCCGAGGATTTGCTAGTCTTTAATAATACCCGGGTAATTCCTGCTCGCCTGTTCGCACAGAAAGAATCTGGCGGCAAAGTAGAAATACTTATCGAGCGCATGCTTGATGGCAACAGGGTTATGGCGCAGTTGCGCGCCAGCAAATCACCCAAGCCGGGTATCCGGCTACTATTCAAGGCAGAAAACGGATCGATTCCAGGCGCGGTTGTTGAGGGCAGGGAGAATGCGTTCTTTCTGTTGAGGTTCGACGCGGATGTCGATCTTCCTGCACTGCTTGTTCGTGAAGGGCATATGCCACTACCCCCCTATATAAAACGCAGCGATGAGGAGATAGATGCCGAGCGCTATCAAACTATCTATGCCGAGAAGGCAGGCGCGGTGGCAGCACCCACGGCGGGGCTGCATTTCGATGAGGATGTATTTACCGCACTGCGCGCTAAAGGTGTGGATACAGCCTATCTAACCTTGCATGTGGGTGCAGGCACCTTCCAGCCTATCCGAGTCGATAATGTGCTCGAGCACAAAATGCACAAAGAGTTAGTGGACGTCGATGAGAAGGTCTGTAGACAGGTGGCGGCTTGCAAAGAGCGCGGAGGTCGCGTCGTTGCCGTTGGCACCACGACGGTGCGTAGTCTTGAGAGTGCTGCCAAAGGTTCGTGCTTGGCGCCGTATCATGGGGAAACCGACATCTTTATCTACCCGGGCTATGACTTTCAGGTAGTGGATGCCATGGTGACGAATTTTCATCTCTCGGAATCTACGTTGTTGATGTTGGTTAGTGCATTTTCCGAAAAAGACATGCTGTTAGGCGCCTATAACGAGGCGGTAGAGCAGAAGTACCGTTTTTACAGCTACGGAGATGCGATGTTCATTTATCATTCTGCTGGCCGCGTCTAGACACGGATTAATCGGCTTAGTCCGTCGCTAGCCACTAGCTGGTTGTCTCTCATTTTTAGGCGGATTCTGCTATACTATGCGGCCCTAAGAATTGGAAATGCAGCAGCTGTTTGTTTGTATTCGAATACTGTTGGTAACTATCTATCTAGTAACTAGAAGATAGTTACTAAAACTCACCCGTTAACTAGAAGGATTGAATCGAAAAATGAAAGCACCCGTGCGAGTCGCTGTAACAGGAGCAGCAGGACAGATCAGTTATTCCCTTTTATTTCGAATTGCCGCAGGCGAAATGTTAGGCAATGACCAGCCCGTAATTTTGCAGCTGCTGGAAATCACTCCTGCCTTAGAGGCGTTAGCTGGCACGGTTATGGAGATAGAAGACTGTGCATTCCCATTGGTTGCTGGAATTATTCAGTCGGATGATCCGAATGTCGCCTTCAAGGACGCTGACTACTGTGTACTCGTTGGTGCTCGACCTCGCGGTCCGGGTATGGAGCGAAAGGATCTCTTAGAGGCTAACGCCGCTATCTTTTCTGCCCAAGGAAAAGCCATCAATGACAACGCCAGTGCTTCGGTTAAAGTATTGGTTGTGGGAAATCCAGCGAACACTAATGCACTCATCGCTTACCGCAATGCACCTGATCTGCAGCCTGGCCAATTCACCGCGATGATGCGTCTGGATCACAACCGTGCGATAGCGCAGCTAGCCAGCAAGACTGGCAAACACAATACAGATGTCGACGGGATGATCATCTGGGGAAATCACTCGGCAACTCAGTATCCTGATATCAATCATGCAACGGTTGATGGCAGCAAGGCGACAGACCTTGTCGATGAGGCCTGGACCTTGGAGGAATTTATTCCTACTGTTCAGCAACGTGGCGCAGCCATTATTAAGGCGCGCGGTCTATCTAGTGCTGCCTCGGCCGCCAATGCCGCCATCGAGCACATGCGTGATTGGGCGCTCGGTACTTCAGGCAAGATTGTTAGCATGGGTATCCACAGCGACGGCAGTTACGGCGTTGAAAAAGGTCTTATTTACTCCTTCCCGGTAGTCTGTGAAGGTGGCAACTACGAAATTGTTCAGGGGCTTCAGATTAGTGACGTGAGCCAGGCTCTGATGGATAAGTCAGAGGCAGAACTCAAGGAAGAGCGCGACGGCGTAGCGAGCTTGCTGCCTTAAGTATCTTGCTACGGCGAAAACGGCGTAGACCCTGGTGGGGCGAGCGTTGTTTTCGCACCTTTGTTTATCGTAAGGCTAGAACTCCTCACCATCTTAGGTGTCCGTAATGAGCAGCAATACTCTAGACCTTATTCGCAGCAAGCAATTTTGGGTTTTTCAGCTGCTAGGCTGGTCTACCTGGGTGTTGATGCTGGTACTGCGCGACATCATCTTTGTGCCGCCTGAATATATCTTCTCTCGAGCCCTTGTATCGAGTGTTAGTGCCGTGACTGCAATGGTGTTCACGGCAGTCCTCAGGTCATTATACAAGCTAGTTTGGGAGCGCGGATTCATCGTGCGTTTCTTGGTAGCTTGGTTTGGTTCGCTTGGGGCCGCGTCGCTTTGGCAGCCGATTCGAAATTACATATCCTTCATACCCTTCGGCGAAGTACTCAGTCTTAGGGACGCGAGTGCCCAAGATTTATTCAATAACTTGTTTAGCAGTTCTTTTCCGCTGATTCTTCTGTGGAGTGGGCTGTACTTCATTATCAAGTACTATCAGTTATTTCAGGCAGAGAAAGAGAAGAGTTTGCGGTCGGAATCTCTAGCGCATGAGGCCCAGTTGCTGATGCTGCGCTATCAGTTGAACCCACATTTTCTTTTCAATACGCTGAATGCCATCTCTACCCTAGTTCTGTCGTCGGCAAATGAGCAGGCGAACGAAATGTTAATTAAGCTGAGCAAATTCCTGCGCTACTCCCTTGATCATTCACCGCTGGATAAGGTAAGTCTTGCGCATGAGCTAGAAACATCTAAATTGTATCTGGATATAGAGAAAGTACGTTTCGCCGAGCGGCTGCGCCTTGATATAGATATTGAAAAGAAGGCGGAGCTTGCGATGGTGCCTACCATGTTGCTGCAACCGCTGATCGAGAATTCCATCAAGTATGCTATCTCGCAATCCGAAACCGGCGGAGTGATTCGAATTAGTGCGCAGGTGAGAGAAAACACTCTGGTGTTGCAGGTTGCAGACGATGGACCTGGCTTGCCGGAGCTCGATGGGGAAAGCGATGGCTCGGCATTTTCACAAGGCGTAGGAATTAGTAACATTCGTAATCGCTTGCAAGAGATATACTCCGGTAAGCACAAATTGATATTCAGCAATGCCGATTCTGGCGGCCTAATTGTAACGGTTGAGATTCCCTATGACAGACAATGATTTGAATAAAATGAAGGCAATTATCGTCGATGACGAAGAGCTAGCTAGGCAGGGGTTGGAGATGCGCCTTAGCGAGTTCGATAATGTCGAGATTGTTAAGAGTTGCGCGAACGCAAGCGAGGCGCTGAAGGCGATCGCCGAGCTAGAGCCAGATTTGGTGTTTCTCGATATTCAGATGCCGGGCAAGACCGGGGTCGAAATGATTGGAGAAATCCAGTCTGATATCTTGCCGATGATTATCTTTGTAACCGCCTATGATTCGTTTGCGGTTGATGCTTTCGAGATGCACGCTGTCGATTATCTCTTAAAGCCTGTTGAAAATGAGCGATTGGTGGAGGCGGTAGAGAAGGCGTGGCAACATAAATCTCAGGTCGGTGCCGCGAGCGAGAAACAACGACTCTTGAATTTGCTGGTGAGCCTTACCGGTAAGTCGCCGATTGCTATCGGCGAAATGCTAGAGGCCGATGATCAATCGGCTGAACACGCCGACCGTCTGGCTATCAAGGACGGCTCTTCTATCACCTTCGTGCCAATCAAGGACATCGACTGGATAGATGCTGCGGGCGACTACATGTGCGTGCATGTCCAGGGCACGACCCATATCATGCGCACGACAATGAAGGAATTAGAGTTGAAGCTCGACCCGTCAATATTTCAGAGAGTGCATAGATCGACGATTGTTAATCTGCGCAGGGTCGAGAAAGTTTTATCTCATATCAATGGAGAATTTCATCTAACCCTAAGCTGTGGATCCTCGTTGAAAATGAGTCGTTCTTACAAGGAAAAGGTTAAACATTTTTTTTAGAGTTTGATTTTTTGCTTATTTTTCTGACGTTCTTTCTAGCTCTTTTTCTAGAAATTCTAGCCGGTCCTGTCCCCAAAAAAGTTGCTCACCGAAGCGATAACTGGGCGCGCCAAATACACCTAACTCTACAGCCTTTGCGCTGTCTTTTGCGATTTCTTCAGTTACTGCGCCTCTATCAGCGAGCAGGGCGTCGCCATCCAAATTATTTTCTGCGGCAATCGCCAGAAGCGTGTCTGCATTGCTAATGTCGCGTTCCTCCAGCCAGCATGCTCTGAGGCAGGCGCCAGCGAGACGAACTGCCTTCGATGCATCTTGCTTTCGAAGATTGACGACCATGGTTGCGGCTAATTTA
The DNA here is from genome assembly GCA_016762975.1 of Gammaproteobacteria bacterium. GTDB lineage: Bacteria > Pseudomonadota > Gammaproteobacteria > Pseudomonadales > Pseudohongiellaceae > UBA9145. The sequence goes on along the minus strand of JAESUV010000055.1, from coordinate 219 downwards.
TCACTCACGGGAAAGTGCTTGGGCTCCAGGTTCAGGTCTACTTTCGTGTGGTCACGCCAGCGGCGCAATTCCTGCATTCGATAGGCCTTTCTCTGCTCAGACCTTTTTGGCAGCGGTAGGCCGCCAGTGCTGGAGAAGATGACGGAGAAATCCACTGGCCAGATGCTGATTGTGGCACCGTGCTGCTCCGCCATCGTTACGAGTTTCGTATGTCCTAGA
>JAESUV010000025.1 GCA_016762975.1 Gammaproteobacteria bacterium | reverse complement strand
TAGTTCATTGTTGACTTTTTTGACTTCGCTAAGCCAACTGAATGAACTGATAGGGATTTCGCTCTCGATGTTCGCCACCCGAATTGCCTGGTAGATCTCGCTGAAATTCTCTTCGCTGGGGGAGGCCTGTAGGCCGTAGTTAATGCCTATGTCTGACACTGAGAAAGGCAGGGGCCAAGTGCTGCTGATGGCAGGGATCGAGAACGTTGCGCTACTCTCGGCGAGTATGTCATTCATCTGTGTCGTAGAACTCGTCAAAGTCATTCCGGCAATGAGGACATTAGAATTTTCCGCGTTCTCGGTGGCCGACAATTCGCCCATTTGTATTGAGAAGTAGGCAGACTGATCTGAAGCTATGTCCACATTCGCGTCTAGCCCGCTAAAGTTGAATTCTCCTGCCGTGCCACTAAAATTCACTGCGCCGACATGCATATTCACCCACATAGATTGATCGAAGCGCGCCAATAGATTGAGTGTAATCTCTGGAAGAGAGAAGGAATCCTCGGCAATTGCGATGTCGAATAAGTCGTTGCGAATGCTAGGCTGAATATCCGCATACGCCAGCCCGATGCTAAGCCCATCCTTGGTTTGTAATAGCGGGCCGTGGTCGATATCAAAATCCAGTGTAAGTGCGATCGCGTCGCTACCAATGGGGGTATAGATAAATTCTAGGGTTGCTGAGCTGCTAAACCAGCCATTGTTAAATTCGTTGCGGCGAATCTCAAATTGGCTCTGAGCCTCTGGCGGGATGAGTGCTAGCAGATTGTCGATAGTCGCGCGCTCTATGTTTGTCCCAATAATTTTTGGCATTAGAGCTAGCCCTAGAGCAATCAGTGCAACGACTACTAGGGATGTTTTTACTGCTAGAGATTTCATAGATTACCGAGTCTTTCGTAGGCGGAGTCGCCCAAGCTGAGCAACCGCTTCACTATAGCAGAATTCGCATCGAAATTTTTGCGTTTAGGCGCTGTGTGCCGTGATTTTGTAGGCGCAACGCCTCGCTCCGGCTAGAAGGTGGTCGGTGCGCGTGACTGTAGCCTTGTCTCCGAAAAGGCGCTGAAAAACGTCTAATTCAGATTTGCAGAATTGCTGACAACCGGTTGCGGCGCCAAAGATGGGGCAATGATTCTCTATAAGCATCCAGCCGTCCGGTAGTAGGCGTACTTCGGCCATGTAGCCTTCGTCGCTGAGCAGTTGGGCGAGTCGTTCGATCTGTGCTTGTAGTTCGGGGGCTGCAGATTGTAGTTGGGCGCGATAGCCGGCCGCGATTTTATCGCTGCGGCTTGCAATGAGTTGGTTCAGGCTTTCTTCGCCCTGCGATGAGCGGATTACATCGATCAGTTCGATTGTTGTTTGTGCATGGCTGTCAGGAAATCTGGCGTGCCCGCTTTTGCTCAGCTTCCACAGATGCACCGGCCGCCCACGAGTCTGCCGTTCTTCCTGTGTTTGCCCTACTAGCCCTTTGATCTCTAGGTCCGCGAGGTGCTGACGAACTCCCATGGTCGTCATAACTAATTGCTTTGAAAGGATTTTAACCGACTGTGGCCCGCGCGTTTTCAGGCGGTGCATGATTCGATCTTGGCTTTTTGGCAGTTCCATGGTGCTGACTCGGCGTTTAATTGATACGGATTATCTCTTTAATCGGCACTTTAAATAAAGTATTTACTTTGTTTAAAGTTTTGGTGGTGATTTTATTTATAGTAAAGTAATAACTTTATTAATAGGGAGCGGGTGACGAGGCTAAGCAAGAATAGCAATGTAATTACTTTAGTAATCTAGCTTGAGTGTCGCTTCAGTTAAGTCAGCGCAGCGACTATTCACATTGAACTCGCCATTCGGTAGCATGGCCAGCATCCTTATCCCAACATCTACCGCATGCCTAGCAGGCCTGCTGGACACTTCCGAGCAAGGCACCTATGAGTTTTGACACACCGCTATTAGTCACCTTCGTTGCCTACCTGATTTTAATATTGTTCCTCGGCATTAAGGCGTATAGACGCACGCACAGTTTGGACGATTACATTCTAGGGGGTAGGAAGCTCGGCCCGATTGTTACGGCGCTTAGTGTCGGTGCCTCGGATATGAGCGGCTGGCTCTTATTGGGTCTACCTGGCGCTATATATCTGTCAGGAATCAGTGAGGTATGGATAGGTGTCGGTCTAGTGCTGGGTGCCTACTGCAATTGGGTGTTCGTCGCCAAGCGCCTGCGAATTTACAGTCAGCATGCCAACAATTCGCTGACACTGCCGGACTACTTCGAGAACCGCTTCAACGATACAACAAGGGTCTTGCGCTTGGTGTCGGCCTTCGTAATTCTGCTGTTCTTTACCTTCTATGCCGCGTCGGGATTGGTGGGCGGTGCAATACTGTTTGAGAATAGCTTCGGCATGGAATATTCGACCGCGTTAATTTCTGGCGGTTTAATAATCGTTGGCTACACCTTCATCGGCGGCTTTCTCGCGGTTGCTTGGACAGATGCTGTGCAGGCAGTGCTCATGTTTTTGGCGCTTCTAATTGCACCGACCGTGGTGATACTCAGTAGCGGTGGAACAGACGTCGTTTGGCAGCAGATGCAAGTCGCGAACCCTCAGAGCACGGAATTGTTTAGTAACATGACATTCATCGGCTTTCTGTCCTTAATCGCTTGGGGCTTGGGTTACGTAGGTCAGCCGCACATCTTAGCTAGGTTCATGGCCGTCGAGAACCCACAGAAGTTGGTCGCGGCAAGGCATATCGCCATGGTGTGGATGGTATTAGTGCTATTGGGTTCGGTAGCCACTGGCTTGGCGGGCATCGCCTATTTCGCAGAGCATCCATTGGAGAACCCAGAGACTGTTTTCATAGCGCTCAGCCAGCAGCTATTCAACCCTTGGGTTGCCGGAATCATCACAGCCGCAATACTCTCGGCGATTATGTCCACAGTCGACTCGCAGTTATTGGTGTCGTCTTCCGTAATCAGCGAAGACTTCTATCGCGTTTTCGTAAGGCCGGAAGCATCCGAAAAGGAATTGCTCATGGTGAGTCGAGGCGCAGTAATCGCCATCGCACTGTTGGCCATGGTTATTGCCAGCGATAGAGAGAGTAGGGTGCTAGAGCTTGTAAGCTACGCCTGGGCAGGCTTCGGCGCGGCTTTCGGCCCAGTAATTGTGTTCTCGCTATTCTGGCGCAAGATGACTGCTGCATCGGCGATTGCGGGCATGATCGTTGGGGCCGTGACAGTCGTCGTTTGGTCGAATCTGAGTGGCGGACTCTTTGATCTATACGAAATAGTGCCTGGCTTCACCTTAGCATCATTGGTTATTGTGATTATTACTTTGCTGAAACCCGCATCGGATGCACAGGCGCTAAATATCTTCGAAGAAGTTGAGCAGCTAGTTAAGGATTAAGCTGCATGCRTATATGRGGAATGCCATCCTCATCGTAAGGCTCAGATAACGTCTCGAAYCCGAGCTCAGTRTAGAACTTCTGCAAATACTGCTGCGCGGAAATAGTAACMGCGTGATYYGGCCARTGYTCTTTGCAGAACGCGAGTGAATTCAGCATTAGCRCCTTGCCGGCACCACTACCTCGAGCCGATTTCTTGGTAACGACCCTGCCAATCGATGCCCCTTCATATTTCGTGCCCGGTGGTAGCAGTCTGGTATAGCAAACGAGCTGCGCGCCATCAGCATCGGCCAACTGCCCCATGACATGCAGCGCCTCCTGATCGAAGCCATCTACATCCTGATACACGCAGTCCTGCTCGACGACAAAGACTTCGGCACGTAGCTGCAGAATCTGATACAGATTCTCGGTAGTCAATTCCTTGAATCGACTACATGTCCAAACTATTTCACTGCTCACTCTTCAGATCCCAGGCCTATGTATTATTAGCAACGTTTATTCTAGCCCAAGTCGAAGGAATATGTGATCGGGCTGAGAGGATACAAAAACATTCACAGCCGGTGCTATACTGCGTCCGCTTCAGCCCCGGTGGCACAGCTGGATAGCGCGGCCCCCTCCTAAGGGGCAGGTCACAGGTTCGACTCCTGTCCGGGGCACCATACAAATCAATAAGTTATGTTCTTTACGTGTTATGGTTTTATTAGATTCTTGTAGTTTAAGTCCATATTAAGTCCAAAATATTTCGAGTCAATCCTTTCACGCTACCGTTCCTCTGTACTCCTACTAAGAAAGGCTATATCTTCACGAACTCTGTGGGACTATTAGTCTAAGAAAGTCCAAATAAAAAACAATAAATCAGTGATAAGGGAATTCTGTGGTAGATGAGTTTTCGTTAAAGATAGTTTCCGCGAGTGAAGCGCCTTTAATTGACATTGTTTTCGTTCACGGATTAACGGGTGATCCTGAAGAGTCATGGTCTAATGGAGATGCGTCGGGCTTCTGGCCGAATTGGCTGCAATCGGATATATCTAATTCTAATGTCTATACTCTTGGTTACCCGAGCACCCTTTTTGAAAAATGGGCTGCTAAAGAAATGGATATTTTTGAACGTGCTAATTCAACCCTAAACTATTTAGCGGCAAGTGGCTTCGGAGCTCGTCCTATAGTATTCATAGCGCACAGTTTAGGTGGCTTACTTACAAAAGTTCTCATAAGAAAATCAATAGATTCGGAGGATAGTGATTACAAGAAGATTGCTAGCTCCATAAAGCTGTGTGTGTTTATTGCTACCCCGCATACAGGCGCCTCTCTAGCAAAAGTCTTAAAGTTAGCTGTATTTCGACCTGCGACAATTCACCTGCTAGAAAATGAGACTGGCTTTCTGAATGATTTGAAGAATCAATATAGAATTTATGCCGACAAAAGAAATGATTTGGATACTGTTACGTATTATGAGACACATAAAACTAAGAAGCTTGGGTTTATTGTTTCTCGAGAATCAGCCGACCCGGGAGTCTCAGGGAATGAACCAATTGCGATTGAGAAAGATCACATCGGAATTTGTAAGCCGACAGATAAAGACGATCCACTCTACCGAAGTGTAGTTTATCGCATAGAGAAAGTATTGGATGATGCTAGAGCTCTAGAGTCCGCGAAAAATATTACTGAGCCTGAATATGATCAACCATCTAGGACTGATCGTCGAGAACTACTGCAAAAGCTTATTGATGCGAATAAAGAGCATGAATATGCGTATATAAATGATGCGCAACTTCAATTCGCGATCAGATTTAAGAAAGTAGGGTTATACAACACTGCTTGGAAAAACCATGAAAATCTACTATCAGAAATCGAAACGCGGTTCGTCACTCATGTATACCATCCATTGATCTGCCAGAATGCTACAGATACGAGAATTAGAAATGCTCTCCAAAGCCATGTCATTGACCCAGTTGTTTCTCTCGAGTTTGATCAAGTAAAATTTTCTCCTAAGCAAGTGCTAAGCGCTCTTTACTTCCTGACAGAGCAATGTCATATACGTTGGGACCCTGAGCTATGATATCCCGTCTTTGGTATCCGCAATTAGATGTATACGACACTATAAGAAGGCTGGGATTGCTTCTGCAACTTTTCGACTCTTCGCCAGGTCCTGAGCGCCTCTATATTGCTGACTTTTTTCTTGCGAATCCTCCGTTAATCCATAAAACGACTATGAATATCGATGATAGGAAAGAGCTAAATCTGTTAGGGATTCAAAAACCTGAAAAATCGTTTTTAAGCTATCCTGCTGCCCCTCTACTATTTAGCAAAATGGAGTCAGTTCAAAATGAAGCAATGAGGGCACTCATAGGGAAAGGGCTTGTATCGGTTGAGAAGTTGGAGATGGGGAGGTTGGAGATATCAGAAAAAGGACGTTCTGTGTTTTCTTTAGAAGATTTAAGTTCAACAAGTGACTTAGATATTGCTAATTTTCTTGTAACAAGATTTTGCGGAAATGAAGAGATAGGAAATAAGGAGCTACGGAGAAAGTCCGGGCTAAGGAGGGTTATCTAATGACCGTAGATCAAAGTATGTTTCTTCGATTAAACAGATTGAGGATTATGTCTAGAGGGCGGTCGGTTTATGATCACGAATTTCATGAAGGTGTAAACATTATTCGAGGGCTCAATGGGTCCGGGAAGTCCACAATATCGGACTTTATATTCTTTGCATTGGGTGGTGAATTTGACGACTGGAAAGATGCTGCAAGTCGTTGTGATGAAGTTCAGGCAGAAGTGGAAACCTCAAATGGTGTTATATCCATTAAGCGGTTAACTCAATCAAAAACTGCGCCTGTGCAAGTATATTTTGGAAGCATGTCCGAGGCTTCTGATAAAGGTATCGAAGGGTGGGAAAATTTTTCACTTCGAAGATCTGGAACTAATAATAGTTTTTCGCAAGTATTGTTTGAGCTGATTGGAATTCCCGAGGCAAAGGGCGAAGGTGGCTCCAATATCACAATGCATCAAATTCTTAGGCTTTGTTATTCGGATCAACGGACTCCGGCAAGTAGGCTATTCCGTTTCGAGTCCTTTGATACTCAGAACATTAGAGAAGCTGTGGGTGGTCTACTTTTTGGAATCGGTGATTTTGAGATATATGAGACGGAACTTCAGATACGCGCTCAGAACAAAAAATTGGCAGAAATTAGTACAAAATTGTCTGGGTTGCAGAAGGCAATGCCTCCAGAAAAAGCACTGCAGTCCACACAATCTCTGTATTCTACAATCTCAGATTTGAATACTGAAAAGACACAGTTAATGAAAGATGTTTCGAATATTGACAATGTTGTGGATCACGACGATGTGAAAGGGTTTCTTAGGGAAAGAAAAGCAGCGCTTAAAAGTGTTTCCGCTGCTAGGACCAAATTTCAGCATGCTGAAACCACCATATCAAGGCTTGAGATGGATATTTCTGAAATTGAGCGTTTTCAAGAGCACATAGATGAAAGTGTTGAAAAACTTTCATTGACGGAAAGCGCACTGCAGCTTGTGGGAGAAATCGAATTTTCCCATTGCCCTGCATGTGGAGCAGAATTGGATTTGGAGAGTGGCAAAGATCACTGTGTCGTATGTAAGTCGCCTAAGGATGTTGAGAATGAAAAATCTAGATTCAGTCAGATCCGGCTCGATTTTCAACTACAAGCTAGAGAGACTCGGCAAATCTATAGCCAGAACGATGCGAAGTTGGAGGAGGCTAAGCGTGACGTTAGATTGTATAAGAATAGCTATGAAAAGCTGTATTCTGAATTTCAGTTAAAGTATGTTGATTCCAGTGGGCCTAGAGATGCAGCGCTGGCCGAAATGACAAGTAGAATTGGATTTATAGACGGAGAGACCAAGCATCTTACTGATTATTTGAATATCGCTGCAGAGCTAGAGCGTGCGCAACTAGAAAAAAATACGATACAAGAAAGCCTAAACGGGTTAGTGACGAGGATTACGGCGCTCAAAAAGTTAACGGAAAGTCGTCAGAGGAAAGCCATGGCGAATTTTTCTGAAGTAGCTACGAGCCTTCTTCATTCGGATTTTAAAAGGCAGGAAGAATTTGAGAGCGCTCAAAAGGTGGAATTGAATTTCACCAACGATGCGATTTCAGTTGATGGTAGTGTTAACTTTGCAGAAAGCAGTAATGTTTTCCTGAAAAACACTGCTATCTTATCCATATTGTTAGCTTCTGCAAAAGGCAGAAACTTTCTGCACCCTCGATTTCTATTGCTTGATAATATCGAAGACAAAGGAATGGAGATGGAGCGAAGTCATCTGTTCCAAGACTTGATAATAAGAAGAGCTACAGAGATTGAGTCGCCATTTCAAATCATCTATACCACATCTATGATGAATCCTAAGCTAGAGCTTGATGACTATATAATTGGACCAGCTTATACCAAGGAATTGAAAACTTTAGACTTCAAGGGAGTAAATGATACAAATGGTATAGTGGCTTAAGCGAGATATTGCAGTTAAAACATTGTTAAGTCATATGCCTGTTAGTTTGCTCAAGTATTTTTCGTCAATGTTGCGTTTCAAGGAGCTTCGAGTTGAGTGCGAGTGAGTCCCCCACGGCCTTAATATCTTATTCTTGGGATTCTGAGGAACATAAGGTATGGGTTCGAGGAATTTCTGAGCGCCTTAGGAAAAATGGGGTGGATGTAAAACTTGATCAATGGCATGTTCGTCCAGGTCAGAGCCTAACTCAATTTATGGAAAAAGAGATTGTCGATTGTGACTACGTCCTAATTATATGCACTCCAAATTATTATCAAAAATCTATAGAGCGACAAGGCGGTGTGGGATATGAGCAGCAAATTATATCAGGGCACATTGCTTCAGGGGTTCCAAGAGATAAATTTATTCCTATAGTAAGAGCTGGGGAAATTGAACCTGGGGAGAACTGCTCCGTACCCCCTCACTTCTCTGGGATTTTTGCAGTAGATATGCGAGGAGATGAGGGTATAGATACATCACTAGAACAATTACTAAGAACGGTTTTTGGTGAATCTATTCATCCTGTTCCTAAAATTGGTGAGAAGCCAATTTGGGATGCATTGAAAAATGGTGATGAAGCTTTTTCTGATATGCGCTTAGCAGCTAGGGATTTGGACGGCTGGGAATTGAGGAGCGGGTTGGCTCAAAATCACCGAACACCCAAATCATTTTACATGCCTTCTGAAGATGATCGTAGAAATCTACAAGAAGGAGATAACGTTAAACTCATATTTGGCATAGATGTTCCTCCTGACGAGGGAGAGCAGGAGAACGTGTTTTTTGAAAGAATGTGGGTTTTGGTTAGAGATCGAATTGGCCCTTATTATGTTGGTGATTTGAATAATGTTCCTCTAACAGCATCAGTAGGTGAGCAGGATTTCCTAACCCCAGGGAGTGAGGTGATTTTTCTGCCTGAGCACGTAATCGAGATTTCTACGAATTGACAGGCATGTAGAATGTATATTTGTGCCTCGTGCAATTAGTGCGGGGTCTAAGCGAGATTTATTCCAATTTCTATGAAGAAGCACAATGAAAGAGGTCTCCATCCTGAAGAGCTCAAAGATATAGTAAGTACAGGAGCACGGCCAATATCCTTCGCTGAGAAAGAGGAAGATTATTTGTGGGGTTTCGGTTCTAGTTTCTTAGTTGCTCACAATGAATATATTTATGCATTAACTGCGAAGCATGTAGTAGAGAAAAATGGAGTTGATTACCATCATGCTAGAATTCTTATTCCCAATGCTAAAATAGCTCTACCATTTACAAATGTTTTTCTCCCGTCGTTTCCTGATTATGAGAATAGAGAAGAGCTTGAAGATTTTGTCATATATAAGACTAACTCCGAGTTGTTTTCTGAAGAATCTGATGTTGACCTTTTTGCATGGAGGTTTGATACATTTACTTGGCCAGCGAGTAAGCTGGAAATAGGGGCTCAGATTCTGATCGCTGGGTTCCCGGCTAATGACGATAGATATGACTGGAAAAATAACAAAATTCTGGAAAGGCTCGTTATTAGTATTGGCGTTTTGAATGAATCGGAACTTGGAAAGGGGATATACGTCCTCGAGTTGGATCCAAGTGAATCTACATTTGGCGGCCTCAGTGGGGCTCCATTATTTTGTAGGCGTGAAGGTCATGTATATTTCATTGGGCTAGCAATACGAGGTTCTGCGGGAAGTGGTAAAATTCACTTTATCGGATCAGAATTCATCCGAAGCGCTTTTGGCTTTATTGATGAAGGCAAAGTTACCTACTAAGATACTAGCTATTAGATATCCACATATTGAAGATGTTTTGAATGCTTCATTAATGAAGAAGGGACTGATTTATTTTGTGGAATCACTTCTATAACAATTTCGTCTGTACCTGTACCTGTACCTGTACCTGTACCTGTACCTGTACCTGTACCTGTACCTGTACCTGTACCTGTACCTGTACCTATCCCTGCTCAATGATTGCAGACTTTTTTCAACCAGGCTCGCGCTAGCATATATGCCTTTTGAACAACCAAGAAAAATCTATCGATATCGTGCCTTTAGTTCTATGGCAGTTAATTCTCTGTGCCATGACCAATTGTACTTCGCGAACCCAGCTTCGTTTAATGATCCTCTAGATTGCCAGCCAAAAGTTGAAATTGACACTGACATAGGGGTATTGCGTCTTCTCCTTTCCGAACTAATTTCTCGGAGGGTTAGCGCTAACACTATTTCGTCATTGAAAAACGCTAAACTTGAAGAAAAGAAAGCTGCCGCCCACGCCAAGAAGTTGGGAGCTCAAGCATCTCACAACGAACTCGCAAACATCGCATATCACGCTACTAATCCTGAGTATGAAGATAGCATCTTAGAGGTTGAAGGGAATCTCCTGTCGGGGGAAATAGAGAGAGAGCTTAAAATGCAGTATGGCAGAGGAGTTTGCTGCTTTTCTGCCTCAGCAGGAAATCCACTACTTTGGAGTCACTACGGTGATCAGCATCGTGGTATCTGCATCGGCTATGGCCTTGATCGTGAGCCGAGGCCAATACTGCGGAAGGTGGAATATGGAGGCACTCGGACAGTCAAAACAAGTCGGATTGCGAAGGCTTTGTTAGATAACGATAGTAAGGCACAGGAATTGTTAGATCGTGATGTTCTGCTTCGTAAGGCGTCGGCTTGGCGCTATGAGCGAGAGTGGCGGCTAATTGGCGAAAGAGGGGTTCAGGATTCAACCTTAGCGCTTGAAGAGGTAATCTTTGGTTTGCGTTGCCCAGATGCAGTTATGCATTCAGTAATAATGGCGCTTGATTCACGGGAAGCGCAGATTGACTTTTACAAGATGAATGTGGACGGTGGTAGCTTCAAACTGAGACGAAATCGTGTGGACATTGACGATATATACTATCTCCCGCGCACTGCAAAGTCTGGTATAGAGATGTTTGGACATATTAGTGAGAGCTAGTCACGATTGCTAAACGAATGGTGAGGCCTTATGGCGCCTAAACTTCGCCGAGATTGGCGCCATTAGCCGGCTGCGTTAAACTAGGTTTTGATTAGATATCCATTTCGTATTGTTGACCTAAATGCTCCAGCCGATGAAATTTTCCTAACCAAGTTTCCAGCTCTTCAATTGGATATCGAACTGTACGATCAATCTTGATGAATTTTGGCGCTGGTGTCCTATTTTTCCTATTTCCCTCCATTCTGGCTTTGCGTAGATAGGACTTGCTCATGCCGATATAGGCAGACGCTTCGGTTTCGTTTAATAACCTTGATGTCATATTTCTTTTCATGAGTATTTCTCCGTTGATTACCTTTGGGCGTGGAGTTCAAGGTAGTGCCTGCATGTAGATCGATGCGCCTAGTCGGGAGAAATATCAATTAGGCGAATTAAATCGATTTAATTGGAACGTAATACGAATATCGAATTCTTTTGCTGGTATTTGATTAATTCGATCTAAATAGAAGTAATTAATTGAATGTTTCGAAACCTGTTTAAAAACAAATGGTTACGAATAAAAGAAAGGAAATGGCGATTAAGGGTTATTGCTTATTAATCAATAAATCTTTTAATAAATAAAATCTTCGGATAGCGCTAATTTTATTGCAAAAGGTTTTGTATTTCATTTCGCTTAAATTGCCGGATAGATTCTTCCATTCAAGTGAATCAAGCCCGATAGTGACTATTTCATGAATGTCATAGCGAAATAGTTCGTCGCTAATATCTTTTTCAAGCTCTCGCCAGAGTGTTTTGCATTGTTTATTGCCCTGATCTCTAAAAAGCCTTTCAATAATTGCATTGATTTCGCTGAATTTGGATTTACTTTCGCTCCAAGGCAATGGGCCTAAATCTGCCTTTCCTGTTTTCGTGGTGCCAAATACTTCAGAACTGTCTTTGTCTGCTAATTTCGCTAATCGTTCGACTATGACATTTGTAAGCCTTAGATCGTCAATTACATAGCTCCCATTAAAATCGTAATTGAAATCATATTTCGGGATATCTGTTTCGTCAGTATTTCTAACGGTTTCAGAATACTTCGAATTAATTAGTGCTAATACATTATTCAGGTTATCCGAGATTGATGAATATTTGTTTCGAATTTGTGCAGGAAAAGGCGAGAGTTGAATGACTTCAACTATATCGTCGAATTTATAAGGCTCCCATGCGGAGATTTCTTCGGGAAGTATTTCTTCTTTAAAAGGGCATTGAAAAGAATAATCGTTGTATTCGTTTGGCTCCAAAGGAATGGCTTGCGTAATTAGTATTATTTCTTTGTGGTCTAGCAAATGTTTAATCCAACTGGAATCAACAGAAAGTAAGCCTCGGTAATAGACGGTTCCATTGCCTTCCCAAATCTCCTTTTCATCATTCCAGGTTGTTGCAATAAACTGACGTTGATCTGTGTATACCACTGCCTCAATTTGATTGGTGCTTATCCAGTGATAGATATCAGCCTCAGAACAACCAATCTGAATAGCTGATTCCTGGATAGTGTGATAGTCGCGTTGAGGCATCATCCTAGTAAAGCCACGGCTTCAGCCTTATGCTCGGGGGCCAGATGCGCATATCTTAATGTAGTGCCTAGGTCGGCATGACCGCAAAGGTCGCGCACTGTATTGAGTGGCGCACCTTTCATGACTAGCTTGGAAGCGAAGTCGTGTCGCATATCGTGCCATCTGAAGTTTGTAATTCTGGCATCTTTGAGTACACGGCCCCAAGATCTCTTAACATTATCTAGCTTTACACCATCGGCGTTGGGAAAGATCAGTGTCTC
>JAESUV010000024.1 GCA_016762975.1 Gammaproteobacteria bacterium | reverse complement strand
AATTATGTTCTGCCCCGATACAGCTACCACTGATATTGGCATAGCTCCTTAATTTGATATCAATTGGATTGAGACCTACAAAAGCAGAGAGTGAAAACCAGCTTAAGTCCAGTTCTCCAGAAAAATCCTTATCCAAGTTGGTAGCGTTTGACGTACATTCCGTATAAGGAGGGAAATAGAAATGAGTTGGGGTACGGGTACATGCTGCGATATTCGTATCAGCTAAACTCGCCAATGCATATGATGATAGATCAACAAGTACTATATCTAAACCCGCGGTCGCACTAACGCTCACATTAGCTGTGTCTTTATAACCAGGGAAATCAGCTATCCAGTCAGCGGCATTAACGACCACTGCATTATCGTATTCCGTTTCATACTCTATTTTGACACTATTCAGAGTTCCGAGATTAGAATCGAAGCCATCGAATGACAAAATATTCTCTACAGTGTTGTTTGACCAGAGATAGCTTGTGCCAGAGGTGGAGGTAGAGTAAGTGGAAGTGGCATCGACTCTTGAATTTAGTTGGTTGAACATCTTCGTCTGAAATATCGGGATCGCGGTCGCAGCCTGTCCGAACATCAGCATTCCCACACAAACGGCGGATATCAGCCAGGATTTTGAGACCTCGCTTTTGTCTTTCTCAGTTCCGGTAACCATAAGAATCATCCTGTTGCTTTTTTTCGATCCGGCAATACATGCAATAACAAAGCAAGTTTCACGCCAAAAATTTAGTACCGAAACATCAAATACTTATAAATCGAGCTTCGGGCAGGTGTAAAGAATCTGAACAAAATATCGAATTATCAGATAAACGCTGTAAAGAAAATTGACGTGAAGACTTTCAGGACTTTCAGGGACACTGATAACTTAGTAACTTAACAAAGTTTGGTGTTTCATTTTCTGCGCACTAAGCTTTACGGTGTGCTCAGGATAGATCGACTTCGTATAGCTAGGGGGTGTTACCACGTAATAGGGTGGGGTTTAGAGCGCCGGCACATTTTTAACCACGCTACAGGCTAAGTTACTAAGTAATCAGTGTCCCCTTCGTTTGCTTAGTAGTGTGTTGCACTGACCGGTTGAACTCACAGCCCGTAGCAGACGTTAATGTTTACCCAATAAAAAACCCGCCACTAAGGACGGGTTTCTTTAAGCAGTTTAACTTTAACTTAGTAGCCTTCTTCGTCTAAGACCAAGCCCAGCCAATCCAAGACCCAAAAGGATGAGTGTTGAGGGTTCTGGTACTGATGCACCGTTCGCCACCCAGTTAATTTCATTTAGACAAAAATTATATTGGTTAGGATCCGAGTTATAACTGGCATGTAAGCAATTATCTGGCGAGGTAAAAACCATTCGGCCGCCATTGTTAAACTCACCATAGAGTCCTTCTACGTCACCGCCTTGATACAAGAAAGGCGTGAAGACGCTAGCATCATAAGAGGCAATTGAGATGTGTTCATTAACGATCGAACCATTTATTCCATCTGTCAAACCGGGAACTGGAGAAAAAGTCCAACCACTACCTCCGCCACTGCCAGTCGTTGCGGTTACCACGGCAGAAATCTGACTAAGATTGTTATTGTAGGGGTTTTCCCAGACGATACCACCACCTAAATTTAGAAATGGAAGCAAACGTGTGGCCCAATCAACACTTAAGGTTGTGCTGTCGCAGCAGCCAATCACCAACACATCATAGTTTGCACTGAGTTGCGCGACGCTGAGACTGTTAAATGAGGCGGCAGACAGGTTGGTTAAGGATCCAGTGAGATCACCGCTGCTGTACATTACGTCCACAGCCGAGCCACCCAGGCTTACCTTGGCTAAATCAATGGGTCCGGCAAAGCTTGAACTCGCTGCGAATACCGATATTAGAAATATTGCTGTGCAAATAAAATTGTTGCGCTTCATAATTTAGCCCAGATCCATTTTTATAAGTCTATCCAACGAATTAGATATCTTTATAAGAGCAAGAAACAAGCCAGAATTTAATACTCATATGATTCAATGGGTTAAGATTAGGGGGCTTTGAGTCTGTATAAAAAGCTGACAGATTTGATGGGATTGGGCTAAGTTACTGGACAATATACACTCTCAGGGACACTGATAACTTAGTAACTTAACAAAGTTTGGTGTTTCATTTTCTGCGCCTGAGAACTCGGGGTCGGACCAGAACAATGCCTTGATACCTGGTGATTTATGGACATAAAGTCCGTTGTTCTGGCCCTTAAATGCACATTGATGAGACTTAAAATTAATCCTAAGTGACGAACAAGCATTGAGCAGGCACGCAGGAAGTATTCCAGTTACTTAGAAGTAATTTTCACCCACTAAACTCGGATTTTAAAGGTGCATCCCAAGCTTATATCACCCTTAATGCGCCATATTTCGGTGGCCTGCGCCGGTCCGACCCCATAGGGCAGTTCAAATATTTAGATTTGTACATTTGGTTCTCACAACAGCCATAGTGAAGGGCTGGGAAATACGGCACTATCCTTTGGAAAACGTAGAGAAGGATCAACATTCAAAACGTGAGTCTGAATTGATACGTGAACTTGATTGCAATATGAATGATCAAAAGGCTTGGTGGGTAAGAGATTTCCATGTGCTCGCAGAGAATATTACATGACTATCGAACACAAAGAACTCCTGCAACAATACTTCGAGTTACAGCAAGTTGGTGGCTGGATAGCTTTACAGAAAATTCCTGAATTTGATCTAAAAGGTTTTGGAACAAAAAGAATTGCTAAATTAGTTGATCACCACCTCCTTCAATTCACTATCGGAGCCACTAAGCTAGGTGCATCTAAGCAATTGAACAACACGATTCGCAACATAATACGCATGGAAGGCGCAGAAGTTGTTGAAGGATTTACCACGAATGGAGGCAGCAAACCCAAAAAGCAATATCCTAGCATTCACCTAAGTAAGGTGAATCACCACAAAATTGACCGAATCATTCTGCAAGTTCTTGGAGCCGTAAAGCAAGTGCAATGTGAAGACAGCACGTAACAAGCAGGTAGCCGTGCTACACCACAGGGCTAGGTTTTCAAAGTCATCATTACTACTGAATAACAAGATCGCACAAGGGTTTTATCGGAGTCAGAAAGGAGGTTGTAGACTAAGCTGAATTTTGAGCAATATGTGGCTAATTGAACAGACCTTCAATGCTGAAGTTGCTCATGGTTAACGTGAGATAGACTAGCTAGCCACAAGGATTATATCGCAGTCACTAGGGGCTTGGTCACTGCGTCGACTTTGATTTCTTTGACGTGTCAAGTTGGCTAGATATTCACATCTGTTGAACACCTAATAGAAACACCTCAGAGCCTCCTCATTTCAGGATGCAATGGCACTCTGGTACGCCCTCTTCTTAACTTAAAACCCGCGGATGGTTTGAATCAGGCCTTTTTCAATGCATTCTGGGGCATATCAGATAGTGTTTCCGGAATCTGCGCTACAGGAGGGATACAAGCGATTGACGATTACCTCCTATATCGTCACTATCGTGATACTCAAAAAGCATCCATTCAGCACATTTGAATCCGACTAGGGAATCACCAGAGATCATTGCAGGAGAATTGGAATATGAATCGTAAGGACAAATTGAAGCTCTTTATCAGCTACTCTCACGAAGATGAAGAATCTATGGAAACATTCAAGAAACACTTACACCCTTTTGAAACAAACGATTTGTTAGAACCTTGGTGCGACAGAAAAATTCTGCCAGGAAAGAACTATCAGCAACAAATCGATTGCAATTTGGAAGATGCAGATATTATTTGTCTATTGGTTTCGGCGAGTTTCCTTGCCTCAGCTGCATGTCTAGAAGAAAAGTCTGCAGCATTTTCTCTAATGGAGTCAAAAGGTATATCAGTATGCCCGATCATTCTTTCGGATTGCGGGTGGCTTGATGATAAAGACATATCCCCGGCACTAGCATTACCCAAAGACGGCAAGTCAATTATAGATGAACATAACAATAGCAGCAGTGCATGGAATAATGTTTACAATGAAATAAGTAAAATAGTAAACGAAGTGGCAAAATTGCGTAATGCAACCATCAGCGATCAATTTTCATTGTTCCTTAACTCCACTGACATGCTAGCAAAAGCCCACTCTGTCAAAGACGAAGTAACTTTAGATGATGTATTTGTTTACCCAGAATTTGAAAAATTCAACGAAACCAAAGATTACGACAAAAATATCGATTCGGAGGAAGTCATACGCGGATGCAACAGCAATTTCAGGTTGGTCATAGCTGGCGAAAATCAATCTGGTAAAACCACTCTTTGTAGAAAGCTCTTTTTGCATCTATTTGAAACCAACTATTTTCCTGTCTACATTTCTGATAGAAATTCGAATTTTGCTGGAAAAATTGAGAACAGATTGACCAGTGCATTTCAGGAGCAATACAGAGATATTGCAATTGACGATGTGAGTGACAGCAGGATAGTTCCAATAGTCGATGATTTTCATTTTGCAAAGAATAAAGAAAATCACATGAGGGATCTGTCAAAATTCACTAATCAAGTGATAATTGTAGATGATATTTTTGGACTCAATCTAAGTGATGAAAATTTAGTTAAATCATTCGACCACTATAAGATTAAGGAATTTCGTCCTTCTTTTAGAAATAAACTAATTCGCAATTGGACTGGATTAACCAATTCATCTGAGGGTAGTAAGGATCATCAAAACGATGTGTATCAGAAAATTGATTCCACCACAGAATTAGTAGATACAGCATTAGGAAAAGCATTAGGAACCGGGCTTATGCCTGCTTATCCGTTTTTCATTCTTACTGTGATCAGTACTATCGAAACTTTTGGAAAAACACTTGATCAGGAAATATCTTCACAGGGCCATTGTTATCAGGCGCTTATTTATTTGTACCTCAAAAAGGAAGGCGTGAAAAATGAAGAAATGGATACCTATGTTAACTTCCTTACGGAGTGTTCATTCTACTTTTATGAGGAAGAAAAAACCAAACTTTCAGTTAGTGAATTTAAAGATTTTCTTAAAATATATCTGGAAGAATACAACTTACCTATCAGCCAAGACGTGTTATTAAACACACTCCAAAGAACTCAGATGATAGCCTTAGATGACTTTGGAAATTACTCCTTTTGCTATCCCTATTTATATTACTTCTTCGTTGCAAAGTACCTCTCCGAGCATTTGGACAGTAACAAAACCCACATTGATTCCATAATAGAGAATTTGCATAGGGATGAGAATGCCTATATAGCCATATTCGTATCACATCACTCTAGAAACCCCTATATATTGGACGAAATCACATTAGCGGCTTGCGGGTTATTTGAAAATAATCAGGAAGCCACTTTGAGAAAAGATGAGCTAGTTTTTTTTGACAAACAGGTAGAAAACATTGTTCAAGAAGTACTGCCTTCCGCTAGTGAATCACCAGAAGAAGAGAGAACCAAACGGCTAGCAGCGGAAGATGCAAGAGAAGAAGGCTTATCCGAAAACGGTAATGGGGTAGCTACTCAAGACAATAAAGAAGAAGAAGGTGATGATGATCTGCAACTAGAATTGCGTAAAAGCATCAAAACAGTAGAAGTTATGGGCCGAATTATTAAGAGTCGAGCTGGGTCGTTGAAAAAAGACAGGCTTGAACAAATATTTAAAGAAGGAATGGATACTCATCTTCGAATACTTAAATCTTACTTCGATGATATAGAAAATAACGAGGATGCACATATTGAATTTTTGAGGGGACGAGTACAAAAAATAATTCAACGAAAATCGGAAGCAAGAGTAAAAGAAGGAAAAAAAGTTTATGCAACTAGCGATGAAGATATAGTGAAATTGTCTCGAGTTCTTTATTGGAATATGAATTTTCAATTTATCCACGTGCTGATAGCTAAA
The DNA here is from genome assembly GCA_016762975.1 of Gammaproteobacteria bacterium. Classification (GTDB taxonomy): domain Bacteria; phylum Pseudomonadota; class Gammaproteobacteria; order Pseudomonadales; family Pseudohongiellaceae; genus UBA9145. The sequence goes on along the minus strand of JAESUV010000024.1, from coordinate 6,813 downwards.
ATAGTCCACTCTTTAGGTTCCAATAAACTGATAGATGTAACTGCTGCTGTTTGCGACGAAGAAGACAGTCCTGCATCTTTCTTAGTAAAGCATGGTATTTTGATGTGGTATAACAAAAACCTACAGATCAATGAAATCGTAGACGAACTTGGGAATAGTGAGTTTTCTGAAACTGCAAAAAGAGTGCTGAAAGTAATGATAGTAAATCATTGCTCTATACATAAGTTAGGATTCAAGGAAAGGCAAAGAATTGAAAAAGAGCTTAACATTCCTTCGAACAAGCTAATTAAACAAATTGCCAAGACCCCGTAGATGACCATGACAACGAGACGGAACTATTGGGGTCAGAAAATAGAGTAGGGGACAGCTATAAGATAATAAAATAAGACATGCTTTGGAGAGCCCAGCGTTAATTTGGTGACTGTGGCCCTGCTCAACTTTCAACCAAAAGTGGAGGCTAGCTAAGGCTGGGCGTGTCGTTAATTTACTATCTTTTAGGTGTCCCCAATTATTCTGTTTGCGGGGCATCGGGATTGCGCACAAACAAGTCACACAATGGTGAGTTGATGTAGTAGTTTGTACGCCCTACCTTTTGCTTCTCCAAGAAACCCTTATGGGCTAATTGATCCAAATATTTGGTTGCTGTTAAACGGGTAACATCGAGATCTTTCATCACGAATTCTATTTTCGTATAGGGGTTACGAAAAATATTATTGAGAAGTTCTTGTCGGTATATTTTAGGTAGCTCAGTGCGCATTCTATGCTTGGAATCGCTTATCAGCCCTTTCATCTGATTGATTAAGAATATGGTTTGTCTCGCTGTTTGCTCGACTCCCTCGAGCAGAAAAATCAGCCAGGGCTCCCATTCATTCTCGTCTCTAACCGCTTGTAAAAGTTGATAGTAGCGCGCTTTATTTCTGATAGTGTGCCGGCTCAAGTATAAAACAGGAAGATCCAACAACCCCTGTGTGATCATGTAGAGAATATTCAGAATTCGCCCTGTTCGACCGTTGCCATCGTAAAAGGGATGGATGCTTTCGAATTGAAAATGGATGATTGCCATTTTCACCAATGGGTCGTTGTCTGATAGTCCACTGTCGTTTATATATTCAGTCAAGTTCGCCATGAGCGATTGAATCTGTCCGGGATCCTGAGGAGGCGTATAAACTATTTCACCAGTTTGCTGATTCTTTAGTGTGGTACCAGCTTGCTGCCTCAATCCGGCATTGTTCCCCTCAAGGGTCTGCTGTATATCAAGAATATCTTGTAATCGAATGAGCCTCGATGCTCGTATGCTTCTGAAAGCCGCCTGCAGTGCCACTGCGTAGTTCTGAACTTCTTTCGCTGCTGGATTAAGTGCGTTTGCTTCTAACCCAGCCTTGAACAGCTCATCATGGGTAGTGATGATGTTTTCAATTTCAGATGAATCTTTTGCCTCCTGCATGGTCAGGGTATTGATCAGAATCGCTTCGTTGGGAATAGAAGCAGACACACCTTTAAGCTCAGCTAGATAACGGTGGGCAGATGCAGCCTTCTTGAGGACAGCTCTTGTTTCATGCGCTGTTTCTTCAGGCAGTGGCAAATTTGTAGGTGCAAAAGCCATAAATCTAGCAATCCTTTCTACTTACCCGTAGATTCTGAGGGTTTTAACGTATACGAAACATACTAAAAGTATATATGTTTGCGCCTACATGTATATATTTTTGCAATATTTATACATATATATACGAAAGTGTCTAAAAACCACCGTTTTCTATCGACATACTCGCCAATTGAGGATGTAAAGTAAGAACCTGATTGAGTAGTAATCCTGACAAACTCGGCCATTTGGTGAGCATCACTTTGACTTACGCATTAATAGCAGACTCTAAGGAGACTCCCTGCGTACCGTTTGGTATTTAGAGCAATCACTCTGAACTCATTGCAATGTAGTATGGAGCTGGTATCAGGTTGCGAAGGGTTTTTTACCCTCGCTAGCAACTCTTTTGGCTGCATACTTCTCAATTAGATTCGCTTTGACCGAAAACCACCCATCCAAACGCTTGGGCTTCAGCGCAAGAACAAAAAAGGACTGAAAGTGCAAAACCTTCCACACCACTATGCCGTAAAGGCGACGACCACTAATGATACGCACGTTGATATTGGGAGCTCAGGGTTAGACAGCATTGAATCTGCGCCACCTGCTGAGTTTGGAGGGCCGGGTGATCGCTGGTCGCCTGAAACACTTTTGGTTGCCGCAGTCGCCGACTGTTTTTTACTTACGTTCAAAGCCATAGCGCGAGTGTCGAAATTGGACTGGGTATCGTTGAGCTGCGAAGTTGACGGCATACTCGACCGTGTTGAAAAGGTCACTCAATTTACCGAGTTCGTTCTGCATGCCCTCATCGAGGTGCCAGAGGGAACTGACGAGCAAAAGACGAGACGTTTGCTTGAGAAGTCTGAGCAGGCCTGTCTGATCACGAACTCATTGAGGGCCGTGACCCACCTAAATGTCGAAGTTCGAATTTCGACAACGTTAGGAACCGGCTAATTTGCTGAGTAGTCCGCCCGGCTATGAAACTAAAGCTTTGACTTTACCTAGGAGCAATTCATCTATACCTTTTGCGCTCTTTTGTGGCCCTTTTGTCGAAATCTACCAAGAATCCCAGCATGCCCAGTCCATTGATATCTGCCTAACTCTGCAAAGCTGTCGATGACCTCAGCTCTCAGGGGATTAAGATGAATGTAACGAATGAGCTCAAAAAGATAGCTATCCTCATCACACAGAATCGAGGTAAATCGATTCTGTGTGACATAGCCACTTCGGCAATGGCGACGGTTATAATTGCCAGCATAACCCCCCAGCACCGGTGCCATGAGCTTAGCTAGCGGCAATACACCTATTCGAATTAGCAAATGATAATGGTTGGACATCATTGCCCAAGCCAAGCATTGAGCATCGCTGCGCCGAAGATTGTCACCAAACCGAGAAAGGAAATCTCTTTTATCTACAGCGTCTTCAAAAATGTACCGCCGCTCCAAACCACGCCCTATGACGTGGTAACACCCTCCCGGTATGTGAAGTCGGCCTCTCCTTGGCATACAGAGAAGTGTAGTTCACGGGAAAATGAAACACCAAACTTTGCTAAGTTACTAAGTAATCAGTGCCCCCCTAAATCCCGCACTTCGATATCCATCGCACTACAAATTACTCCCATGACTGCCTGTTCAGACGCTAACTCGCGATTATCTGCAATAACAGCGATCTCTGCAGCGGAGCGTACTAATTCGCAGTAACTCGCGTTACTTTTTACTGCCGCGATAAGCTCAAGGGCATGCTCTCGTCCAGCAATTGGGTCGCTCATGATTGCAGAGCCTATGTCGCGAAACAGTAGCCTGATTCGATCAATGCCTATGGGAGCGACTAAATCTTCTTGCGCCCCCATCATCAGAATAAATTTATCGATTTCTGATTGTGCGAGATCACCGTCAGCTACTGCCACCAAAATGAAAGCGCTAATCACGGCACGCGCTAGGTCATCAGTTACCTGCGAATCGAATCGCTGCCAGGATGCGATTGCGTAAGCAACTTCTTCTTCATGACTCATATTTTTCTTTCCCATAAATTCTGTAATTGCAATGTATCCCCGGAAGCGTCGCACATACATTGCATCTAGTACACAGTAAAGTAGTCAACGTGCATTAAACGGTGGGCAGCTACGCTATCACGGCACTTTTATCAGGATTCTCTATTCCTAGTTTCTTCATTCTAGAGCGAAGTGTACTAGGTGGAACTCCGAGGATTTTGGCAGCGCCTTTTTCGCCGGAAATCAGCCAGGCGGTTTGATTCAGCACATTGATTATATGTTTATGTTCAACGCTCGAAAGCGTTTTTCCCTCTGCACCACTTGAATCACCCTGCTCAAAGAGTGACTGAGTAGTTTCTTCCTTCTGAAGGCTGACAGTCAAAATATCACCTTCACTAGTGATTAGTGCATGCTGAATGAACCCTTCCAGCTCCCGCACATTCCCAGGCCAAGATCTTTCAGTAAGATAGCGCAACATTCCACTTGAGATGGCCTTGATATTTTTCCCCAGCTCGGGAGCGAATTTTCGAACAAAGTGTTCTGCCAGCAATGGGATATCATCTTTCCGCTCGTTCAGGGAGGGCACCTCGATAGGGAAATTACTTATTCGATAATACAGATCTGCACGAAATCCCCCCTGATCCACGACTTTTTTAAGCTGACGATTGGTTGCTGCTATTAGCCTGACATCGACTTGCAGCGTTTTGCTACCACCCAAGCGCTCGAACTCTCCCTCCTGAATTACACGTAACAGCTTACTCTGCAGCGACAGAGGCAATTCGCCAATCTCATCGAGAAAGAGCGTGCCACCGTCGGCGAGTTCGAAGCGGCCTTTCCGAACCGATCCAGCGCCGGTAAACGCCCCTTTTTCATGACCAAAGAGTTCACTCTCAATCAGCGATCCTGGAAGGGCAGCACAATTAACACTGACCATACGTTTGTCTTTGCGAGAACTCTGATCGTGAACTGCGTGCGCAATTAACTCCTTACCCGACCCGGTTTCACCTAACAACATCACTGTTACGTCGGTAGGCGCTACCTTTTTAACTAAGTCCAGACAATGCCGTAGCGACCTGCTGTTGCCTATGATCTTATCGAAACCATGGACTGACCTAATCTCATCACGAAGTTCTAGGTTTTCTTCTTCGAGGTCTTCTTTCAGTTTTTCTATTTGGGCCAGAGCACCCTTGAGTTCATTCTCACGCACAACGCGCTCAGAAACATCCTTCAGAGAACCAAAAACCTTTGTTACCCCTGGCGCGTCATGGCTTCTGTCCACCTCACTACGGTCTTCAACATGGATAATTTCACCGTCCCTCCCGACCAAGCGGTATTCATGTTGAAGTACTGAGCCCTGCTTCAGTAGTTCTCGCATGGATTCTTGCACGCGCGCATTGTCGTCCTTGTGAATCCTAGAAATAAACACATCAAACGAGGCTTCTTCACTTGTACAGTCAAATAATTGCTGCATTTCTTCAGAAAAATATGCCTTTCCAAAGGGTGGCCAATCATTCAGGCCGCTGCTTGGAAAGAATGAATAGCTACCCACGTGCGCCAATGCCTCGGAACGAGCTAGATCTCGTTCTCGCTGTTGGCTAGTCTGATTCGCCTTGGCTCTGGAGAAAGCGTTCATGAGCACCTCTACCAGTAGCCGGAGCTCGCTCTTGGTTTTTTCCGACCATGAACGCGTCTGCTGCAGAGTAACGAATGCACCGAAACCCACTTGCTGATCATCAATCACCAGCGGCAAAGCGAGTTCCGATTTAATGCCCTGTGCTTCAAAGAAAGCCCTGTCACCTTCATGCTCCAAGGGAACGTCTTCGATAGTATTTAGCTGAATATCTTGGCCAGAAAGTATTTTTACTCCTGCCCAAGGAATTGTGTCCAATACAACTGCATCTCCATTCGGTATTTCCCCGCCTAGGAGTGACCATTGATGAACACACCGCACCAAGCGTTTATTGTCTTCAAAATACCAAAGGCTGGTCCTGTCTAGGCCATAGTGTTGGCCAATTTGATTCAATGCACTGTCTATCTTTTCGCCTATTTCATTTTGGTGTGTTTCAAGAAGTTGTGTAGAAATTTCAGCAAGAAATTTTTGAAATCGTTCACGATCTTGAAGCTCGCGCTCGGTTTGCATTCGTGCCTCAGCGATTGCGATAACATTAAATGCGAATTGCAGGTCCTCGATCTCCATGTCGGTCCAGTCTCTTGTCTCACCGTACTTCAGAGCGACACCACAGCCAACGTAATCCAAGCCAACACCCAGCTTCAGTGGGACAAACACTGATGCAGTCACAGCCATCGATTCGTACAATGCTCTCTCGATGCTAGACTCTGGATGAAGAGCGTTAGTATCCGAGACGCGCACCACCTCCCCAGCCAACACTAGAGCCTCATAATGCGGCAGATTATCCAGCGTAAAGACGGAAGGCCCAGGATTGGACCCTTCCTGAAACCAGCTACAACTTCTCTGAACTGATTCGCGAGTTTCATCGAACCACCAGCAACCAAGACTGTCGACATTGAAGTGCAATGCGAATCTGTGCAACGCTAGCGTAAGCGATGAATCATCGACCGAACTTTTAAGGAGGTCGGTGGAGACATCGGCAACGAGAGCGTGAAACCGTTCGCTATCCTGAAGTTCGGTCCTGGTTCGCATTCGTACTTCAGCTGTGGCTATCACGTTAAATGCCAGTTGCAACTCATTGATCTCCTCTTCAGTCCAGTTTCGAACCGATTCGTACAGCACAACTCTGCCGGAACCAATTCGTTCTTGACCTTCGCTGACTCTCAATGGAAACAGTGCAAATGCCCGACTACCGGTCGAACCTGCCATCGACGCCTCGCTGATGGCGTCCGGAGGTAGCGCGTGAGTGTCGGCTACATGAATAATCTTATTGTCAGTTATTTGAGCCGCCACTAAGGGAATTTCTGACAGCTTATAGGTGGAAGGGGCCGGCCCTATGCCTGTTCTTGTCCAAGCGTAGGTCCGCGTGGTTGTCACTCCAGACTCGCTTCTCCACCACAATTCGAAGCGATCGACATTAAAGTACTCAGCAAATTTGCACAGTGCATCATTAATCTGCGCGCTTCCCAAATCTGCAGCAAGAAGATTAGAAGTAGATTCAGCCAACAGAGTCTTGAATGTTACATCTCTATTAATTCCACTGAACCCTATCATCGTGCCTGATGAGTCGAACCGAGGAGTGGCATTGCTATCCAAATATCGGTATTTACCATCCTT
>JAESUV010000023.1 GCA_016762975.1 Gammaproteobacteria bacterium | reverse complement strand
GAAGAGTTCGTTCCATTGCCTTGATACCAATGAATTAATTCTCACCCTCTCATGCGCGTAGCGGCTCAGACAGCCAAAGGCCACCCCAAAGGAGAGGGTTATTGAGCTAAGCTCAGTTCTGAATCAAAGCCGCGTAGCGGCACAGACCGCCATAGGCTGCCCCGAAGGGGTGAGTTATTGAGCTTAGTTCAATTTTGAATCACAGCTGCGTAGCAGTGCAGACAGCCAAAGGCTGCCCCGAAGGGGAGAGTTATTGAGCTAAGCTCAATAACGAATCAAAGCCGCATCCCGACGCTCCCAAACGCCAATAACAATATCAAATGTTTTTTGGGCTTTTAGCCAATCAACCCATGCCCAAAGCCCCGAGTTTTGGTATAGTGCGCGAGCTTTTGATAAGCATGAAATGAATAAAGGCTGGATGGCAGGGTGGTCATGCAGCGGACTGCAACTCCGTTAACGCCGGTTCGATTCCGACTCCAGCCTCCATTTCAATAAAAACCCCAGCAAGACCATCCCCTCAAAATGCCCGGATGGCGAAATTGGTAGACGCAAGGGACTTAAAATCCCTCGCTTGAAAGAGCGTGCCGGTTCGATTCCGGCTCCGGGCACCATATAAATCAATGGGTTACGAGATGACTTGCAAGCATAAAATTTATGCCTAGTTCCCGTGTAGACACAGTGTAGACAAAGAACTCACAAATTGAAGGCAAACAATGTGCACTGAAAATCCCGCGCTTAGCCGCGATGAGCTGGGGTCGGTATCAAATGCTAAGTTGCTACTTAATGTAGATTGCCTCTATTATTGTGGGAGACAATATCAAGGAGAGGAAAATTGAGACCACTGATTATTTTGTTCTGCTTGCTGCTTTCCGCTTGTGTAAATCAGCTAGCTCAAATGTCCTCCAAAATGATTAATGTTCAAATGGGCATGAACGAGCAAGAAATTGTTCAAGTAATGGGAAGCCCTACTTCAGTTTCTGCCGCAGAGAATTTAAAGATATACAATTACAAGCTATATACGACCGCTAGTTCGGCTGTAGCAGATGGTCGACCGGAGGACTTTTACATTATATTTAACGATGGCGTTGTTTCTTCTTATGGTGGGGTTGAGGCGCTCAACGCTTTACGGGATATATAGCTTTTACCTGCCCGCGCTGTAGGCAATCGAGGCTTGAAAGAGCGTGCCGGTTCGATTCTGGCCCCGGGCACCAATAAAATCAAAGAGTTATGGAGCACTCTGTTCATAGTGTGATAACAATTGCAATCACCGTAGACGTTATGTAGGCAGCCAACGCACTTTTATGAATGGACATAGCACATTGTTTGTTATAAACATCAATCTTTAGAGTATTCACGAAAATTAGGGGAAACGAATGTTTGATCTTGGAGGGAATCTGCAATGTAGTATTTTCCTTGACGCCAGTAGGATATCACCTACAACGGATACTATAGCTACATACTTAGCTCCTCTCGCCGTAAAAGGTTTTATCCCCTATACATTTCAAGAGATTTTGCCCGGCAATCCAGGGCCTCTTAATCGGCTGGGTTTTCAGAGCCTGGACAAGGAATGGACGATCAACTTAACTTCTCAAAGGATCGATATAGAGAGAAACCCAGTGAACGATGGGAAAAATTTGAACGACCATGTTGATTTTGCGAAGCAAGTATCCAATTTTTTTGCTGAAGTTTTACCATTAGTAAATATGAAAGGGCACAGGATATCCTTTAGTGGCAATGGGTTATTAGGTGAAATGGATGAGGGTGAACTCACTGATGTTTACAAGAAAGTTATAAATCCTATTCCCCTTTATGCTAGAGGTGCTTTTGAGTGGGATTCAAGGTCTGCAAGGCACGTAGATGTTGAGTTTAATGGAAAACAAGAAACTTGTAATATCATTACGATGGTTAATAGGGTTAATGGTGAAATTCAGAACCAAGACGGGACCAGGGACATAAATCGAATTCAAATAAAATTTGATTTCAATACTATACCTGATGCAACAGAAAGCCGCTTCACCCAAGAAGACGTGGCCCCATTTTTAGAAATAGGGATTGATATGATTACGCGATTACTTGGAGAAGTTGAAGATACTTACACTAAAAATGATTGATTTACATGAATTATCAAACACCACTGAGCGCGATGAGGGTGATTCCCTAGCTGCTAGAGAAGCTCAATTCGAAAGCTCGGATTCTAAAAACTCTATATCGACATCTGGAGTTTTCTACAATTCGGATTTGTTTACTATTAGGTGGGCAAAACCAGAGTCAGTAACTGAAGATTGGAAAAAGTCTTCTTCAGAAAAATATTGTGAAAATAGTATAAATAGTGATCGAATAGATGAGTTTAATAGGAAGTACAGTTCAAGGTTTGTAGAACTATTACGCGAAGAGCATTTCGAATACGGCTTGGATAGCAAAGCCACTACACTCGTTGGAAATCTATTTGAACAGAACAAATTGGCTACTAAGTCTTGGCTTTTGATGCTCTATTATGAATTTTCAAGCGACATTTGTATTGCTTCAGGAATACTACGGACGTTTTCAAATTTAGATCCTGATGATGTTAATCCTGAAGGCCAAATATTGGCTAAATCCGCACTACAAGATGTCCATACGGAAATTCAGGAAGCAGGTCTACGGGCCTTGGAAAATTGGTACTCAATAGATTGTTTACCGTTTCTAAAAACTATTAGATGTAAAGAAGAATGGCTTCAAGATTATTTGGACTCGATCATTTCAGATATGGAACTATTAGTGGCTTGATATGGCGTTTTACTTAAGAAAAGTTAAGCGGAATCACTGGATAAAGGATAATGAAGTTTGTGCAGTACATGCTGCTGATGCAATAACAGATAGCTTGCATACGTACTCTAATGGTTTGTCTATTTGGCTTTCCGAATCCAGCGCAAATGTTGATCATGCAGTATTAGCAATGCTGTTATCTCATGAAGATACCAGCACTTTTGATGTTGTGTGTATAAGTTCAGAATTTTTGGAGGGTTCGGAAATTGAATACGAGCAAATAGATGCCAAAAATGAAAATGAATATTTGCGTGTTAAGCATCACGACATGCTTAGATTAAATATTGATATGTTGATCCTAGTTGCTGATCATGTAAAAGGATGCTGCCAGCAGTATCTAGATCAGAAAATAGTAAACAGAGGGAAAAGCATTTCAAGTGCTGATGAATCACTTTTTCTAATCAAAAGATTCAATAAATCCAAAATACTGGACCTAGTTGAGAGCGCAATTCAGAAAAACGAAGTAAAGCCTGAGCATTTTCGAGAACAGTTTTTTGAAAAATATTCTCAAGATATTTCCAGGAGGGAGCAGGTAAAAGCTAATAACCTCGCCAATTGACTCTGAATGGCTTGGTCGATTAGATGTTGCGTACAGTTATTGACAGTACTCCAAGTAACCACAAAACCACCTGCCTACCTAACTGCGTTAGGCAAGCAGGGTATTTTCGCGGCTTTCTCAATAGTCCACGAATGTTCACGCGTCACTACAAGCTGCTCACCGTCTGTCACACCTAGAATGCTATCTCCTTTAGGTTCGCCATAAATGCCGGGCTTGTCGTCATGTATGTGGACCAATTTAATTGCATGCTCTTTGCGAGGGCAATCGATACCACCCAGCGCTTCCGTGAATAATTCCCAGTTTCCAGAATCAGCTGCTTCTCTGGCTTCAGATAACAAACCTTCAGGCGCTTCTTCAATTCTTCTTAACTCTCTCCAACTCGTGACAGTGGGGCCGCCCAGTTGCTGAAATTGTCGTATGCCGTGAACGGAAGCCCATGCTGAGACTCGCTTGGCGCTGGCTTCTGCAGAGTTTCCCTCAAGGTCTTTATCCAGATGGGCCCCATCAATGTTTTTGGATATATATTTTGCGATGTATCCAACGCCCGAGCCTTTAGCCCAATCTATATCGATGAAGGTGACCCTATTCTTTTCTGCGCCCCGTTCCTCGGGTGTGTCGGCAAGCGCGTGTTTCGTAAACGTCTCTTTGATCTGGGGGGTATTCTCAGGACGTGAATAGAGCAATATGTGCCAATGTGGGGTAGCGTCGTGCTGCGGTTCAGCAACCCTAAAGCCATAGATTTGTATTCCTTTGTTATTGAAAGCAGCGCGAATTCGTGACCAAAGCGTGCAGAGGTATTTTTGCGATTCCCTTGGCGAGCATGAATCAAATTTGGGGTTTCTATCTCCAGACGCCTTGAACCTAGCATGCATTCTTGAGGGGCAGGTAAGTGTCACAAACAACCCGTCATGATCTAATTTTTTGGCAATTACATCGAAGCCGAACAAGCGGGCCATAAGTTCGTTTCGACGTTTCTCGGGATTTGAGACTGAGCCTGAAACTAAATCTGACAGTGAGCGTTCCTCGCCTAACTCATTTATGGCGATTAGCGAATTTAGAATGTCTTGATTCCGAATGCGTTTGGATACAACTATCTGCAGACTTACATCACTGATGTACAAGCCAGCCTTGGAATGGGTTAGACCGCAGAGAATGGCCGAATGCTCGAAGACTTCTAGACAGACTCGGTGAAGTTGCATTCGCCACCATTTCTCAGCGGATAGCCGTTTCAACGCTCCTTCAAGCGTTGTATTCCTTTCAACTGCCGGCGGGGAAATTCCAATTCGTTTCATGGATTGGCTGATTATTTGGTAGGCTTTTTCAGCTGATCGTTTTGCGGCACAGATTCTTGAGCAGGCTGTGGCCTTAGCTCGGGCAAAGTCGTTCAGTTCTTGTGGTTCAGAAATGAGCTTAGCGGAGAATGTACTAAATCTATCGGTGACCCCCCTCAAATACAGATTGGCTTCCTGCAAGTTTTCGACTGAGTAGATGCGGATATATGTGCGCGCGACAGCAGATTGAAAGTTTATCGGTAGTTTTGGAAATCGTACAGACCTCCACCTCCTATCGTCAGTTGTGCCAATATGCCATGTGATTTTTTGAGCATTAGAGAAATGCTCTGGACATGGTGCACTCAAGGAATCAGGCACAATTAGTGCCCATATCTGAAGTTGATGCTCGGACTTGATTGGCAATATAGTTTTCTAGATCAGTGAGTCGATACCGGACAGTACGAGAGCCTACCTTTACAAAAGGGACTTTGGCGCCAGCCCAGCGGTCACGCTCTAGAAAGGCTTTGCTCACAGCCAAATAGTTTGCCGCTTGCGTAGTGTTGAGAAGAGGGGATTGGATTGGTGTCATTTGCTAGTGCTCCAAAGGTTAAGTTGGAGGTAGCTTGCGACAGTTTCAGTGCGAGGGCGTTATAGTTGCGTGGGCTAAACCCGCTTTAGCCTAGGCTAAAACTTGTTTACTCAGTCGAATTGGGCTCTTTCCTGTCTTCGTTGATCCATCTGGTGAACAGAGGCACTGGGTCAACAGATAAGGGTTTTCCATTTTCATCATTCAGTAGATTCTCTTTCGTGCTAAAACTGGCATGAATTTCCCGCGCTGCTTTTGCTCCTTTCTTATCCGCATGGAGCGACCTCGCCTCATCAATGACCATCATTCGCATTTCGCTAAATTTTTCTTTCCGAACCTGACCGCCTTTCTGCGCTCCTTTGCTTCGAGCCAGCTTGGTGGTTATCAGCTCCATTCCCGGCATGAAGGCTTTCGCGTCAGAGAGTAAGGAAGCGATTTGAGTAACATCTTCGTCGAGTTGATTCATGATCTCTACAAAATCGACTGATTTACTGTTCTTCAGTAAGGTTTCTTCTTTTTCTTTTAATTTATGCACGAGGGAAACTAGTGACCAGCCGATCAAAGCAATACCTATCTTTGGGTCTCTGGGAGTGGAGAGGGATTTGGCTAATTCGGGATTGCTATCTGTGTTTAGTTCGTTAATCAATTTATTTGCAGATTCATCGTTGCTCAATGTATCGAATACTTCAAGGATGTTAGTAGCATCGATAGACAGCGTACCGCTTTCCACAATGTTGGTCAGATGGAGCGCGTGTTGTAAATATTCTTCTATTTCTGCCGCTAAGATATCCTCATCTATATTCGCCATAAATGAAGTGCCGACTTCTACGGCTTCTTTGCAAAGGGAGCGAGCGGTGTGGGGAAGTTCGTTTTCTTCTAAATCGTCCATTGTAATTTTGTCTATCCGTTGGCCGCTTCTTTCAGGTACCACGGCTCCGCATCATTCGGGGACTCATTCCTTGTCGCCTCAGGCACTTCTATATGAGACACGATGAATGCCGCAATTTGATTCATGGGCCCGCGCAGTCGTTCAACACTGGAGATTATGTAACCGGCTGTCACGTCATTGGGGTCTTTGTGATTCAGGAGCCGTTTCAGTGCATAGCCAGGAATGTCTAAACTCTCGGCTATGGTGATGAAGGTTCGCCGTAGATCGTGCAGAGTGAAGGGCACGCCTGATAAGTCAGCAACGCGCTCAACCGCTGTGCGAGGTTCAGTGAGATGGCCGCATTCGGCATTCGTGGGAAACACGAACGGGCTGGTGCGTTCCTCAAACCGCCTCTGAAGTAATTCTTCCAGAAAGGGAGACAGCGGCAAGGTGTGAATACAGTGATTTTTGGTTTCCAACAGGGTGACAGTGCGGTCTTTGAAGTCAACTTCTGACCATTCTAGTCGTGCTGCTTCAGAGCGGCGTAATCCCGTGAATAGCAGAAGGTGCAAGTAGTCGCGTGTGGTGATGTTATTGAGCTGCAGAGTTGCCTCGTACCAGTCTCTGAGCTGATGTGGCTTGATCAAGGTCTGGCGACGTTCGATTTTGTACCAAGCTCGATTCCTGCTGAGGTGGTCTACCGGATTGACGAGAATAATCGGGTTGCCCTGCGCATCATCGTATTTATTACGGGCGTGGTTGAATAGGGCGCGTAGTACTCGCATCGCGTTGTTAGCCCGTGCATGGCTGCGCTTTCCTAGATCACGATGGCGCATCTCTACCATGTCTTTGGAAATCCCTGTCAGCGGCTTGTTGAGCCAATCTTGGCAGGCCCAGTTAATGGAGCGAGTGTAATCGTGGACGGTGCCAGTTTTGAGGTCTTTGCGGGTTTTCAGGTAATCGTCGAACGTGTCGCCAAGGGAAATCACTTCCAGTCGTGCTTGTTTCTTTTCGGCTATGGGGTCTCGACCGCTGGCGACCTTGCCCAAGACCTTCATGGCTTCTTTTTTGGCTTGTTCGACTGTCAGATTGCCGTAACGGCCTAAAGTGATGCGTTTGACCTTGTTGCCTATGCGTTTCTCGACAATGAACGATTTTGCGCCGTGGGTGGTGACGCGAAGTGCGAAGCCGGGGATGGTGCTGTCACGGTAGAAACTTTGGGTGCGTTTGCCATTGGGTTTTCGGGGAGAGGGTAGAACATGGTCAACAAACGTTTTAGTGATGCGCATTTTAAAGAATCCCTTGCGTGTCCTGAAATAGTCCCTTGTGTGTGAGTGTAGACACAGTGTAGACACTTTATGTCAAACAACCACGAAATTGGAAGGACTATTTCAAAGTAGTTGAAAAATAAATATCAGCTAACTTGCTGTATTTAATGCAGTTTCAAACTACTGCAAAGGCGTGCAAATAGGAACTCAGGTATCTTAAAATCCCTCGCTTGAAAGAGCGTGCCGGTTCGATTCCGGCTCCGGGCACCATATAAATCAATGAGTTACGTTTTTTTGCTTTTTGGTATTTTTTGCAAAATAATACTAAGTAGGCAATGGGTAGGCGGTAGGGTTCCTAGCGCATCCATCTTAAAACCACTTTGGAGGAAACACCGAGCTAGCTCGATTCAAGGCAGATATAGTGGGTATCGGCTCAAATCAGGCCATCAGACCAATACTTTAACTATAGTCAGCAAGGCGTCTCATTTTTTTCTTGGCAGTTATCGCCAGTGTAAAATAACCCTTTAAAAACCTTATTCAAGCTGCGTCAATACGACTCTCTCGTGTGGAAATTCATCCCTCAATTCTTGTTGGGGTCACAAGATTGGAGATAGTCTAATTCTTTCAAGAAATTAGAGGATTATGATAAAAAGAATGACCTTCGGACTTCTCTAATACGTAACCCTTTGTGAACGTTGAATACTCATATTGATTTCATAAGAACGTTGACCTCTGCGTATAAAATATTATACAGTCCAATTCTAGGTATCGTTATGAAGGAAGCTAAATTTTTAGGGAGTTCTAAAAAGGTCATTATAGGGTTTCCGGAAACGACAAAACGAGCGATGGGATACGAAATCCATAGGCTTCAGCAGGGTGAAGACCCGACTGACTTTAAACCAGTAAAGGATTTTACGGGAGTAAGTGAAATTCGTGTCAATGAAGATGATAGTTGGTTTAGAGCGTTCTATGTAACTAAGTTTGAAGGCGTTATTTATATTCTTCATGCTTTTGAGAAAAAGCGCAACAAGACAGACCCTAAAGATATTGCAAAAGGGAAAAAGATATATAAGGAGTTAATTCTCCAAAAACAAAAGGAGGCTAAAAATGGCTAAATCAGTTTTCTATCAATTGTACGAAAACCCCCAAGAAGCCGCCATATTGGCTGCAAAAGCGGATTTAATGATAACAATCGAAAGATTAATTAAGGGCAGTGGTTTCAATAACACTCAGACTGCAGAATTTTTGAGCGTTCCGCGATCAAGAATTAGCGAACTTATGAATGGCAAGATAGAGAAAATTTCACTAGATGCGCTAACAGGGTGGGTGAGTGTTCTTTCAAAAGGCCAGATCAAGGTTGGTACGATTATATCCTCAACTGCAGCAGATAGCCCTAAAGAAGCTGCAATAGTCTAACTTGTGAGTAACGCTTTTTAGGTAGGATTCCGGATTAAACTCTATGCAGTTAGTCTATAATTTCATAGCGTAGAAGGGGGCTTTTGAGGGCTGGACTTCCCTCACTATCCTAGACAATTCCAGGCTATTCTTTAGCTTAGGAGCAAGACTATGAGTAACCAACGTTATTCGCCAGAATTCAAAGATGAAGCCGTACGAAAAAACAAAAAGGCGACAGATTTATTTTCGGGATATCTTAAGCGACAATTAAACCAACTCCCCCTTAACCGCCAAGAAATCGAACGGTCCAAGTACTTTCATTGCCGCACGCAGATAACCACCAACAACCTACCTCAATTAGTCTCCGCACCAGCCTCATACTTCTTGAACTTCCGCCCGACAGTCGTTTGATTACTCCCAATCAACTTGGCCGCCTCAGTCTGATTATTCGCGCTCTCCCGCATCGCTTCTTTAACCAGCAATTCCTCGACCAAGCCAACCCATTCGCTTAGCTTTACTCCCTTCATCGAGACAGCCAGCTTCCAAATTATTGTCCACTTGATCTTAAAGATCACGATGCGTCCGGATTGATACAGCACCATCATGGCGACGAAAAATGTTGTCGCGAGTGGCATGAAGACGGCCGTGGAGGAATTGAAGCCCAATATCCTTGTCAGCTGTACAAAGAGTATTAAAAGGAGGATCGGTGAAATTGCTACCAGCACCTGCCGGCTTCTCTCCCGAACCTCTCCGCTTTTAATTAAGGAAGAGTAGATGAGTATTAGCAGGAGAGCTTGAAGAGCGACGAACGCATAGAAATTCAAGACTTGGTAGTAGGGGCCGGCGATGGAAATTATCGAGTAACCGGCTTGCTTGTAGCCGAGTATTAGTTGTCCGGCGAATAAAAGGCCTGCGCAGATCAGTGCCCAGATGCCGAATACGRCAATTATCGGTTTGATGTACTTGTTCTCTGAGACGGTGAGGCTAAAGACTAGTAGGCAGAACGCGAGGAGAATGATGCTCAGCATTTCACCGTGTAGGAGCCAGGTTGTTAGGTAGGGGTTGGTCGGATAGGTTATTGAAGCTAGGAATTCGAAGGCGTTTAGCAGAACCATGCTGATGCAGACGAGCGCGAAGGCGGAAGTGAGCTTGTTTTCAGTTTGAGACAGCGACAAAATTACCGTCTTGGCTATTCCTGCCATTAGGGCAACAAGTCCTAAAATCTGCATCTGCTCCATTATCCCTCCCTTTTAAACGCGGGTTTCTGCGCGCACTGATATTACCAAAATGGTGGGATTTAGGCTATAGGACTCTCATCGTTATGTAAAATTACGTCTGAATATTTGTTCCGAATGTCCTGTTGACTGGTTTGAGTGTCTAAATATTGACTAATTTTGTGAAATATCCAATTTAATTTCACAATTATTTTTGTAATTCTCCTGAAAGCAGTAATGTCCCGGCTGCGATAGAAAACCGACTATTCAAAATGAATCGTGACTGGGAAAAGTTCGAGCTGGAACTATGCAAGTTGCATAGTGATGATGTGACAACTGATACCTTAACTTCGAGTTTGCTGTTGTCTCACACTGCTTTAAGCGCGCTCAGCGCTAAGCTGCTGATATTGTGAATCTAATAGGGCCTTGAGATTTTCTATGCGTACAAGGCTAATTGAATAGCTGTACTTGACCATGCTTATAGTTCGCGAGACTCCAATAATTAGCTACTTATTACTTGTATCGGTGGAGCGCGTAACTCATTCGGTTCTTTGGTCATGCTCCATAATTTTGGAGGAATATTCCTACAACCATTTATCCATAGTTCAAATTCACGCAAGTTATTCGCTTGTTTTGAAGGATTTCATTAATGGAACGGGTTTTTAAATCGATGTTTTCCAGAAGCGATTTTCTCTAGAATACCAGCCAGCTTAGTCAAATAATTTCGTTTTAAAACTACAGGAAGTCAATCATGCTCAAATCTCATATCTATTCAGTTGGCTCAGAATTAGCAGAAAATATCGTTCTAACGAGGGATATTCTAGCGGAGGCGAACTTCGATGATATCGACCTAGTAGAAAAATCACTAGGCATTATAGAGGTGCGTCAAGCACCTATTAATATGCAGCCTTCTGCATTGGCTATACCGGCAGCTGAACGTGCCCTGGCGGAATCGGGCCTGCAATACCATGAGATAGATGCAGTGATTTATTGCGGCATTGAGAGAGACTGCCCTGAACCGGCAACAGCTCACATCATCGCAAGCGGCCTAGGTCTTACGCCGACGATTTGTTTCGATGTGGCAAATGCCTGCCATGGTTTCACTAGTGGCTTACAAATTGCGAATTCATTTATCCGGTCCGGCGATATTCGCCATGTACTGGTGGTTACAGCGGAATTGTCCAGTAAGGTTACCCATCAGGTTACCGACATGTTTAAGTCGGGGGAACTCACGCAGGAAGATATCAAGACCCACATCGGTGCGATGACGGTGGGCGATGCGGCAGGGGCAATGGTGTTAGGACCCACCGAAGATGGCAGCGGAATAGATCAGATACGCTGCGGGTCAGTGAGCAAGCATCACGCTCTATGCTCTTATAATCACAATGACTATGGCAGTCTGTCTTTCAATATGGATATGGGCCGCATCAGCGCAGTAACACTTAGATTAGTAAAAGATCTTATAGGGCCAACCTATGAAGGGCTGAACTGGAAGGCCGATGATGTCGATTTATTTATCCCTCATCAAGTAGGTGAGAAGCCTTTCATGAAATCGTTGGAAATAGTGGGCATCGACAAGGAAAAATCCATCGCCACCTACCCGAAGTTAGGTAACTTGGCCTCTGCGACGGTTCCAGTGTGCTATGACATTATGAAAAAGCAGGGCCGGCTGGTGCCAGGATCGAAAATGTTGATGGGCACTACGGGCAGCGGCATCGTGGCATCTTTTGTAGGAATTTCTCTATAAACGGACTTTGTTCACATTTAGGGCATTAACTCTGGAAATGAGCGGGAAATTTAGTTACTATTCTTGCTTCCCACGACTTTTCAGGGCCAAATTTGATGGAACAAGACGCACTCGTATATTTAGGTGTATTCGCCTGTTTTGGCATTTTGATTAAGCTCGCGATCCTCTTTAACGTCAGTACAAAGAGCAAGATCGCGCAGAGTTTTGTTGTCGTGTGTCTCTTCTTTCTCTTGCAGAATGTGTCAGAGTTTTTGGCGTATTTTACTTACCTGCCTTCGGAGCAGTTAAGTGAAATGTTTATTCATATCTATATGAATACATTGTATTTTATCTTTCCTTCGATCCTTGTGCTGGCATTAGCCTTGGTTGAATTTAAGTATCTTACGGCGGCCAAAATTGCCCTGTATGGCATGGCCTCGCTGATCACGTTGGGCCATTTTGGTGGTTACATCGTCGAGGATGTTATATTTCTAAAATGGACTGCGATTACCGAGCCGGGCGAGTATTATTGGCTAGCGATGGGCTTTATTATCCTTAACGTGCTGGCAACACTCACTGTGCTTATTGCCAGCACTGTTGCGAGCAGCAATTTCGAGATACGCAGTCGCTGTAAAGTTAATTTGCTGGCATTTGGGCCGCTATTTCTCGTTGCTTTCCTAGTGATGCTGTTCAGATTGGCTGGTTTCGATTCCTCATCCGCTATTAGCCTGCCTATGGCGACGATATTCTTTCTCTTCGTTATGCTGCTGCAGACCAATGGCAACATCTTCTGGGCGTCCTTGCGTTTGAAGATACTTGTTTCGGTTCTCACACTTAAGAATATCAATACACTGGATGAGATTCTGGGCAATATCGAGAAGATTCGCATTACGGAAGCACTGCGGGCCAGCAATGGCATGCAGCGAAATGCGGCCAAGCTACTGAGTATTCCGCCATCAACGCTGAACAAGAAGATAGCGAAGTACAAAATCGACGTGGAAGACTACCAGGGCATAAGCATCATCCTAGCTATCCGGTCGCGGC
>JAESUV010000054.1:4333-12742 GCA_016762975.1 Gammaproteobacteria bacterium | reverse complement strand
CTCGTCGCTTGCAGCGCGGATGATCTGACTTGTATCGCCGAGCTGGAACTGTGTCCACCACTCGCCGCGGCCGCCTAAATCTTCACCTGCCTCTTCACGCAGGAGTAAGAAATCATAGGCGGCTCTAAAGCGGGGATGGCTGAATGAGCCTTCGATGCTGCGCTTATTGTCACGCATGAGGCGCGATTGAAGTTCCCATATTTCTTTTGCCGCAATAGTGAATCGCTTGGGCACGGCAGTGTATTGAATCTGTTCCATCAGTACTTCCTGTGCGGCCTGTTGGAATAGCTGATGCTGATTGCCTTGCTCCGATTTCTGTGACTCCAAGCGAAGCTGCAGCACTGGCCAGAGTAGGGCGGCGAAGAGAAAAGCGGGAGTCACAGATTTTCCCTGAGCGAGTCTCCTGTCTGTGTTTCTAAGTGCTAGCTCTACTAGTTTGCAAGGCGGGCCAGAAAGTGTGTCCAGCGCGCGGAACGTAGGTCCGAAGAGATAGACGCCAGGGCGGTAGTGGCGTAGCAATTCGAACGTCTTTACGGCATTGCCGCCAGTCATCAATTTAATCGTTTCATCGAAGAGCCTTGCCGTCGAGATAGACTCTAATAGATGAGCTAGCTCATTGATGGGCTTTTCTGTTTTCTCTTCGATGGTGAAACCTAGCTTCGCTGCAAAGCGAATTGCTCGCAGCATCCTTACGGGGTCTTCTTTATAGCGCTCTGCAGGGTCGCCTATCATGCGTATCTGCTTAGACGCCAAATCGTCAAGCCCGGTACTAAAATCGAGAATGCGGAACTTGTTTATCGTGTAGTAGAGGGCATTAATGGTGAAGTCGCGACGCAGCGCATCTTCGTCAATGTTGCCGTAGACGTTGTCCCTGAGGATCATGCCGGCAGTTGAATGGGCAGATTCCTGATTTTGGATGCGCCGCCTTGGGACATTGTCGTCAATTTTATTTTCCGAATCATGTGGTGCGCGAAATGTTGTAACCTCGATGATCTCTCGACCAAAGCGCAGATGAACTATCTTGAAGCGACGCCCAATGATTCGAGCATTTCTAAACAAGGACTTGAGTTGCTCAGGCGACGCATCGGTTGCTATGTCGAAGTCTTTCGGGCTTTTGTCGAGCAACAAGTCGCGGACGCCGCCGCCTACCAAGAATCCATGGTATCCAGCCTCAGCAAGCTTGTAGAGAACCTTTACGGCATTAGGTGATATCTGCTTGCGTGAAATCGGGTGATGATCACGTTCTACAACGGTTGCGTTCTCGATACCTACAAGATCAGAAGCTGCGCTGGGTTGATTCATTGCGGACCGCACTCCGCTACGTTGTAGTGTAGTGAGGCGAAGCATGGTCTGGCGTGGTTAGAGGGCTTGATCACGGTTTATTTCTTCAGTGTCACTACTGCAAAGTACAAAAGTACAAAAGTACAGGTAGGTATGTGTTGGGTCAGCTGTAGAGGCCCCTTAAGCTGGATTTCGAACATCAGCTGGCATGATACACGGAACGAGAGAAAACTACAGGCACGGGACAGGCAGAAGAGGTGCTTTCAAGCAGCATGAATAATTTGGGCAGTTCGGGGATAGTTTCGAAGATAGTATTGAGGGGTGAAAACCACCCCCCATTTGGAAGCTAGATTTTATTATTATTATAGTTAATTGTTATTTTTATTAAGTGCGTACCCATAGCGGTACTGCATAAGTATTTAAGGTGGTAATTATGAAGTTAGATGACAATCGTCAAATCCAGACTACAACCCGACCTTTTTATTATTTAGTGCACTAACCTTCGTTTTTAACTCAGTAATGCTATTTTTGTTTTTATTAAGATTTATTATTAGTATTTATTGTTATTGTTGTTCTCTATATAGTGCACGTACTGTGCCAAGTTAGCTATATCGTTATATATCAGTGGCTTAGATTTTTAGGGGTTGCTGGCTCGGCCCTAAACCCCCACTTTTGTTACGGATATTCCCTGATTGATTGGGTAAAAAGGTAGCGGTAACAAATTACTGCACAGTGAACGTGCAAAGCCATTCTTCGGGGCATGTCCATTATTTAGGGTTTTGGAGGTTAGCAGAAGAATGTTTTCTGCTGTTCGAAGAGGGGCTATTGATGCCCGGGGAATGGTAATTTCCTTGCGTCTCTACTAGCTCTGATGCTTCTTCTTGCGGGGAATGCCGAAGCGCTGGCGGCGCTCCCATAAGCATTTGCGACTTATGCCTAACTTCTTTGCGAGTTGGGTCTCATTCATAATATCTTGGTGCTCAAGGACGAAGCGCTGGAAGTATTCTTCTAATGAGAGTTCTTCGATGGGTTCGGGAGCACTCTGTAGGTTCTGTAATTCGGGCTTTTGAACGGACATCAGCTTCACTTCGTCGTCTATGGCAAGAAGCTCTTCTGAGATCTCTAATTCTTCTGCCAGCACAACGGCGCGTTCTATCGCATTTTCCAGTTCACGCACATTTCCCGGCCAGCGGTACTTGAATATGGCACGCCTAGCATCGTCACTTAGGCTGAGCATTTTGGTCTTAAGGCGCTTACAAGTTCGTTGTAGAATGGCTTCACCCAATACCAATATGTCGTCACCGCGGTCTCTAAGCGGTGGGATCAAGAGTGCCATTACGTTGATACGGTAATAGAGGTCTTCACGGAAGTAGCCATCTACGACCAATTGCTTTAGGTCACGATGGGTAGCAACAACTAGGCGTACGTCAACTTTCTGGGATTGAACAGAGCCGACCTTGCGAATCTCATTCTCTTGCAGGACCCTTAGGAGTCTGGCCTGAGCCTCAAGCGGAAGCTCGCCTATTTCATCGAGGAAAAGCGTGCTGCCATGAGCCGCTTCGACTAAACCTGTTCTGGTTGCAGTGGCGCCGGTGAAGGCTCCCTTCTCATGACCGAATAATTCAGACTCAATTAGGTTTTCTGGGATTGCTGCGCAATTTACAGAAATCATTTCCTTTGCATGGCGATCGCTCAAATTGTGAATCGCTCGTGCAACGAGTTCTTTTCCCGTTCCCGATTCGCCATTAATCAAGACGGTAGAATTGGTAAGTGCGACTTTTCGAATTCGTCTAAACAATTCCATCATCTGCGGGCAACTACCGATCATTCCATGAACGGGTGCTTCAAGTTCGGCAGATTTTTTAGCCGATTGGCGTGACGCCTTAGCATGCTCACGAATTACTTTGGCAACGGATTCGATCAGCTCGTTGTGTTCAAATGGTTTGGCGATGTAGTCGACGGCGCCAAGTTTCATTGAATCGATAGCTGAGCGAATGCTGGAGTAGCTGGTCATGATCAGAACGGGCGTTGTAGTAGCCTTGATCAGGTCAGTTCCAGGTGCGCCAGGTAGGCGTAGGTCGCTGATTATCACATCGAAGTCATCCATGTCGAAATTATCCATCGACTCTTTGACCGTTCCTGCTTCGCTGACTTTGTATTCGTGACGTTCTAGCAATCGCTTCAAAGCAGTTCGAATAACTAGCTCATCTTCCACTACCAAAACTTGTTGCATCGCTGTCATGTGATTACTTAATTCGGTTGTTGCTGTTGTTTCAATGACCCGCCTGCACTAGTGCGTGGCGGAGTCGCTATGGTAGCAAGGAAATCGCAGTAATACCCGTGTACCGCCTGTCTCTTCGTTTGCGGGGCTGATTATATCAATATCACCACCTAAGTCTTCAACTATACTGAAAACGAGGGAGAGTCCCAAACCTGTGCCTTCACCCGGCTCTTTAGTAGTGAAAAAGGGGTCGAAAACGCGATCCCTTATCGCTAGGGGAATGCCAATTCCTTCATCGACGACCGCGATTTCAACTCTCTCGTCTTTTACTATCGTCTGCAAGAGGATTTCGCCATTTGCTTGACTTGCATCACGAGCATTGTTGATTAGGTTAATTAAGACCTGCAGAAGACGTTGTGAGTCGCCGAGAATTTTTGCAGTGGGGTCACAGTCGATGCGGAGAATTAATTCTTTGCTCTTTCTGTCTAGGGATACTAGGGTCTGAGCCTGTGCCATACATTCGCTAATAGTTACTATTTCACTCTCGTATTGAGTCTTGTTTGTGCCCGCGTGCGCGAAATTGACTAAGGATTGCAAGATAGTCGATGTGCGATCGGTTTGCTCGATAATTTGCCTGGCTAGGCTTAGCAGTTCTTTATCCTCGTATTCGTCTCGAATGGTTTGTGCGAGGCAGGCAATTCCCGTGATCGGGTTTCCGATCTCATGAGCTACGCCAGCGGCTAGTCTCCCGATGGAGGCAAGCCTCTCAGTGTGTGTAAGCCCCGCTTCCAATATTTCCATTTCGGTTATGTCTTCTAGAAGAATGATAATGCCTTCGTGAATAGAATCTGGATCGCTGGTTTGTTCTATAAGAGCTTTGTGCAGGTTGACGGTCCGCTTCTGACCATCTAATTCGAATGCATATTTATAGGAATGGCTGGCGTCATCATCGACAAAATTTGCAAACAGGCTTAGCCAGGGCTCCGACAGATCGATAAGTTGGGAGCCAACGACATCGGCACTGTTCAACTGAGTAAACTGCTCCATCGCTCTATTCCACATGATGACTTCACTGTCGGTACTGAGTGAGCAGACACCTAAGGGTAAATCAAGCAGGATCTGACGGTGATACCGTCTTAGATTGTCGAGATCGGCTGCCATGCCAGATAAGTTGCTGCGATAGGCTTCGATACGATTCTCGATAACATTAAGATCCGAGCTGCCGTGTTCAGAGACGATGCTGTAGGGAAGRTAGCCATCGATAATCTCTCGTGCGATTGAGGGGCCGAGTAACCCCGAYAGATTGGCTTCCARTTTTCCGCGCAGTTGTTGCATCGCATAAGGTCGRCGATCGTTCTCGTCGATATTTAAATCCTTAAGCGCTTGGCCTACTTCTCGGTTTGCAGTTMTCTCACCYAGCGGTTTACTGAGRCTTTTAATAAAGTCWCGTGGCAKTTTCGCGACCARGCCACTACGTTTGCGGCGCTTAATGGTATCGAGTGTGCAGATATCGGCAGAGCTTCTTTCCGCRTCRGTGCTGSTGCTGAAGWGGGAGATGACGACGAAAAGYACACAGTTACTAATTAGCGAGAGAGCGGTTATCTCCCGCCAGTTGACTGAAACCAGAGCCAAGGGATCAGCGTCGGATAACAGCGGCAGCATTAGAAATAGGAACCAGATGAGCACACCGATGCCTAGCCCCCACAGAAACCCCTTTTTATTTGCCGCTGGCCAGTAAAGAATCGCAACTATTCCCGGCATAAATTGTAGGCAGGCGGTGAATGCAACAATGCCGGTCACCCGAATGGCTATTTGCTCGCTCGGTAGGTAATGGAAGAGGAAGCCAAGCCATATAATTGCGGTTATAAGGGTGCGGCGCTTCCAGAGTAGCCAACGATAAATATCCTCGTTCGCCTTTGGCTGGTAGATGGGAAGTATCAAATGATTCAGGCACATATTTGAGAGTGCCAAGGTGATAACGATGATCAGGCCACTCGCTGCAGATAATCCTCCTACATAGGCAAGTAGACTGATCATGGGCGACTGGTAGGCGGCACCGATAACTATTGGGTAGTATTCCACCTGCACGGTACTGCCTGACTGCAGGCCGGCCCAGAGAATGGGGAGGACAGGCAGGCTGAGTAATAAGAAATACAGAGGTAGGCCCCAACTCGCAAAAGACAGTGCTCGCTGTCCATTGTTTCCATTAAAGGTCACATAGAACATATGTGGCATTGCGACCGCCGCTGTGAAGAATAATAGCGCCATGACGTGGAAGGAGGAGAAGTAGTTGGTATTCTTCAGGCTTGCTACAAGCTCGGGTTGGTCTTGCAGCCAGCTATCGAGTCCATCGAGGCTGCCGAAGGCGCCAAACACCGCGAAGRCACCAACAGCGAGGAATGCTATCAGCTTCACGAGCGATTCGAAGGCAATCGCCATGACTAGRCCATCATATTGYGCCCGCCCAGCCCTTCTGGAAGTGCCGAACARGATYGAAAATAATGTAATTACCACRCAGAACCCGATYGCAACTACGCCTTGTTCCGCCTCTGGTGATAGCAAAGAYGCTGTGTCTGCAACGGCTCTAATTTGCAGCGCGATGAGTGGTGTAACGGCGATCAGGATGACGAGGGTGGTAATAGTGCCCGCCCATGGAGAGCGGTAGCGAAATGCCATTAGATCTGCCAACGAGCTGAGCTGGTAAGTGCGTGCCAGTTCCAGTAGTGGCCTTAATAGTAAGGGTGAAAGTAGAAAGGCTAGCGAGATGCCGATGGAGCTGGCGAGATAGCCGTAGCCATCACGTAGGGCATTGCCAATGGAGGTGTAGTAAGCCCAGACGCTGGCGAATACGCCGAGAGAGAGGACATAGACGATTGGATGGCGAACGATTCTTTCGGGAATCCAACCACGTTCCGTCACGAAGGCGATGCCAAACAGTAGCGCGAGATAGCCACCACCAAGAGCAACGATCGTGGTTAGTTCAAAATTCATCGGAATCCTGTTCTCGATGAGACCAACTCGCGATTAGGACTACTATGAAGCCCACGAAGAACGGGCGGTACCAAGCACCAGTGCTCTGGTTAATCCAATCTACACTAAGTAAGAAAAGCAGATAGATAATAAGCAGGAGGACCAAGATTGATCGGGGTATGTACACAGGAATTCCTTCGGAGTGCTAGTGCTTGCTGGATGTTATAACTTGCTGGATGTTATAAGGAGCGTCTGGCCAAGTCTATGGCTACGCTACCAGCCACTTGGAATTGGTTTGTTATTCTAGAGGCAAGCTGTCGACTTTTGCTACGGCTTGACTGTCCCAGTTCTCTATAGCCCACTCTAATTGTGACTCGGGCTTCTCTTTTGCTATTCCCGTTGGCGGTGCTTGACCGAGAAATGTAAGTGCCTTGTATATCGCCTCAGATGCCCTGTCAGTTTTAATCGATGGTGCAAATGCCTGTTTGCTGAGTTTTTGCCCCTTTTCGTCGACAATGATTGGGATGTGGGCGTAGCTTATTTTTTGGTAATTTAGCACTCTTTGCAAATAGATTTGTCGCGGGGTTGAGTCGAGCAGATCCCAGCCCCTCACTATATGGGTGATGTTCTGAAATTCATCGTCAACAACGACAGCGAGCTGATAGGCGAATAGCCCGTCCTTTCGACAAATTACGAAATCGCCGGCATCGAGTTCGAGTTGCTGGCTAAAGTGCCCCTGAATCTCATCATCGAAGCCTATTTCTAACGCCTTAGTTTTCAAGCGAAGCGCGTAGGGCTTCTCTGGTGGAGCGCAGCGCTTACGACAGGAGCCATTGTAGAGCCGCCCCATTTCTCTGACTTGGCCTCGAGTGCAATTGCAGGGATAGCAGAGGTCTCTATCTTGAAGCTGGTCGACAATCTCTTTATAGGCATCCAAACGGGTGCTTTGATAGAGCACTTCATCATCCCAAATCATGCCAAGGTCTTGCAGCTGTTGGAGGATGAGCTCGGCGCTGCCGGCGGGTTCTCTAGGCGGGTCCAAGTCTTCGATGCGCATTAGCCACTTACCTTGGTTTGCGCGCGCATCGAGAAAGCTAGCTAATGCGGCAAGTAGCGAACCGAAATGAAGAGGGCCTGTGGGTGAGGGAGCGAAGCGACCGATGTAGCTTTGTCCGGGCTTCGTATTGATCTGAGACGCTGTTGGCGTTTGCATATTGAGTAGTCGAGAGTATTTCTTAACAATTCTACAGTATCTCCGCGCATCCTGAAGAGTTCAACTGCGAGGCATTTGGACTGTCTTGACCTTTTTTTAGTAGGTCGACGCATGCCAGTAAAGTGACGACGTATACTCGAAACAGTCCAAAAGACAGAGGTGCTATAGTATTGATTAGAGGCATCCTAATGTGGATTGGTTGCGTAGTTCTCTCTCAATTAGAAGGGCGAGAATTGGCTGGTTCTGAGGAGGTACGGGCGGCAAGATTAGCCGCATGCTCTGTTTCTTAGGTCAGTGCATGCGGTAATAAATAGCTGCTTAGCTGCCGAGCTGCTTTTCTTTAATCTCATCTAGAGTCTTGCAATCGATACACTTGTTTGCAGTTGGCCGTGCTTCTAAGCGGCGGATACCAATATCGATTCCGCAAGAATCGCAATAGCCATAATCATCCTGAGCGATGAGCTCGATGGTGCTATCGATCTTCTTGATTAGCTTGCGCTCCCGGTCACGTGTGCGCAACTCAAGGCTAAATTCTTCTTCCTGAGTTGCACGATCGGCGGGGTCCGGGTAGTTCGCAGCATCGTCTTGCATGTGATGTACCGTGCGATCGACTTCCTGCATCAATTGCTCGCGCCAGTCTAGCAGTATCACTTTGAAGTGCTCGCGCTGCTTCTCGTTCATGTACACTTCGTTTTTCTTCGGCTTGTACGGAACGAAGTTCTTT
>JAESUV010000054.1:0-4327 GCA_016762975.1 Gammaproteobacteria bacterium | reverse complement strand
AGAACSGGTTGTGATTCTGAGCTCTGAGAGTTAGCCATGATCGCTAATGCCTCTGTGTATCCTANTTTAGCGAATTAGTTTGCTTGTCTTGTAGACAAGCTRTCGCATAAATGAGRATTTTTCATTTATAAAACAAACTCTGTGTAAYGCRTATAAATAGAGCTTGATGAGGGGCTTTTGCATGCTTNCAATGCATTKTCTTTGCATTGGWAATGTGCRGTTTTCAGAAAGCTCGGTAASCTACCAGATTCTTTGTGGGGATGCTATATAAATCACCAGTTAGTTCGATAGGGCGTCCAGTTGCTCTTGAGACYATTTTTACCTAGCTGTCTTCAAAACTGATCAACTATAATGGYYCACTTCTATAGTTCTGCKTCCCTCTAGGAACCCAAATATGTCCAATCATCGAATARCGGATCAAGGCCCACTGTCGAAGGTGARTCCATTTCGKGTGATGACGGTCATGGCTAGAGCGCAGTACTTGGAATCCCAAGGGCGTCGAATTGTGCACATGGAAGTCGGTGAACCTGATTTCTCTTCAGCACAGCCCATCATAGATGCGGGGAAGAAAGCCCTCGATGACGGGCTAACTAAATACACGGCAGCGAGTGGTCTGGCCGAATTAAGAGAATGCTTGTCGCTCCACTACCGGGAAAACTACAACGTTGAGGTTGGCGCGGATCGCATACTGATCACGCCGGGTGCGAGTGGCGGCCTAAATCTTTTAGCGAATCTGCTAGTGCGCGCTGGTGATGGTGTCTTACTTAGTGATCCTGCCTATCCCTGTGTGCGCAACTTCATTCATATGATGTCAGCGCAGCCGCAGCTAATTCCGGTAGGTATTGAGCAGAATTTCCAGCCTACGCTAGAGCAGTTGGATGAATACTGCACAGACAATACCCGCGGTCTTTGGTTGGCATCCCCAAGCAATCCTACCGGAACAATATTGGAACGATCGAAACTTAAGGCTGCTAGTGACTGGGCGGCATCGAGACAGAAGCATTTGCTGGTTGATGAAATTTATCATGGACTGCACTATGTTGACGACCTGCCAAGTGTTTTGGAGCTAGATCAATCAGCTTTTGTAGTGAATAGCTTCTCTAAATATTTTGGTATGACTGGATGGCGGTTGGGCTGGATCGTAGTGCCACAAGAGCACGTGGAGATGGCCACTATACTTGCTCAGAATATGTATATATCGGCATCCTCTATTTCGCAATACGCGGCCCTAGCGGCCTTCACTCCCGAAGCCAAATGTATTTTCGAGGAACGCAGGGAAAAATTTCGCCTCAGAAGAGACTTCTTGGTGGAGGCGCTTAAGAGTATGGGCTTTTCACTCTCAGACAATATYCAGGGGGCATTTTATATCTATGCCAATATTTCTAAGTTCTCCGATAACTGTGAARATTTTTGTCGTGACATGTTAGAAAATCATGGAGTCGCTCTGACTCCTGGCACCGATTTTGGTGATTTCGAAAGCAATAGCCAYGTGCGTTTTGCATTTACCACAGATATGGACAGCTTAGAGTTAGGTGTTCAGCGGCTTCAGAACGCCTTGCTGTAAACTTTTCTTCTCTCTCAATCAAAGGGCGTACTTCCGATGCAACTGCAAAAGAAATTACAGGCAGGAGTATTGCTTAAGCGTTATAAACGTTTTCTGGCGGATATTACGACCGAGGCGGGTGAGTCCATTACGATTCACTGCCCCAACACAGGTTCTATGAAAAATTGCCAAAAGGCCGGTAGCAGGGTCTGGTATTCCGACTCGGAAAACCCGAAGAGGAAGTATGCCTGTACCTGGGAGTTTGTTGAGGTCGATGAGAGGCACATTGTCGGCATTAACACCGGTTTGGCGAACAAGCTTGTCCATGAAGCAATTGCAGCGGATCGGATCGACGAGTTGGCCGGCTATGAGTCACTACGTACTGAGGTGGCCTACGGAGAGCAAAAGAGTCGCATCGATTTGTTACTCAAGGGTAGGGTTAGCGACCCGGATGCGCTCTGCTATGTCGAGGTAAAGAAYGTAAGCCTCGGTCTWGGCGACGGTTTGGGGAGCTTTCCTGATGCAGTAACAACTCGCGGACAGAAGCATCTGCARGAGTTGCTGCATATGCATAYYTTAGGTCATCGAGCWGTRTTGCTGTTTTGTGTGCAGCACAGTGGCATACAACGCATCACGCCAGCAGACAATATAGATCCTGAGTATGGCCGGCTACTTAGAGAGGTAGTGTCGAAGGGGGTAGAGGTGCTTGCCTATCGAGTGGAGTTCGATCTTCAAAATTCGCGAGTTACACTGCGAAAAAAGCTGCCGGTACTTTTAAATTAAGACTGAATGGAAACTAGCAGGTGTCCGKGGTATCTCACCGGATTGGGGTCGAAACGCGCAGCGCCGATTCCWCGACCATGACCATACCGTTGTCTAAGATAAACGGAATTGCCTGTAGGTGTTTGCCCTTGCACGGCCCTGCCAGRCAGCGGCCACCCTCTATTTCGAAAAGTGCTCCGTGTGTGGARCAGATGATTAAGGCGCCATCGGGGTCCAGAAATCGATCTTCCTCCCACTCGAGTGGAGTACCTAGGTGCGGGCAGCGATTCCAATACAAAAACACTTCAGCATCTTTCTTAACAGCAAACATATAGAGATTGTTAAGCTCAATCCCTTTCGAGCTGCCTTCTTCTATTTCATCTGCGCAAATTAGACTGATCATGAATTTTTCATAAACGAATAGTTAAGTTAGGGCGATTTTAAAATCTGCCAGTAGGTCATCGACTTCTTCAATGCCGATTGAGAAACGAATCATGGAGTCAGCGATGCCCATGCTGGCACGACGCGCAGCTCCCATTTCATAATAGATAGTATGGGCAACAGGAATGGCTAGAGTGCGGGTATCACCCAGATTGCTGGATGAGACTATGTTTTCCATTGCATTCAGTACATCGAAACAGTCGACGCCGTCGACGAGGTCGATGCTCATAATGGAGCCGAAGCCATTAAACAACTCTTCTGCTCGCGCATGCTGTGGATGGACAGGCAGTCCCGGATAATAGACCTGTTTCACTTTGGGGTGTTGTGCGCAGAACTCGGCGACTGTCTGGGCGTTGCTACAGGCCTTATCCATGCGCAGACTCAGCGTCTCAGAGCCTACTGCTAAGTGATGAGCGGCTTCCGGGCCTAAAGAGGCGCCGATGTCGCGCAGACCCTTCTTCTTCACCTGCGTAATGCCCCACAACGCGGTGTCTTGGCCCTTGTAATTGTCGTAGATATTCGGGAAGTCGGACCAGTCGTAAAGGCCAGTGTCGGTTACTGCGCCACCGAGTGCGTTGCCGTGGCCACCTATGTATTTTGTCAGGGAATTAATGCTAAAGCTGGCGCCGACCGACTTTGGCCGGAACAGATGCGGTGAAGTCATCGTGTTGTCGACACAGAAGATTAAGTTTTCGCTTTTGCACAGCGCGCCAATCCCTACTAAGTCAGCGATCTGTGTGACTGGGTTAGCGATGGTCTCGACGAACACCAATCGGGTGTTTTCTTTGATCGCAGATTTAACTTCATTGACGTCAGTGGCGTCGACGAATGTTACCTCGATGCCTAGATTCTGAAATGTGCCAAACAGGCTATTCGTATTACCGAATAGGAATGCGCTGGAGACGATGTGGTCTCCCTGTCTAAGGAGTGACAGCATCGTAGAGGCGATAGCGGCCATGCCAGTTGCGAAGGCGGCGGTTGCGATACCCTCTTCCATTGCCGTAATTTTATTCTGTAGAGCCGTAACGGTTGGGTTTAGCTGCCGACCATAGTTATAGCCCGCGCGCTTTCCTTGAAAGACTTCAGCCAGTTCTCTAGCATCCTCATATCCATAGGCAACGGACGGATGAATGGCCTTGTGCAAGACACCATGTTCCGGATGGTCGCGGCGGTCGGAGTGCAGATTTGTAGTGTTAAAGCCTTTTTTCGTCATGATGGCGGCTCAGAGCAGTTTAAGGGTGGCAATGCTGGCGGTGTTATACACCAGCGTTCTGAAATTTGGAAGCTACGAGACTTACCAGAAACAATGATAACGCCTCATCTAGGCCTGATCTAGAGGTTCTCTTGCTGATCTTGGCACTTCAGGCAATGGCTAGCTTCTGGCTGTACTTTTAATCGCTTGAACTGGATTGGCTCATCGCACTGGTTACAGTAGCCAAAATCGTCCCTGTCCATTCGTTGCAAAGCGATGACGACCTTTCTCAAACTAGCCTCTGCTATTGCACGAGTCGATACCGCCATGCTTTGTTGTTGCATTGCATCAACCCGAGAAACTCTGCCTACAGAACTTTGATCCAGGAT
>JAESUV010000053.1 GCA_016762975.1 Gammaproteobacteria bacterium | reverse complement strand
GCTAGATGCAAGGTTCTTCTTACACGCCTACCTGTTCGCGCTGCGGCAATTCACGCAGATCAAGCGACACGGCGACCTCGCCTGGAATCCCTGCGGCGTGCTGCAGTTATCAAATGCCATGAACAAGAAAAACCCTCTGCAACTGAAAAAATTGCAGCAACTTTATTCAAGCCAAATAGTGCAACTCCTAAACGAAGAACAGGCCTCCGTTGAAGCAGGAATAGCATTAAGTGAAGAGGCTTGGTTCTTTCCATCCGGCGGCGCAATGGAGCCCGCGTCTCTGTGCAAGGCTTATCTTGCTCACTCCAACATAGACTGCATTTTTAATGCTCAAGTTACTGAGCTACATAGATCGAATGAAAAATGGCAGCTGGATGCGAACTTGGTGCAGCCGGTTAATGCGGACGTTGTAATTGTCGCCAACAGCCACAGTGCAACGCGATTTACTCAATGTGAGGGCCTGCCTCTACAAACATGGCGCGGACAAACCTCAGAGATAGCGGCAAGTGAAAGTAGCCGCAAACTCAAATGCGTAGTGAGCGGCGGTCGTACGGTATTTCCTGCTAGCGCTGGCCGGCATCTCCTCTCTGCGAGCTACGCTAACAGCACTGAGTTACACACACTTCCTGCCGACACCGACGAGAACATAGCAGGCGCTGCCGCCAACTTTACTGATACTGACTTTTTAAGTAATGACTCCGTCGTTGAACGCGTATCACTGCGCTGCAATTCGCCCGACCGCATGCCCCTCGTTGGCATGGTGCCGAATAGAGAGGAGATGCACACTACTTATGCGGAGCTTTCAAGGAATGCGAGGGCAAGGTTTACCTCAACAGGGAAATATTATTCCGGCCTATATTTGAATGTGGCACACGGGTCAAATGGACTTGCAAGCTGCCCACTTAGTGCCGAATTTCTAGCGAGCCTGATAACTAACGAGAATTTGCCGCTGAGTCTGGACACGGTAGCGAGCATCAATCCAACACGCTTCCTGATTCAGGATTTAAAGAAACAGAGATGACTGGTACCCTGACTACTACTACTAACGCTCAAAGAATGCCTTAATCAACGTACCTGTAGACTCGACATCAGCCACCCCAACACTCTCTCGAATGGAATGCATAGCAAAACTCGCAATTCCTATATCAACTGTTGAGATGCCCAGCAATGCAGACGTGATAGGACCGATGGTGCTACCGCAGGCCATATCGGAACGCATGACAAACGATTGATGGCTTATGTTCAGACGATTGCAGATCGACTTTAGCAACGCGATAGATTCGCTATTGCTCGCATAGCGTTGATTCGCATTGATCTTAATAACTGGCCCCCCGTTGAGCTTAGGCGAGTGCGCAGTATCGTGCTTATCAGCAAAATTCGGATGGACACCGTGAGCGTTGTCGACTGAGAGCAGAACCGAATTCTGTATCGCCCTATCAAAACTAGCGGCGCTATTTCCCTCGGCTTTATTCTCTGACTCAAGCATCCTCTGCAATACAGCTTTCAAGAAAGGCCCTTCCGCCCCGGAAGCTGAGACCGAGCCCACCTCCTCATGGTCGTTGCAAACCAAGACGCTGGCAGTTTCATCCTTGCTCTCGATTAGAGAATGAAGCGCAACAAAACAGCTCAACAGATTGTCGAGGCGAGCGCTGCTTATAAATTGTTTGCGCAGGCCAACCAATGCTGGCGCCTGGGTATCGTAGAGCAGTAATTCATGAGAAAGAATGGCGCTGGCATCAATGCAAGCCATGTCTTTCTGTAGGTATTCGAGCAAATAATCTTCGAAGTTGAATTTCTCATCGGCATCTAACTGCAACAAGATCGGAGGCAGTTCTTTTTGCTTGTTGATCAATCGCCCTTCGTTTGCCGTACGATCGAGATGAATCGCCAGACTAGGAATGAAGGCGACGGGATCTTTAAGGTCTACGAGAATCGATGTCAGGCCGCCGTCGGCGTTTTCGTAACTCACTCTTCCAGCGATTGATAAGTCTCTATCGAACCATGGGTGAAGCAATGCACCCCCGTAAACTTCGACGCCTAGCTGAGCATAGCCGTCTCTAGATACATCTGCATGAGGCTTTATCTTTAAACAGGGACTGTCGGTGTGTGCACCGGCTATTCTAAAACCGCTATCAGGAAGATCGCCGACACCAGTCTTGAATGCGATGAGAGCCGAATCATTGCGCGTCACATAGTAGCGCGCGTTTTTATCCAAACTCCAGCTGTTCGATGAATCGAGGCGCTGAAATCCAGCATCGTCCAACAGTGTCGCCATATTGGCAACCGCGTGGAAAGGTGTAGGGGATTGCTGCAGGAACTGCAGCAATCCTTTTTGACGTTCATTGCTAGCCAAGATAGTGCTCTATATAGTTATTGCCAGTGACTTAAACTAACGGATTTCCAAAATCTCTACATCGAAGATCAACGCAGAGTTAGGTGGGATGGAAGGTGTAGGCGAAGCTTCACCATAGGCCATGGCCGCTGGTATAAATAGGCGCCACTTGTCCCCTACTGACATCAGCTGCAATCCTTCAGTCCATCCACTGATCACCTGTGATAAGCCGAAGGTTGCAGGCTCGCCACGATCAACCGAACTATCGAAGACAGTGCCATCAATTAGCGTGCCGTGGTAGTGCGCAAGAACCGAATCTGTAACTAAAGGCGAAGCACTCCCCTCAGGGCCCGACTCTAGGATCATGTATTGCAAGCCAGAATCGAGCGTCACTACGCCTTCTTTCTGTGAATTATTCGCCAGAAAATCTGTACTAGCGGCCGTGCTTGCGGCCAGTTCTGCTTGCTGCTGCTCAGCCATGCGCTGCTGAAATAATTGAATCGCAGCGAACATGTCCTCATCGCTCATTTTTACATCTTCGTTGATCGCATCGAGCATTCCTACTATGAAGGTATCAAGTTCTATGCCATCCAACATCCCTTGAGAATGAAGGTTCTGCCCGATGTTGACTCCAATAGAGTAAGCAATCTGCGCATCTTCACTCTCTAGGCCTGCATCATCTTGAGCAAATAATTGAGCGCTCAATAAGACAGCGATAACAGTTACCAGGGCCCGACTCTTGCGTGTACTTGTGCTCATGCTAAATTCCTTAGATTCATTGGACAATTGCCAAGATAAGAGTTTCAATCCCATCAGCGACAAAACTTTCGCATACTAACTGGGATATCCAGTAAATACCAGTCTGTCCTGGGTGAAACGAATCGCAGATTAGCTATACTCACCCACACCTCTTGGTACTCCCGAACTGGCACTCCCAAAGCTCTGCTAAACATGAATAACAGCCGCAATCAGATTGCAAACATCAGGTCCAAAACACGCAAATTGGTAGCGGCAGCTCTGCTGATTTCAATTTCTGCCTGTTCACAGAACTACACTGTTTCAGTCAATAACCAGGCCGTTTTTGACCCTACCGGGCGACTCTTTAATGGCGAGCTCGTCGACCCCGATCTTCAGGGYTGTGTGAACATCGCCATGCAGCAACAAARCACCCAGAATGCTGAGATGTTGCGCGTACTGTCCTGCGGTAGTTCAGAGGTAGAGACGGTRGACGCTATCGASCAACTTAGCCAATTGCGCTTTCTAGACTTGGGCAATAACTTCATACGRGAYTTATCTCCCCTACAAGGCCTGCGRTTCCTCGGCGGGCTGAAYCTTATGAACAACRAGATTACCGATATCAGCCCCCTACTCAACATGACAAAYCTYGCCTCCGTKAATCTAGTCGGTAACAACAACATACCTTGCCAACAACTTCTTAYCYTAGAAAACAGRCTGGGAAGCAAGCTCAGCCGGCCAGAGAGYTGTCGAAACTARGYTCTCARCRAGGYGGCCCACTGTGAAATCGAAATWSYGMATCCGGCTCAGAAATTARACGGCCTTCTTCAGCKGCAATCTGCTCCARTTTTGGCCCTATATCCTTGTCCGAATACTSCCTCGCTAAAGCYAGATAGTCTTCGAAATGYCGCGCCTCAGATTTAAGCAGGCTACGGTAGAACTTCTGCAAYTCRCTATCCARRAGCGGCGCCAATTTWGCRAAYCTCTCGCAGGAGCGCGCYTCAATAAAGGCRCCTACKATCAARGTATCGATAAGCTGTTGYTTTTCTTCCTTAGCTATCAACTCACGSAGACCCGAGGCGTAGCGYGAAGGGCTTAGCCGCACGTAKTYGACACCTCTAAGCTGCATTATTTCGACGACCTGCTCAAAGTGCAGYAACTCCTCKCGGGCCAACTGCGACATCTTCTTTARCAAGTCCGGCTTATTSGTATGCCGRTACATRAGATTCATCGCTGTGGCTGCCGCTTTCTTTTCGCAGTTAGCGTGATCAATGAGCAATAGATCTTGATGGATAAGCGCCTCTTGCAACCAGGCATCCGGTGTAGCACAAGGCAGGAAATTGGATATTTTTGTGAGCATAGGGATCAGGATAGGAATTAAAATAGAAATTAGAATTTGAGTTGACTAGGTAGAGCGTTCACGAATTGGCGGGGTAGCTTACAGAGTCTTAGTGCCGAGCCTGTTCGTTTATTCTTTCTTCCCCTCCAGCGCTGCGTCCTCTAATGTCTTGTTTGGCACTTCTTCTGCATCCTCCGTGAGCGCCTCGTGCTTGAGCTTCTTGGAGGTTTTAGCGCCTAGGGTTTTGAGACCCTCCACACGTCGCATTAAATTGCCTGTACCTGATCGAAGTTTTTTGTGCGCGGCCTCATAACTCTTCTTGCTCGAATCAATTCGAGCACCAATATCTTCGAGGTCAGTAACAAAGTTTACGAACTTGTCATACAGCGCCCCGGCCTTCTCGGCGATCTCTACAGCATTCTGATTCTGCTGATCCAGACGCCAAAGATTCTGCGCTAGCTTCAATGTTGTCAGTAACATTGTCGGGCTAACGAAGACGATGTTCTTCTCAAACGCATATTGAGATAAGCCCGGATCGTTCTGAATCGCAACCGAGTAGGCTGCATCAATTGGCATGAACAAAAACACATAGTCTAGGGTGCTTATACCCGCAAGATTCTGATAGTCCTTGCCCGACAGCCCTTTGACATGACTACGCACAGACTGCACATGCTGCTTCAAAAATCCGGCTTTCTCATCTGCATCATCTGCTGAACAGTAAGCATCCCATGCCTTGAGTGACACCTTGGAATCTATAATRATATCCCGTGACTCAGGCAGATGAACGACAACGTCGGGTTGAAACTTRCYGCCCTCTKCCGARCGCARACTCACCTGTACTTCGTATTCYCTACCTTTAACTAGRCCAGAATTTTCCARCAGRGTCTCGAGAATCAATTCGCCCCARTTTCCCTGCGCCTTRTTATCGCCCTTCAGGGCGTTAGTCAGATTAACGGCGTCCTCGCTAATCTGAGTGTTCATCTCRTGCAGCTGCTTWATTTCTTTCGCTAACGAGAATCGCTCTTTGGATTCCTTATCGTAGGTCTCTTCTACACGCTTCTCGAACCGACTAATCTTGTCCGCTAACGGGCTTAAAACGGCGGAGAGGCTTTCCTTGTTGTTGTCGGCTAACTTCTTGCTCTTGTCCTCGAATATTTTATTCGCGATATTTTCGAAAGCTTCGCCCATCTGCTCCTTCGAGTCATTTCGAAACGCGAGATCCTTTGTGTGCTGTTTTTTCTCCATCTCCAAGCTAGTCTCGAGCTTAACTTTGTGCTCACGCAGTGATTGTAGCTCGGTGCTAAGGGAAGTGTTTTGATGATCTGAATCATGCAGAGACTGTATTGCATTGCCTAACTCAGCTTCTCTGGCTAACAGCTTCTCTCGCGAGGACAGCTCCGCTAACTTCAGCTGCTGTGACTGGCGCAGCGCCCAAACAAGGATGCCTGTCAGTATGACAACTATAACAATGAGGGTGATTACTACTGGGGAATTCATGATTCTCGCATTAAAGTGGGCGGCCTATGGTGCTGCGCTGCTCAGAACAAAAGTTGCAACAAGACGAAAGCTGCAAAGCAGTTAAATATCTGTATCGCCGCTTTACGTCAAATTGTTGTTAATGACGAGCAGTAATTCTGCGGCAAGATCGGACAGATCTTCGGCGGTTTCTAATGGCTCGGCAATTACTGTGACGACACCGTCCTCGTCGACGAGACGAACGCTGAAGTCTTGTTCTATAGCTGCACCTTCCCCACCATTGCGTGAGAACAGCCTACCTATGAACCCTGGCTTATCGTCGTCGCTAACGCCAGAGAAACGTACATTAAGAAAGGCCATATCACGGTCATTCTCTAGGATTGTCACCCCTGCTTCGTCTAATGCGGAACGAACCAACACCCATGCGCGCCGGTAGTCGAGGCGAAGCTCCAATACCTGCTGGCCCTGCCCGTCGTCGACGATATTTGCCTTTCTCTCTGCTTCGATGCYACCCGCAAGAAGACTAGCGGATGAGGCCTGATACATATCGTTTCTATCGGCTAAATATTGTGAAAGACTATCGAGGATCTGGCGCTCGCGATCTTCCGACTCGGACGTCTCCGGCCAGCTTGTTACTAGTGGAGCCGGCTCACTCCTCGGGCTCTCGACATGAATCACATAGATCTCTGAATAACCGGAATGTAGACCAGGCTCTATCGTGACGCGATATTTGTGCCGGGTCTCCAAATTACTATCAACCTCTAACCAGGAGGTTTCCATGAGGCCTGCTCCTGGGTCCTCGTACTCTAAAATCACCTCCAACTGTGTCCAGTAGTCTCGCACCAGCGGCCATACCTGCCCCGGCGTCGCATCCAAGACTATCCAGCTAGTATCGGTTAGGTTTTGTATGATCACGCCTTCTCGACCATTCGTTTCAATAGGCTTGGGTAGGGGAACTTCGTCGAAGGGCACAGCTGATGAGAGCTGCGCCGGAATGACATAGAGCTCATCTAGCGTATAGCTATCCAGCTCGTCAGGAATCGCCATTTGCGGCAGAACCGGAGCCTCCATGTAATCGTCGGCACGATCACGAAAATAACCGTCCTCACCGGCTAGGTAATTACACCCGGTAAGGAACAACGCTAGGCTTAGAATTACTAGGGGTTTAGGCATGCAACTGAGTTCCTGTATTACTTGCTTCATCACTGTAACTGATCCAAGACATCATGCATCGATGCCTGCTTCGAYAAGRGCTTCSCGWACTTTGACGTGATATTGCRCATCAAGTTCCACAAGCGGCAATCTTATTCCGYGGCCTATCTTTCCCATTGCTTGCAGRGCCCACTTCACTGGAACCGGGTTCGCCTCCAAAAACAGRTYCTGATGCAATAATTCTAACTTCTTRTCCGCCGCGCTCGCTGCCGACTCATTGCCTGCCAAGGCATGGGCGCACATCTGTGACATCAACCCCGGCGCCACATTCGCCGTAACCGATATAGTGCCATCGGCTCCAGCTAACATCAGCGGCARGCTAAGTGCGTCTTCCCCACTGTAGATGGAAAGTTTCTCACCACAGTGTTCGATCAATTCCAATCCTCGCGCCAAGTCTCCGCTGGCATCTTTRATTGCCTSGATGTTATCGAGTTCGGCAAGTCGCTTAACCGTGTCYARKYRCAAATCGCATGCWGTCCGTCCAGGCACRTTGTAGAGAATCTGCGGTATGTCCACGCCCTCGGCKATATGCTTAAAGTGTTGATACAAACCTTCCTGCGAAGGCCTGTTGTAATAAGGCGTAACCAGTAGCGCGGCATCTGCACCATTCTTCTTTGCAGACTCGGTAAAATAGAGTGCTTCCGCGGTGTTATTCGATCCGGTGCCGGCAATTACCGGAATCCGCCCATTGACCTCATTTACACAATGAGCAACCAGGTCGCAATGCTCATCGGTGCTGAGGGTGGCAGACTCGCCGGTAGTACCCACGACAACTATGGCATTAGTGCCCGATGCGATATGCCATTCAAGCAGGCTATTCAACCCTTGCATATCCAGCGACCCATCGGGTTGCATCGGCGTAACTATGGCAACAATGCTGCCGCGTATGTGATCAAGCATGGTAATACCCGTAAAAAATTGAAGCTGCGGATTTTAGCACAGCGAAAGAACATCAACCAAAGGAGTCGCGGCGTCGTTAAGCTGCACCGTCTTGTTGCTTTACCGCTTCCGTGCTCGGATGAAGCTTACTCGGCCAAGCATTGAGGATAGCCTTGACTAGAGTCGCCAATGGAATGGCAAAAAACACCCCTGCCAGCCCCCAAATYCCTCCAAAAACAAGAACGGCAGCAATAATAGCTACYGGATGCARGTTAACCGCCTCGGAGAAGATAACTGGCACTAACACATTGCCATCCAMCARTTGAAGCACACCATAAGCCACRAGRGCCGTATAGAATTCACTGCCGATTCCCCACTGCACATAGGCTACTGCAGCGACYGGRATWGTTAYCACTGTCGCCCCGATATARGGAACGATCACCGAAAGCCCCACTARGACCGAGAGCAACAATGCATAGTTAATACCCAAGATAACAAACAACAAATAACTAACACTGCCGACGATAAARATYTCGAGCACCTTGCCGCGAATATAATTTGAAATCTGCTGATCCATCTCTAACCAAATTCGGTTCATCAATGGGCGATTGCGCGGCAAGAAATTTCCCGCCCAGTTGATTAGCTCTGATTTATCTTTCATCACGAAAAAGACAAGTATCGGTACTAAGACAATGAACACGACCCAGGAAATGATACTCGGGATGCTAGCCAGTGAATATTCCAGAACTGATTGGCCATAGCCTCCCAACTCCCCCTGCACACCGTTGATGAATTCACGAACCTGCCGCTCTGAAACGAGGTTTGGATAGTTCTCTGGCAGCAATAACAGGAATGCTTGCCACTGACTGATTAGGTTAGGTAACTCATTCATCAACCTGCGCAGCTGATTCCAGGCGGACGGTAGAAGAAACAACAACATCGACAGGAATACACCAACAAACACGGCATAAACGAGGACAAAGGCAATCCTTGGAGAGAGCCCCTGACGTAACAGAATTTCGACCAGACCCTGCATCAGGTAGGCGATGATGATCGCCGTAATCAGCGGCGCTAGAACACCGCCGAATAGCAACAACACTGCTAGACCTATGGTCAACAGCAACACAAGAATAATGGATTCTTCGTCGTGAAAATAACGATCGAGGAAATCGTTAACCAGCTTCTTCATTTTCAGATATTCCCGGGGAGTCTCTGTTTAAGTCTATGGCCGCGCCTGAAGGGGCTTACAGCCAGAGTGATTATAGCCTTAATCAGGGATTCGCTATAACTAGCCTTTCTTAATCCAGTAAAAATAGGCGCTTTCGTTTTTCTGAAAATCCAGAATTTGGTGATCAGTTTGAGCGACAAACATGTGGAAATCCTTCTCCGAGCCCGAATCGGTGGCGGTCACCTTCAGAATCTGAGTGGATGCCATGCTATTCAGAGCCAGTTTTGCTTTGAGCAGTGGCATTGGGCACTGCAAGCCACTTAGGTCTATCTCTATATCGGCATTTATCTCCATCGCTACATTTTATCAAGCTATGCGGGCTAAACACCATCAATGATATCACTTGGGGGCCGCTAATTAATTCTATGACTGCTTTAGCTTATAGCGGAGCACATCAAACTCCCGCAAAGTGATCATGGCTTTAGTCGAAGGCTCTCTAGATATCGCCCAAGAGTTACTAAAAAGCGATGAATTAATACTGTTAATCTCGGTCATAGAGTATTATTAATAGACACTATGTACACCAGTTGCCTCAAAAAATTCCTAGTGCTGTTGCTCTCAGCAATTACCCCTTGCTTGCTGTCGGCCCAGCCCGCCCTGCCCAGTCTCGGAGACCGTATCTCAGGTACCGTCTCTATTGAGCAGGAATATGCTATGGGACAACAGTTTCTCAGCAGCATTCGTCGCGGCGCACCAACAATTCCCGACCCACTACTGAATGCCTATCTCGAAAGCGTAACCTATAAGCTCGCATCCAAGAGTGCACTGCAAGACCATCGCCTTTCTTTTGTGATCATCGATAGCGAGGCGTTAAATGCCTTTGCAGCCCCAGGTGGCATTATCGGTGTGAATGCAGGTCTATTCCTCAATGCCCGAACAGAGGCGGAGTTTGCCTCGGTAATGGCCCACGAGATCGCTCACGTGAGCCAGCGTCATTTTGCTCGCGGCATCGATCAGGCACAGGCAGCAAGAGTTCCAGGCATGGCGGCATTGTTAGCCAGCGTAATCATTATGGCTACTTCCGATGCCGGTCATGGCACAGCGGCTATAGCGGCAGCACAGGGACGCTCACTTGAGAATCAGCTCCGCTTTAGCAGGAGCAATGAAACCGAGGCAGATCGAGTCGGACAAGATGTGATGTTCAGCGCGGGCTTCGATCCCGATGGCATGTCGACGCTATTCGAGAGGCTCTTGGCTATCAATCGATTTGGGCGCCAGCCGCCAGAGTTCCTCCTCTCACATCCCCTAACGGAGTCACGCGTCTCAGGAAGTCGCGGCAGAGCGAGTCGCTACCCGCGACGGCAATACAGCGCCAACCTCGAATACCAGATCGTCCGCGCCCGGGTAATTGGACACTACGCGACCAACAAAGCTGACCTCGTGCTTGAAAATCAGCGCCTGCTTGAATCCAGCACAAGTGAATTTGCACGCGACGCGAATCGCTACGCCCTCGCAATCGCCTATTACGAGAATCAGCAATTTGCGCTAGCCAGTGCCACTCTTGAGCCACTGCTAAAAAACGATCCGAATCGAATAAGTTACGCCGTGACTCTGGCTGAAATTTTTACTGAACAGAATGAACCAGGTCAGGCAATTAGCTTCCTGCAGCGTCATCTGGCTATAAACCCGGGCAATAATGCGCTAACGATGGCCTATGTAGACGCGCTTATAAAAGCACGCTCCTATAGCGCTGCTTCTGAGGTTATGGAGCGTCATAGCCTTTCTCGGCCCAACGACTATCAACTCTGGTATAAACTCTCCGAGACTCAGGGTCAGGCAGGCAACATCAGTGCGGTACACCAAGCTCGAGCCGAATATTTTCGTCTATTAGGGAACTATCAAAGAGCACGGCAGCAATTGCGTTCGGCGCTAAGAATAGAGAGCAACAATGGGATCGCACCTGCTGAAGAGGCGCGCTTAAGACAGAAAATTCAAGAGATAGAGAAATTGCAGCAGGGAATCTAAAACTGCATGTTTGAAATTTTAAAACCAAGCTCCAGCCCGACCTGATCCCTTACATTAGCCCGACACTTACCAAACACATAAGCCTACGCTTTCCCGCGTACTTTTAGCTGATTATTCGCGGCAAAATCCAACATCCTTTGCAGCGGAATCATCGCCTGAGCCGCTAGCGCCGGTTCTACATGTATCTCATTAGTAGTCTCTTGTAGCGAACTGTACAAGCTTTCCAATGAGTTCATCCCCATCCATGGGCATTGTGCACAACTGCGGCAGGTTGCATCAACACCGGCTGTAGGCGCGATTATAAAAGTCTTCTCGGGCGCTACCTGCTGCAACTTATGAAAAATACCCCGATCAGTCGCCACAATAATCTCTAACTTCGTGGACTGCTTCGCGGCATTGATAATCTGAGTGGTGGAGCCCACTACATCCGCTATCTCGCGCACCGCACTCGGCGATTCAGGATGCGCGAGTATCGCGGCATTGGGGTAAAGCCTACGCATATCAGCAAGGCCTCGCGCCTTAAACTCCTCATGCACTATACAGGCGGCATCCCACAGCAGCATATCCGCACCGGTGGCCTGCTGAATATAGGAACCAAGGTGCTTATCCGGAGCCCAGAGAACCTTCTTGCCCTGTTCCATTAAGTACTCGACCACGTCTAGCGCGATGCTAGAGGTTACCACCCAATCGGCGCGCGCCTTCACGGCCGCCGACGTATTGGCGTAGACAACGACGGTACGGTCTGGATGTTGATCGCAGAAGGCAGAGAATTTATCGACTGGGCAGGCGATATCCAGAGAACAAGTCGCCTCTAGAGTGGGCATCAGTACGGTTTTTTCGGGGCTAAGGATTTTTGCCGACTCGCCCATAAATTTCACACCGGCAACAATAAGAGTCTCGGCATCACAATCTCGGCCGAAGCGTGCCATTTCTAAGCTATCACCTACGAAACCACCACTTTCTTCAGCAAGGTCTTGCAGCACCGAATCGGTATAGTAGTGAGCAACTAGGCGCGCATTCTTCTGCTGCAT
The DNA here is from genome assembly GCA_016762975.1 of Gammaproteobacteria bacterium. GTDB lineage: Bacteria > Pseudomonadota > Gammaproteobacteria > Pseudomonadales > Pseudohongiellaceae > UBA9145. The sequence continues at coordinate 851 of JAESUV010000053.1, read as the reverse complement.
TAATTGCTTGATATTGGTCTTGTAAGTTTTTTGAGCCGCCTCATCCAGAGCGGCGGGACGCACGACACGATCCAGATACTCGCGCACAAGCGCACTGTCAGCGGATAATGCGGTGGAGGTTTCACTTGCAATGATCTGATTCATTTTCGCCAACTACGGATAATAACGAGACTTCAGTTTACCACAGGCAATTATTCACGTGCCGATAGGCCGATAGGTGCAGCTTCTGTGGGAGTGAAATACTGGAGTCTACGACTAGTGAGGTGCTGCTTACGATCTCTGAGGGAGATTGCTGGTCTCTAGCGACTCAGCAAACAGGCCGTTACTGTCATTAAGAAAAAATTGGTGGGGCGTGTGCGACTTGAACGCACGACCAATTGGTTAAAAGCCAACTGCTCTACCGACTGAGCTAACGCCCCAATGAGAGGGCGTCATAGTACTATCATAATAAAAAAAGACAAGTCATGACGGGCACTTTTTGCCCTCAAATAGACGATTCTCACTCTTGATAGCGAGTCGGGTCTTCTACTTCTGCCTTTTCGAAGCCACTAGCCCTAAATCGACAACTATCACACTGACCACATGCTCTACCTTCGGGGCCTGCCTGATAGCAAGATACTGTTGCGCCATAGTCCACAGACAAGGCGACACCTGTCCTAATAATTTCCGCTTTAGTCAAGTCGATCAACGGCGTTTCAAGGTTGATTACCGCGCCTTCAACGCCTACTTTTGTCGCCAGATTAATAAGCGTCTGAAACGCCTCTATGTACTCAGGTCGACAGTCCGGATACCCCGAATAGTCCAAAGCGTTCACGCCAATAAAAATAGCATCCGCATTTAGCACTTCGGCC
>JAESUV010000148.1 GCA_016762975.1 Gammaproteobacteria bacterium | reverse complement strand
GAGACTACAACTTAGTATTGGAAACGAATCCACATCCAATACTCTCGGTCTATGGTGGCAAGGTGACTACCTATCGAGTTYTAGCAGAAGACGTATTGAGTAAATTAAAGGAAGCATTGCCGACTATGGGCCCTGCGTGGACTAAGGRTGCAACGTTACCTGGAGGCGACTTCGATCTCCCGGARCATCTATTTCAAAAAATGGTCTCYAAAYATGCCTGGTTGGGCCCGGATATTATCAACCGYTGGTTGAGTAGCTACGGTACTCTCAGYTTCGATATYTTGGGMGATGCTTYAGGTATGGRSGAYCTTGGCGTGAAGTTTGGTCACAAYCTYTACCAAAGAGAAGTGGATTACCTCTGCTCCGAAGAATGGGCGARATCCGCAGATGATATTCTSTGGCGACGTAGCAAGCTAGGCCTGAAATTTTCACGYGCGGAACGTGATTCACTTGCTAACTACATAGAGCAATCTTTASTTGCAAACTAGTATGCCATCCGCSAATTTGATACGKGYGGAGTACTAACTTATGGAAATTYTGAATGCTTGAGCTGCGAAACATTAGCTGTCATCAGGGRGGAGGRGTTATCCTYGATGATATTTCCCTGTCCATGCAGCGCGGTGAATTGAATATTCTTCTTGGCCCCACGCTCTCGGGAAAGACCTCATTGATGCGCATCATGGCCGGCCTAGACAAGCCGGGCAGTGGCGAGCTGCTATTCGATGGCGTGTCGGTTTTGGGCATGGCTGTGCAAAAGCGCAATGTGGCAATGGTGTATCAACAATTCATTAACTATCCCTCGCTGTCGGTGTTTGAGAATATTGCTTCACCACTTCGAGTGGCTCGAGTTGCAAAGAGTCAGATAAATAGGCAAGTAGCTGARGTAGCCGAGCTRCTGCAATTGACKCAGATACTCGACCGYACGCCCGATACTCTCTCCGGCGGCCAGCAACAGAGAGTCGCGYTAGCCCGTGCGCTTATTAAGAAGGCCGATTTGGTGTTGYTGGATGAACCRTTGGCAAATCTCGACTACAAGCTGCGCGAGGAGYTGCGTGCTGAGYTGCCKGCYCTATTCGCGGAGATGGGYGCCGTCTTRGTCTATGCGACMACCGAGCCTACAGAGGCTCTCGTACTCGGTGGTAATACGGTATGCCTGCATGAGGGCAGAGTYGAGCAGTTCGGCCCAACTCTAGGTCTTTATCGAACGCCCGTGAGTTTGCGCTCTGCGAAAATATTTTCAGACCCGCCGCTGAACAGCGTGAGGGTAGATTGTGTTGCAGGACAGTTAGCGTTCACTAATAGTCAGCAACAACTAGGAATCAACATCGAGCAGATACCGGACGGAAGCTACACCTTGGCGGTGCGGGCGCATCATCTTTGCCGCGAAAGAGAGTCCATAGATGACATAGAAGTTAAAGGAATTGTGTCAGTCACAGAATTGACTGGTTCGGAGACGTTTGTGCATTTTTCTATGGAAGACAATCCCTGGGTCGCACTTCTCCATGACGTGCAGAATTTTGACGCAGCGAGTACGGTCAGCTTTTATCTAAAACCTCAGCATTTATTCTTGTTCAACAGCGATGATGTGCTTGTTGAATGGCACTCGACAATAAAAAGTTAGCAATGGCATCTATACAACTACAATCATTGGCACATCGCTATCCCTCGGCTCCTGACTATGCGCTCAATAGCATGCAGCAGAACTGGAGTGATGGTGGCGCCTACGCCTTGCTCGGCCCATCCGGATGCGGTAAGACGACGCTGCTAAATATCATCTCTGGTTTGCTCAGACCCTCAGAAGGGAGAGTGTTGTTCGACAACGTCGATGTGACAAACCTGACAACGGAGCAGCGCAATATCGCGCAAGTATTTCAGTTTCCCGTTGTCTACGACACGATGACCGTCGCAGATAATCTGGCATTTCCTTTGCGTAATAGAGGCATTGCCAAGAATGAGATTGAGAAACGAGTAGCAGATGCACTACAGATGCTCGATTTGCAGGACCGAGCGAATGATCGAGCGCGCTTGCTGAGCGCAGATGATAAGCAGAAAATATCGCTAGGCCGAGGTTTGGTTAGAACCGACGTTCAGGCAATTCTTTTCGACGAGCCGTTGACGGTTATCGACCCGCACTTGAAATGGCAGCTTCGTACCGAGCTAAAGAAGATTCATCAGCGCTTTCAACATACGATGATCTACGTGACTCATGATCAGACTGAGGCGCTGACATTTGCCGATCAGGTGATTGTTATGTACGAGGGAGCGGTCGTGCAGGTAGGAACACCTCAGCAACTTTTCGAGACACCGGAGCACACATTCGTTGGCAAGTTCATTGGCTCGCCAGGGATGAACGTACTTCCTTGTGAGGTGGATGAATCCTATGCGATATTTGCAGGGAAGAGAATCCTCTTAGACAGAACCATCGAGAAGACTACCGCCCGTTTCGAGCTGGGTATACGCCCCGAGCATATAAAACTATCTCCAAGTGTGGGTATGCCTCTTACTGTAACCGCGCTGGAAGATGTTGGGAGGCACGTTATTGTTCGCGGCGAGATAGCAGGGACTCAGCTGAGTATCTTGGTTAACGACGGCGTCGCCATTCCTGAAAACCCCTGTGTTTCCTTCGACTCGGCGCACATCAACCTCTATGCAGACGACTATAGGGTCGGCAGCGGTAGAGGAGACTAAGCAATATGAGTATTCAGAAAATTCAGAACAACAAAGCTTGGTTTTTGGTAATGCCAGTGCTGATCTTAGTTGGCATCAGCGCGATTATCCCTCTCATGACCGTGGTTAATTACTCCGTGCAGGATACTTTCGGAAATAATGAATTTTACTGGGTCGGCACAGAATGGTTTCAAGAGATACTCGTCTCGGAGCGCTTTCACAATGCACTGTTAAGAACGCTCTTGTTCTCGGGCCTGATTCTCGCTATCGAAATACCACTTGGTATATTGATAGCACTGGCGATGCCGAAACGTGGTTGGAGTGTGTCCGTATGCCTTGTGCTCATGGCCCTGCCACTGCTGATTCCTTGGAACGTGGTCGGTACCATATGGCAGGTGTTTGGAAGAGTGGATATCGGGCTTCTAGGTCACGGACTTGCTAGTCTTGGCATTGACTACAATTACACACAAAATATTTTGGATGCCTGGCTGACGCTGATTCTCATGGATGTCTGGCACTGGACCTCCTTGGTTGTGCTGCTTTGCTATTCAGGTCTCGTATCGATACCCGAAGTTTACTATCAAGCGGCGCGGATCGATGGCGCCTCACGCTGGGCGGTATTTCGTTTCATACAACTGCCGAAGATAAAGCGCGTGTTGCTGATTGCTGTTTTGCTGCGCTTCATGGATTCCTTCATGATCTACACGGAGCCGTTTGTGGTGACGGGCGGAGGGCCGGGTAATGCCACGACTTTCCTCTCTATCGATCTCGTGCAGATGGCACTGGGTCAATTCGATCTTGGTCCCGCTGCGGCTATGTCGCTTATCTACTTCCTTATTATACTTTTGGTTTGCTGGGTTTTTTACACTGTGATGACAAGCTACGACGATGACGAGAAGTCCAACGGCGGAGGCCCGCAGTAATGGCGATTTCGGCGAATAGTATGCTCAAGATTAAGCGCACTGGTATCAGCGCTTATATAGTGTTCTTGTTGCTGCCTCTGTATTGGTTGCTGAACATGAGCTTCAAGACCAATCAGGAGATACTGTCCACGTTTACATTGTGGCCACAGGACTTCACGCTAGATAACTACATCACCATCTTTACTGATCCGTCTTGGTATAACGGTTACATCAATTCGCTCACCTATGTAGTGATGAACATGGTTATCGCTATCAGTGTTGCACTGCCTGCGGCCTATGCTTTCTCTCGCTATAAATTTTTGGGAGACAAGCATCTCTTCTTCTGGCTGCTTACTAATCGCATGGCGCCCCCTGCGGTCTTCGTCCTGCCATTCTTTCAGTTGTATTCGGCATTCGGCCTGATCGACACGCATATCGCCGTGGCGCTCGCTCACTGCCTGTTCAATGTGCCGCTGGCGGTTTGGATACTTGAGGGGTGCATGTCCGGTGTGCCGAAAGAGATAGACGAGACTGCCTACATCGATGGTTATTCGTTTCCGCGTTTCTTCGTGAAGATATTTACTCCACTTATCGGTTCGGGGATCGGTGTTGCTGCGTTCTTCTGTTTCATGTTTTCTTGGGTCGAGCTTCTTATCGCCCGCACGCTAACTGTCACCGAAGCGAAGCCTATTAGTGCTGTGATGACTCGCACTGTCTCCGCTTCTGGTTTGGATTGGGGTGTTCTCGCTGCGGCGGGTATTTTGACTATTATTCCTGGAGCTTTGGTTATTTATTTTGTTAGGAATCACATTGCAAAGGGTTTTGCTYTAGGGCGAGTGTAGATTTAGTTCGGTTCTACTTTTCCSCGCGCAGCGGCGGCGAGGATTCTAAGGCTATTTTCCTAGYAGCYATCYAGCGTATGGAATTTYCCTAGGATACTTGCGACTCTTCTATAGGGTTCTCCTTAACGAGCCTTCGGCTCTGACCGYTCTTCCAGGATCRCYCCACCACTACGCGCTTRTTTTTTCAAAAATTTCTACTYCTCTAATAAAATCGCTCTCTTTCGGGTATTTAAGTTGGGTTGTGGRGTGCTGACAGCAAAYAGTCAGAGCMGCAGGCTCGTTTGCAGTTAGTACGCCGCAGGCCAACGGCSGAACAAGTCAGATGCGCCATTTCTGACGGATGCGAATTCTCGCGGATTGGTATAGTCTTGGGGTAGTCATATATAACAATAATTTTTATATCAGCACTGTGGAGCTCGAATTTCTATGAAGCCGATTCGCCTTTATTCCCTAGTCCTTTTTATCTGTGTGAGTTTTCTTAGTGTCGAGCTTGCGGCACAGGCGCGTTTCTATCCCGCCGCGCGTAGCGGTGGAAACTATATGCATAATTTCTATTTTCCGCCTTCGCCGAGTGCAACACCCTGGGCGCCGGACTGGTCACCCGATGGTGCGTGGATAGCGGTAGCAATGCAGGGAAGTATTTGGAAAGTAGACCCGGATACGGGCGGAGCCTATGAGCTCACCTACAACGATGCCTATCACTCCTCGCCAGATTGGTCGCCCGATGGTAAATGGATAATCTATACGGCGGACTATGCGCACCAGCGTATTCAGCTTGAAATTCTAAACCTTGATACTGGTGAGTCTCAAATGCTTACCGACGACCAGGCTATCTATACTGATCCGGTCTTTTCGCCCGACGGCAGTCGAGTTGCTTATGTGTCTACCAATCCCAGCGGTTATTTCAATGTGTATGTTAGGGAGATATCGGGCGGACAGTGGGTAGGCGAGCCGATTGCGGTTAGTCGTGACAATGAATACGGCAGTAACAGGCTTTATTTCGGTAGCGGGGACATGCACATCACACCCGCGTGGTTACCCAGTGGCAATGAATTATTGATTGTATCGAATAGAAACGTGCCACTTGGCTCGGGCAATGTACTGCGTGTACCTGCGGTGGAAGATGGAATTCTGCAGGCCACTACGGTTCTCTCTGAACAGACTCTGTATCGCACGCGACCGGATGTGTCTATTGATGGCCGCCGCTTCGTCTATACCTCTACCAGCGGCTCTGCCGATCAATTCAATAATCTCTATGTGCAGCCAACCATCGGAGGCGAGCCCTATAAGATGACGTTTTTCGAGCACGATGCGTTTCATCCGCGTTGGTCGCCTGATGGGGAATGGATTGCCTTTATCTCAAATGAGGGTGGTCTGCCTCAGCTACAGTTACTTGAAACTTATGGTGGAAAACTAATTCGCATTGCGATGAGCGAGCTGCATTTCAAACGTCCTATGGGATATTTGAAAGTTCGAGTTGTGGATGCCAGCGGCGCAGCTATTCATAATCGGGTTCATATGCAGGCTTCTGATGGAAAATTTTACACCCCGAACGATGCGTATGCCCGTGCCGGCACGCGAGGCGATCTGGTATTTCACAATGCTGGCGAGTTTGAGCTGACGCTTCCCGTAGGAGAGGCTTCGCTAAATTTTGTAAAAGGTTTCGAGTATCTGCCGCAGAGTATCGAGGTGGAAGTCGAAGAAGGAGAGGTCGCTCAGCTGACTGTTGAGTTGGAACAGATGACCGACATGGGGGCAAAAGGCTGGTATAGCGCCTCTACCCACGTGCATGCAAACTACGGAGGAAATTTGCACAACACTCTTGAGAACTTGATGATGATGTCTCGTTCTGAGGATCAGGATTTGGTGCTAGAGCAGGTGGCGAATAAAGACAATCGCATCCTCGATTATCAGTTCTTTATTCCCGGCGGCGGGCAGCATCCCATCTCGGAGAAAGATCAGATTGTGGTTGTGGGCCAGGAGTATAGACCGCCATTTTATGGCCACGTGTTCATGTTTGGTATGCGCGAGCACTTAATCTCGCCGTTTGTTACCGGCTATGAGGGTACCGCTGTTGAGAGCTTGTACCCAAGTAATACCGACATGCTCCGCAAGGCGCAGGCGCAGGGTGCGATAACCGGCTATGTGCATCCCTTTTTAGGAGAGGAAGACCCTCTGGATGGCAATCTAGGCGGTGGCAAGGGATTTATGGTGGATGCGGCCTTGGGCACTACCGATGCGCTGGAATGGTCGGACTCTGCGACAGCGGGTTTCTACCCCTTGTACGCGGTTTGGAATAACGGTCTGCGAGTAACTGCAACCGGTGGTGAAGACTCGATATCCTCATTGCATCGTAGCAAGCTAATTGGCTCTTATCGCACCTATGTCTATACCGGAAACCTTGGCCTTGATATGAATGCATGGTTTTCCGGCTTGAAGCGCGGCCGCGCCTTCGTAAGCTCCGGTCCTTTGCTGGAGATGCAAATTGGTACAGCATTACCGGGCGACACAGTTCAGCTACCAGCTAGCGGCGGTAAAGTAACGATATCTGGACGTCTGCGTTCTATCACCGAGCTCGAAGAAGTAGCGCTTGTTTGCAACGGGGAACTCGTTGAAAATTTTCCACTAGGTAGAAACAAAAATAGCTTGGATATTTCTTTTGAGCATTCAATTGAACGCAGTGGCTGGTGTCACTTACGCACGGAAGGGGAAAGAGATCAGAGATTTCCCTTAGACGTCGGTTATGCGCAGGCATTCACTAATCCCATTTGGTTTCAGGTAGGCGATCAGCCGATTCGAAACCCGCAATCGGTTGATTATGCGATTCGCTGGATCGATAAACTGCAGGAACTCGCCGATGCCTGGCCAGGCTGGCGTTCCGAGACTGAGAAGGCTCACGTCTTCGCGCAGTTTGAGGAGGCGCGTCAAGTCTATAGGAATAAACTCAACTAGCGACTGGTTCTGCGACATCAATGGGATCGGATTGCTTAAGCAACCCGATCCCGAGGAATGCGAACCCTACAGAGACGAATGCATTAAAGTAGTTAAAGAATGCATAGGGCAGGTAGTCGAGCACTGGCACGCCTAGCGTTGCCGCGTAGAATGCGCCCGCTGTGGTCCAGGGAATCAATCCCGTCGTTAGCGTCGATCCTTCTTCAACCGATCGTGAAAGGATGGACTTATCCAATCCCTGTTTCTCGTACTTTTCTTTGAATAACTGGCAATTCAAAATAATGGATATGTAGGCCTCGCCCATCGCCATATTGCCGATTAGGCTAGAGAAGATGGTTGCTGCTATCAAGGCGGCGGTATGTTGTATGCGTTTGATGATGCCGGATAATAGAGTGGCCAAGAAACCCGCTCCGTGCAGAATTCCTCCTAGCGCAAGCGCCATCAGCGCAAGTATCAACGTCCAACTCATGCTCGCTATGCCGCCGCGACCAAGTAGGTCGTCTAGATTGTCGATACCGGTATTGCCGCGAGTGTTTTCCCACAGGGCATTGAGCACCACCACGCTACCTTGTCCCTGATAGAGAATTGCGATAACAGCGGCGGTCAATACACTGATTGACATGGTTATCTCCGCCGGRACTTTGCGAATGCTGAGAACAGCKAGAGTGATTAACGGGATTAGGGTAATTRGCGGTGACAATTTATAGTTTKCTGCMAGTGCATTYTGAATATTGGTAACTTCYGYTGCTGCAAACTCGCTATCACCGTAGCCGCTACCGAGCACAAGRAAKATTACRAATGTGAGTAGAAAAGTRGGCAGTGTWGTGAACAACATGGCGTAGATGTGTCGRTACAGGTTCGTTYCAGCACTCATCGCCGCCAAGTTTGTCGTATCYGAAATCGGTGACATCTTGTCACCAAACGTCGCCCCRCAGATTATCATTCCSSCTACTARGGGAAGAGGGATRCCCATGGCTCCRCCAATGCCTATGAAGACCACGCCCAAAGTRCCKACAGTTCCCCAAGAGGTGCCGGTGGCGAGGGACATGAGGGCGCACAGCAACATGCCGACGGCGAGAAACAGAGAAGGTGAGAGCCAATCCAGGCCAAAATACATGAGCGTCGCGATAGTCCCACTTTGCATGAAGCTAGCGATTACCATGCCTATGAGTATAAAAATGTAGATAGCGGGGAGTGCGCGGGTGATGGCTTCGTTCATAAGAGAGCGAATATCTAAATAGTTATAGCCGAGATAGCGAGCGTGCAGGCCGACCCAGAGCAGGCAGAGGAACATCAAGCTGTGCAAGCTTACTCCCAGCGAAAACAGGCCTACGGCGATGATCCCAATTACCCCGAAGAAGCATAGAGAGGCTTGGGCTAGACTACTTTGACGAGGTTGAGTGACAGGGCTGAGAGTCATCGGCTCAGCATATAAACAATTGGGGTGAGAGTAAAACTTTGCTAAGCTCAGAGCTCTCGAAATACTAATAAAACATTAGGGTTGCCCTAGATAAGAAGGTATCAATGGATCTCACTTGGATGGCCTGGACACAGCCAACGGCGATATTCTTTGCGGTAATTGCCTCGCTGCTCCTCATTATGTCGATCTGGGAGTATTTTAGCCCGGGTGGTGGCCCGCGCCTCGGTATTCTTCGTTTCGAAAGCACCCGTGGAGATAGGTTATTCGTCTCTTTGCTTGGCAGTGCGTTTATCTGCATGGCTTGGTTGATCCTAGTTGGTTTGAGTCTGTGGTGGGGGCTTGCTGCGTGTGTAGTTTACGCGTTGTTGGTTTTTAGATTCGTTTAGAGAAGAAAATTTTGAAGTATGCCGCGCAGCAAGTCGTGGTTGAAATTAATTAGAAGGGGCTTTGCATGATTGTTCGCCAACTAAGATTTCCAAAGACAAGATTTCCTAAAACGCTGCTGAGCTGTGCGGTATTTTTATCAACAATAGTGACAAGTTCGGCTGATGTTGAAGATGCGCARAGGTGGCTGYCCGARTTTCAGCCCTCCACRCTCGATTCMGAGCAACAGCTTGCAGAGATGCAGTGGTTTATCGAYGCGGCACGGCCTTTCGTGGGAATGGAAATCAAAGTGGTATCRGAGACCATTACGACTCATGAGTATGAGKCGMRGGTRTTAGCGCAGGCATTCACCGAAATCACTGGCATTCAAGTTACTCAYGACCTGATAGGCGAGGGTGATGTAGTAGAGAAACTACAGACGCAGATGCAATCGGGTGAGAATATCTACGATGCCTATGTGAATGACTCTGACTTGATAGGCACGCACTTTCGTTACCAACAGGTGCGTAATCTGAGCGACTGGATGGCGGGCGAGGCAAGCGATGTCACGTCGCCCACATTAGATTTAGAAGACTTTATCGGTATCTCCTTTACCACCGGCCCAGATGGAAAGATTTATCAATTGCCAGATCAGCAATTCGCCAATCTCTACTGGTTTCGATACGATTGGTTCACAGACCCCGATTTGAAAAAACAGTTCAGTGACAAGTACGGCTATGAATTGGGTGTGCCAGTGAATTGGTCTGCCTACGAGGACATCGCCGAATTCTTCAGTAACGATGTTGGCGAGATTGATGGTAAGACAGTCTATGGACACATGGACTACGGTAAGAAAGATCCGTCTCTAGGTTGGCGTTTCACSGATGCYTGGCTGTCGATGGCCGGCGCGGGAGAYAAAGGTCTTCCTAACGGCCTTCCTGTGGATGARTGGGGTATTCGAGTCGATGGCTGTCGGCCCGTAGGTTCCACAGTAGAGCGCGGTGGTGCGACRGACGGACCAGCAGCGGTGTATTCAGTTACTAAATACGTAGATTGGCTGCAGCGCTATGCGCCACCTGAGGCTGCTGGTATGGTATTTAGCGAAGCAGGCCCAGTTCCTGCRCAGGGAMRCATAGCTCARCAAATTTTTTGGTATACAACRTTTACCGCAGACATGATTCTGCCAGGCCTGCCGGTAATGAATGACGACGGCACGCCTAAGTGGCGTATGGCGCCYTCGCCCCATGGAGCATATTGGGAAGAAGGGCAGAAGCTGGGYTATCAAGATRCYGGTGCCTGGACATTGATGAAGTCGACGCCGGTGGACAGAGCGAAGGCTGCATGGCTGTATGCCCAGTTCGTTACCTCGAAGACAGTCTCTCTAAAGAAGAGCCATGTAGGGCTCACCATCATTCGTGATTCGGATATTCGACATGAGAGTTTCACTGAGCGCTCGGTGGAGCTTGGTGGTTTGGTTGAATWTTATCGCTCACCTGCCCGTGTTCAATGGACACCTACMGGTACTAACGTTCCTGACTATCCACGATTAGCGCAGCTTTGGTGGCAGAACATCGGTGATGCGTCCTCTGGTGCAAAGACGCCACAAGAAGCGATGACGGCGCTTGCCGTGGCCCAAGAACGCTTGATGCAAAGATTAGAGCGAGCTGACGTCTTGGGTGCATGTGGGCCGCGACTCAATGAGCCGCAAAGCCGGGATTATTGGTTGAACCGGCCTGGCGCGCCCAAGCAAAAGTTAGCTAACGAGAAGCCGCAGGGGATCACCATTGATTATGATGAGCTAGTTAGCTCCTGGCAATAAGCCATACGTCGCGGCATTGTTTCTATTTGACGGTCAGGCGGTCGCCGTTAGTCGAGCTATAGACATCAGGTTTTTTAGTGAAAGGGCCGCCGATTTTGTATTTAACTCGATGAGTTAAGGAAGAGAAATCAACGGGTGCTACAGAATATGCTAAGAATGTACTATCTGAGGGGGGTGGATATTTTGCACTTTTATCCTGACTCGATCAATTGATGCTAGTTACCCAAAAATATTGTTTGAACAACTCTAGAAGACTCCAATGAATCCCCGAAAGAGGGTCCAGGGGAGTGAAGCAGCCAAGGTCTAAATAGAACCAATCTATTGTATTTGTAGGGTACAGTTAGTGTTTTTTCCCACAATGATTCATCAAGTCCTTCTACTTCTAGAAATGCTTTCAGGTCGTGAAAAGAAGTCCACCCATATTTAGAAAAACCTTCGATTGTATTGGGCGCTATTTCTAAGCCGGTTTTCTTGTGTTTCCAGAAACATGTTCCATCTGTGGTAGGGTGGTTCTTTGAAAGATAGACAACTCCTGCCCATTTGGTTTCCACATCCACATCATAATGGATATGGAATCTGAATGAATCGTTCGCTTTCGTAAACCTTAATCTTCCGTTTGCATTTGTAGAAGAGTTTATAGACTGTTCCAGTGTTAGTTTTTTAAATAAATCTCTATGCTGTTCTCCAAAAAAAGACTCTGTGGTCATTACGCCTGCATAGTTCCCACTCGGTGAGTCTTCTTCTTTTAGCGAATTTAAAGCAACTTTAACCAATGCATCTGGATCGTCATAAAAATCGTCTACTATTAAGTACCTATTGATCATTATCGTACCGCTCGTAACAGATTGATAAACCGCTGACGAATTCAGAGYAAGGGCTTAATCTAGTTGTTASTGGAAACACATTAACCTTACTTATTATAAGCTATGCAATTTACATTTGTATACAGCCTGTTAAGGCAGCTGTAGGTGTTGCCTTTRCYCTGTTTGTRMGTTGRAATTTGGCWTAGTTTYCCGAGAATAAAAGGGAYCGGGATGGATAGGGTGATAAAYAGGRTAAGAGTAARARTTCTGTAGTTTTGGMTGTGCYGAAATTRYCGKCTRCARYTACAGTGTAGNNAGNRGTATTGNNKSYRSATATTTCNANTTGATAAAYKTTMTSCCYCGAAGWTTARARYMGCATYYGGTTTGAATGCTTCRTGTRTTGYTCAKCGAGAAAAMTGYYGTCAGATTGATCWTTTTCAGATKYRGATATTAAGRMRTARATTTTTTAANGNNNNRSKAWWWWAWKWWAGCTACTTGCTGACCTGYGCCATTAGCAYTTTGAGTCGCTCCGACCACTGTTGCTTTATCTCGTCAGCGTAGAGTTCTAGGGACTGGTCAATTTGCATCGACAATCTGAGCTTCGTTTTGCCATCTTGAGTATCGAGGCTTAAGTTGATCTTGCTCTTGTGAGCATTCTTCTTCGCAGTCTCGCGCCAGGTAAAGCTCAGTCGTTTTGGTCTATCTATTTTTAAGTATTCTCCATCGTGCAAGAATTCCTTACCATTGCGCTTGATGTGGTAGGTATAGGAGCCGCCGGGGCGAACTTCGTTCTGCAGATCGACGACTTTCTCGTTACCAATATGAGCGCCGAACATCCAGCTACCCACAAAAGTGGGTATTAGCCAGCGATCGAAGATCTTCTCTGCAGGTGCAGCCACAGTTCTGCTTAGCGAAACACTAAACGTCTTGAATTTTGCGACAGACAGTTCAACAGCGTCACTATCGTCTTCAAACATGGAAAGTTGATCAGTGCTCATTAGTTTGCTTACAAGTTAGGGTTGGACGGCATGAGATGTGGTGGCAGAGCTTGGCGGCGAGAGGTTGTTTTTTGACCATAGTTCAACGTTAGATAGTCGAGTATCGAGTCTTCGAGTTCGAGGCCAAAATTGCCAAGCCCTTGTGAACTCTGCATCCACTCGATGCGGCTTTTCCAGGCCTCTCGAGTGCCTGAATTCTGAACGATGATTTGACTCGAGTGGCACTCGGTGCAATTGTCGCGCACTAGTTGCCAGCCTTCCTCTCGAATCAACTCACTTGGCGC
>JAESUV010000052.1 GCA_016762975.1 Gammaproteobacteria bacterium | reverse complement strand
GCTTGGCTTGCGCGCCTCGAGGCGGCGGGGGATCCTTGTTCGGTGTATGAAGCTATTAGCTTTAGCTCAACAACATTTTGGAAGAAAATTAAAAGTAAGAAACTCACTAAATAAGAACCGCAAACGGAACTATCGGAGCAATACTATGATGCAAGCCAAGTCTCAACTTTCAAGGCTTATACTAGCCCTACCGTTTTTTATGTTATCCAGTGCGGCTCTGTCGCAGGCCTATTCCAATCCCTATGCCACCATCGAAGGCTGGACGCAGTTGCCTAATGGCCGCATTCAGGGTGCCGTTGGCGATCTCGATGTTGATCCGGACGGCGAACATATCTGGGCAGTTGTGCGCTGTGATGCAACAGCGCCAGATCGCTTCGGTAATGAGTGCGTGGACTCGGACCTAGACCCGGTGTTGAAGTTTAACAGTGAAGGGGAAGTGGTTGAGAGCTTCGGCGGCGGCATGTTCATTTGGCCTCATGGTATCGATGTCGACGCGGACGGCAATGTCTGGGTAACTGATGCGGTAAGTGATGGACGCATACCTGATGGGGATTCTCGCGGCCATCAGGTAATTAAATTCTCGCCAACCGGCGAAGTATTGCTAGTACTTGGCACGCCGGGTGAAGCAGGCAGCGGCCCAAACCACTTCAATGCCCCGGCAGACGTGGTTGTAGGGGACAACGGTGATATCTTCGTTGCCGACGGACACCAGAACGACGGCAACGGGCGGGTAGTTAAGTTCGATAGTGATGGTAATTTCATCATGGCCTGGGGCAAACCAGGCTACGCGCCAGGCGAGTTCAGGACACTGCATACCATCGCAGTCGATCAGCGCGGACGACTATTTGTTGGCGACCGTTCCAATAACCGTCTTCAATTGTTTACACAAGAAGGTGAGTTTCTCGCACAGTGGACTCAGTTCGGTCGACCGAGTGGCATTTTCTTTGATCAGCATGACAATATCTATGTGGCGGATTCCGAATCCGACGATGTGCAGAATCCAGGTTGGGAGATGGGTATTCGTATCGGTGATGCGAATCTTGGTTGGGTGAATTATTTCATTCAACTCCCGACGGGCGATCCTAGAAGCACAGTTGGAAACGGCGCCGAGTTTGTTGCCGCCGATGCAGCTGGAAACTTGTTTGGTGGAGAGCCTGCGCCGAGAAAGTTACAGAAATATGTTCGTGTTCGTCCATAACAGATCATATAGGTTATTTGAATAATAGGTTAATAGGTTAATAGGTTAATAGGTATGAGGGCATTTAACAGAGTCTCAGGTTGTTGTAGAAAGCTTTCACTGTTGTTGGTTGCTGTGACCGCTCAATTCGCTCTAGCTCAGTCTCACCCAGCTATGGAAACAGAGGCGGATTTTCATCGAGCGATGGATGAATTATCCAATTGGGGCCGATGGGGGGACAGTGATGAACTAGGAGCTGCAAACCTGATTACACCTAAAAAACGCAAAGAAGCCGCGTCTCTTGTGCAAGAAGGCATCGCTGTATCGCTAGCTCACGATGTGAATCAAGAGCCGGCTGTTGATGCCTCCACCGTGTTAACGCGGGAGGTACTGCGGGTTAGCCCTACAGGTGCTGCAGATCGTTACCAGTACAGCGGTAGCTACCACGGCACTATACACAGTCATCTCGATGCGCTGGATTGTCACATCATGTACGAGGGCAGTGGTTATAACGGTGTCACCTATCAGGAAGTCGAGGCTGCAGGGGGCTGTCCGCGTGGCGATATCAATGCACACAAAGATGGCATCGTAACCCGTGGAGTTCTGTTCGACGCAACGCTATTGCCGGGTAGGGCAACGGAGGATGGTTGGCTAGAGCCGGGAACGGCGATCAACTACGACGACCTGCTGTTGCTGGAAGAAATTCAGGGTGTTCGCGTCGAACCGGGTGATGTAATTCTTCTTTATACCGGTCGCTGGAAGCGCCGCGAGGCACTAGGTGCGTGGCCAACCTCAGAAGGTGTTGCTGGTTACCATGCCGACGTAGCCTATTTTCTGAAGGAGCGAGGCGTTGCTATGATTGGTCACGACATGTGGAACGATGTGACACCCAGCGGTATTCCCAACGTGTTCCTGCCACTTCATAGCCTGGCACTGGTCTCACTCGGCGTATCTATCTTCGACAATCTTGATTTCGGCCGTGTGGCAGAARTYGCGAAAGACTTAGGTCGCTATAGTTTCATGTTTACAGCTGCTCCGCTGCGAATAGAGATGGGTATGGGCTCGCCGGTGAATCCATTGGCGGTATTCTAGCCATAAATGGCGCTGTGCTCTTAGTCTTTAGTCTTCAGGGTGAGCGATGTAAATCGGTTGATTGTCGACAAACCGAGGGTCAAGAAGAGCCAAGTAAGGCAGGTCCAGATCAGAGCAAAGAATGGCCAGATAAGGAGGCTTGTTGTGAACCCGGCTAGCCCTGATACAACTTCGAAGCTTATGTCCACACTTCCGGATACGAAGATAGATAAGATGCTAAGCAACAACCATAAAAATAAGCTACCCATAGCGATACCTGCGAGAAGAAGGGTAAAAAGAGACTTCTTCGAAATATCTTTACTGTCGATGATCACGGAAAATCTCCAGAGCGTCGCGTCAAAATTTACAAGGGAATGCAGTTAGGAGGTGACTAGTTTCTGCGTATATAGGTAAGGATTACATCGTTACCTATTCTGTCGATTGCCTCACCATCCGCTAGATTGTAGTTTATAGCGCCGTCGTCGCCGATCCAGTACTCGATACCGGCATCGGCTAGCATCTGCAGCGTCTCTTCACGTATTTCTCTGTTTGCCAATTTGAAGCTGCCGCTGCCAGCACTTTGAATGGCTGCTGTTTCATCCTCAGCTAAGATTCCTTTAGGCTCTGGGCTGCAGGCGATCAAGAGGGCAAAGAAAATAGCTGCAGTCAGAACTTTCATAGACTCTTCTATATATGGGTTTCAGTTAGTTTGCAGCGGCTTCTTTTTCTGCCGCCTGCGCCTCTTGTGCCCGAGCACCGCGTAATGCACCTACCATGCTGTAGTTGCCTTCGTGACAGGCAAATTCATAGATATGGCCGCTTGCATCTCGAGTGAATGAGAATTCGCCCTTCCAAGGTTCTGTGTAATAAGTGGGATCATCCACGGTGTATTGATAGTTCAGTTCGGTCTCAGAAGTCCGTGTAAATCGCTCGGTGACTTGGGCCGCACTACTGATTAACATGGGCCTTCTAATCGTTGCGCGGGCCGGATTCACATCGCTGTAGTGAGTGGTCTCAACGACTAGCGTATCGCCTTCCCAGTGGCCGATAGAGTGTCCCTCCATACTGCGAATAGCATCGGGTCTGCTATAGCCATTCATGTGAATTACGCGCAATGCCACGGCTTCCTCGCTTACGATAGCGATTGTGTCCTTGGTCTGAACGATGCCATGAAATAGTTGATACATGAACGCGCGCATGGGCGGCGAGCCCCATGCTTCGATGCAGCGCTCAGTTCCCGGTCTCTGTTCGGGGTGATCAAATCCAGAGTCGCCCTTAAAGTAATCATAGTTAGACATCTGTGTGCCTAGTTCGTTGTAGGGCAGCACACCGCTTTCCGGATACACAACCACAGAGCTTCTAAATTCGCCATTCACCTTGGCCAGTGTTGGTGGGCCAAATCTATCGACATCGGGATCATTATTATCACCGAGATTCTGATAGACGATTTCAGCAAATCCAGCGGCCTGTTCGGGTGAGAGCACCAAGGGCATTTCACCGGGACGTTCCAGCATCGTATTGAAAACAGTGCTCCAAACGCCCTGGAAGTCGGGCTGACCATATTCGGTTCTGGGAACTTGATAGGGCTCCTCAGATTGCGCGAAACCCGCAGTGTTTATAAGGCAGGCTGCTAGGGCTAAGATGAGTAGACGTACGTTCATAGCAATTCCTTAGGTAAGCTTCTTGGTGTTGAAAGGTTGTTCTTCCTTTCGGGTACTGCTAGTGTTTTGGCTTCGATTGTACAACTATTATTATCGGCAATTGCGGACATTATGCCTAAACGAAGGCCAAAAGCTGTGTGCTAGTGGGTTAAATCTGACCCTTTTCCCTAGATGCACCTGTTTCTCTAGCTTCGGCTAATTGCTTTGCAGGGCCTCTGTTAACGCACTCGTGTATGTTGCTAGATCAAAATAATCGCGCCACATTTTAATCTTTCCATCTTCTAGTTCGAAGTAGCCGAAACAGGGAAGGTTCACGGCACTGCCAGCGACAACAGTCTTGTCCAGCCTCTCCACCATGACAATGTCACCATCGGTCAATAGGCTAACTATTTCCCAGTCGGTGCTCTCCCATGGGCGGATGAAGCCGGTAATAAATTGTTGGATATTGTCGCGGCCTTGTACTGCTGATGAAGGGATATTGTGATAAGTGCCGTCTTCAGTGAAATAGCTGGCAAGTTCGTCGGCATCGAGCCGTGACCAAGAAGCAATAAACTCTCTGATGATTTTCTCATTTTCGGGCATTGTTGGGTTTGCTTGAGCAATCGAATTCAGGTTGATTGTAATGCACATTAGCAGCGCTAAGCACTTATAAGGCAGTTTTATCATGGTATTTCTCAGTTGATGAGTGAGGGGTCATTAATGGTCATTGAAATTTAGTCTATTGTGTAGTCTCTCGAAATGGAACAATAACGTTACAACTTGAGCTTTTGGAAAGTTTTGCAGCAGGGAGTCTAAGCAGCTTTCCCTGTACGTTGAATACCCCTATCTTGTTTTAATTTGC
This sequence comes from Gammaproteobacteria bacterium, assembly GCA_016762975.1. Taxonomy (GTDB): domain Bacteria; phylum Pseudomonadota; class Gammaproteobacteria; order Pseudomonadales; family Pseudohongiellaceae; genus UBA9145. The sequence goes on along the minus strand of JAESUV010000052.1, from coordinate 8,578 downwards.
TAGTATGTCTCCTTCCATGATCGAACTAAAAAACGTACAAAAGTCATATGACGGCGGAAAAACGCTTGCTGTGGCAGATACATCTCTCACCATAGAACGCGGCGAATTCCTCGGTCTTATCGGCGCCTCAGGCTGTGGTAAGACCACAACTCTGAAGATGATCAATCGTTTGGAAGAGCCTACTAGTGGCGAGATACTGGTCAATGGACGCAATGTGCTGGATCAGAATCCTGAGCAACTGCGTCGTAATATTGGCTATGTGTTTCAGGGAATAGGTTTGTTCCCACATCGAACAGTAGCCGAGAATGTGGAGGCCGTCCCACGGCTATTGCAGTGGTCTGCGAAGGATGTCCGCGCTCGTTGTGTAGAGTGTATGGCAATGGTAGGGCTGCCCTTTGACGAATACGGCGATCGCAGTCCATTGCAGCTTTCTGGTGGGCAGCAACAGCGCATAGGCGTGGCGCGAGCTCTCGCGGCGAGACCGGAAGTGGTGTTGATGGATGAACCGTTTGGTGCTCTCGATCCGATCACGCGTAGCGAATTGCAGGAAGAATTCAAGAGTATCCAACAGGACATGGGGCTGACGGTAGTCATGGTTACTCATGACATGACCGAGGCCTTGTTGYTAGCTGAYCGTATCGCGGTGATGCGTGAAGGSGTAGTCCTGCAGRTTGGCACGCCKAGGGAATTGTTAAACAACCCATCGCACGACTACGTACGCGATATCGTTGCCATGCCGCGACGGCGAGCTCAGCGCCTCGAGGAGTTGATGCGCGGTGAGTGAGAATTTACGCGAACAACTATCATTGCTGCCGGCCTATTTTCAGGGTCACCTRCTRCTGACYCTYGCWGCCATCACYATGGGTATYCTTATCTCTGTTCCCTTAGGTGTTTGGGCGGAGCAATCGGCACGTGTTAAACGGCCRCTGCTGGCGATTGTCAGYATWATTCAAACTTTTCCTAGTCTCGCGATACTTGCGCTGGTRGTTGCGCTATTAGGTGGCCGCATAGGCTTTCTRCCTGCATTCATCGCCCTGACTCTGTATTCGATGYTGCCYATCGTGCGCAATACGGTCACCGGCTTGGAGTCGGTATCTGGCTCTGTGATCGAGGCTGCSAAAGGTATCGGTATGTCGCCGAACCAGATACTGCGCGAGGTGAAGTTGCCGCTAGCGATGCCGGTAATCGTAGCGGGCATTCGCACAGCGGTGGTATGGACTGTTGGCTTGGCTACGCTGTCGACACTCGTTGGCGCGACTAGTTTCGGAAACTATATATTCACTGGCATCCAGACACGTAACTTAGTCGCAGTCACGGTAGGCAGTTTCGCATCGGCTGGCTTAGCGGTGGGTCTTGATGGTTTGGTTGCCTCTATACAATGGCTTCTAGAGAAACGCAATGAGGCGGTGGATTCCGTAAGACTGAAGCGCATCCGCATGAGTGTCTATGGCGTCATCGCAATTATTATTTCCGTCGTATTGTACGGGTTAATGCCTCAGCCCCGCGCTGATTTTGTCGTGGCCGGAAAGCCGTTCACCGAACAGTACATCTTGGCTGGCTTGCTTGCGGCAGAATTGGAAGAGGCGGGCTTCAGCGTAGAGCAACGTTTAGGTATGGGCTCGGCGGTGGTGTTTGAGGCGGTTCGTAATGGCACCGTGGACCTCTATGTTGAATACACTGGCACGGTCTGGGCTAACTTCATGAACCGTGAGAGCAATCCTGGTAGAGAAGGAATTAGAAACGGTGTCATCGAATTTCTCGAAGAACAAAACGTAACGACGATAGGCTTTACTGGGTTTCAGAATCGTTATGCACTCGCCATGCGCCGCGATCGTGCTCTCGAGCTAGGTGTAACATCGATAGAGGACTTGATACCCATAGCCGCTGAGCTTTCCGCAGGTTCCGATTTAGAGTTTTTTGGTCGAACGGAATGGTTTCGGCTTCGTGATCTCTATAACATGGACTTTGCGAATAAACTTACCTTCGATGTGTCGCTTATGTATACCGCTGTGGCAGAGAGGCAGGTCGATGTCATCAGCGCCTATACGACAGATGGTCGCGTGGCAGCCTTCGATTTGCTGTTGTTGGATGATCCGCGCAATGCGCTATTAGCCTACGATGGTATGTTTTTGGCCTCCGCCAATGCTGCGGCGCAGCCAGAATTTATGCAGGCTATCGATGCCTTCATCGATAGCATTCCCGATGCGGCAATGCGTCAGGCAAACCGTCTGGTAGACGTTGATGGTGAGTCGATCAATGCCGCCATCGAGTATCTGCGCGCCGAAATGGCGAAGAACTAGCATCGTCTAATCTTCGCCGCGCCATTGGCAGTATCTGCACTGCTTGTTAGACTGCTTGTCCTCGAAACCCCAGCTTCAAGGCCGTATTCCTAGTGACAAGCAACGAAATCACTCTAACAATTCTCAGCTGTATATTCTTTATGGGCATTGTGGCGTGGGTGTCTTACATCAAGACTCGCGGTGAAGTCAGTACCAAGGATGGCTATTTTCTAGCAGGCCGGGGCTTGAGCGCGATCTTTATTGCCGGCTCGATGTTGCTCACTAACTTGTCCGCGGAACAATTGATAGGCCTCAACGGTTCAGCCTACGGTTTCAACATGAGTAGCATGGCGTGGGAGGTGACAGCCGCGTTCGCAACCATCTGCATGGCTTTTATTTTTCTGCCGCGTTACCTCGCTGGCGCGTTTACCACCTTGCCCGAATTCTTAAACGACAGATTCGATGGCGGTGTGCGGCGCATGTCGGTCATCTTGTTCATGGTTGGCTATGGGCTAGTTACGATTCCATCGGTTCTCTATTCTGGTTCTATCGCCGTCCTTCAACTGTTCGATGTACCAGCCTTGTTCGACATTCCCTATAGCCAGGCATTGGTGCTGACTATCATCTGCATTGGCTGCGTAGGCGCCGTGTATGCAGTATTCGGCGGCCTACGTGCCGTTGCTATATCCGATACTCTAAACGGTGTTGGACTGCTTATAATAGGCATCGCTGTTCCGTTACTCGGCCTGTCGGCACTGGGCAGTGGTAGCATAGGCGAGGGCCTCAATATAATTACCAGCACCGAGACCCAAAAGCTTAATGCTATCGGTTCATCCTCAGACCCGACGCCATTCGGCACCTTGTTCACCGGCATGTTGTTCGCGAATCTATTCTACTGGTGTACAAACCAGTATGTGATTCAGCGAACGCTTGGCGCTAAGAATCTTGCGGAAGGGCAGAAGGGAGTTCTGTTCTCTGGTTTCTTCAAGGTGTTGGTGCCGTTTATGATGATGATTCCTGGCGTGATCGCCTTTCATATGTACGGGCCAGATCTTGCGACCATCGATCTAGCCTATCCGCGACTCATTCGCGATGTATTGCCGGTCTATGCGACCGGATTCTTTCTCGCTGTCTTGCTGGGCGCCGTGTTCAGTTCTTTTAATTCCCTGCTGAATAGTGCTGCTACTCTTTTCTGTCTCGATGTCTACGCACCTATGAAGAAAGGCGAGGTAAGCGATGCGCAGCTGCTTCGTGTGGCGAAGATTGCCAGCATCGTCATCGCCTTGTTCTCTTTTATCGTCGCACCTCTGTTGCAGTTTGCGCCAGAAGGACTGTGGCAGATCATCCGAATCTTCACAGGCTTCTACAATATTCCGGTCATCGCGATCGTCATGGTTGGATTGTTTACKAAACGAGTTCCTGCACTGGGCCCGAAGATCGTCATCGTGTTTCATATTATTGCGTATGGGCTCTTTCAGTTTGCGTTCAATGATTTTCTAGACATCCACTTTCTGCATCTCTATGCGATCCTGTTCATCACCGAAGTGGGCATCATGCTAGCGATTGGGCATTTCTATCCTAGGGCTCATGCGTGGACTTACGCTGCGCACAACAAGGTCGACATGCATCCATGGCGCTTCGCGATTCCCTGCGCGATTACTTTGATGTCCTGTGTTATTGCTCTGTATCTGCTGTTCTCGCCGATTGGTTTGGTCGATGGGTTGAGCGCTGCATTCTGGCCGCTGCTAATGCTGCTTGTCGCGATAAATGTACTTGTTTGGTGGTGGATTTCGAGTCATGCTACGCCAACTTTAATGCTTATGGGCGCCGGGTCTGGCGCTACCGCAGATGCAATAGAGAACGATGTTTGAAACGATGACTAATTCAAAAAAACCACGACTACGCTCCTTCGAGACTGCCGCCAATCAGCAGCATATTCCTGAAGCTGACAAGTATCTCTACCGATTAGATGCACCTTCCCATAAACTAGTTGTTATAGGTGTGGGCACGATTGGTCAGGAACATATGCGTGTCGCGGCGACATTGGGTCGCGCAAGTATTCATGGCATCTTCGATACTAGCGTGCAGAGTCTCGATGTGGCCGAGGCAGGGTTCAAGAATTATTCAAGCGAAGGCTTAGTTCGTTACGGTAATCTGGAAGCAGCGTGCATGGACCCGTCCGTCGATGCGCTATTTATCTGTACACCGAATTTTACTCATTTCGATGTGCTGCAAGTTGCGCTTAAATCCGGCAAGCCAATATTTCTAGAGAAGCCCATGGCGACCTCACTCAATGATGCGGCTCGAATCGTCGAGCAGGCGAACAGCTATTCTTCTTTCATCCAGATAGGCCTGCAGTATCGTTACAAGGCGCAATACGTGGAAGCCTTTCACGAGGCGCTATCGCGCAAATCCTTAGGGGTGATAAAGACCATTAGTATGAGCGAATATCGGCCTCCATTTCTGGATAAGGTTGGGCAGTGGAACAAGTTTAACGAATACAGTGGCGGGACCTTGGTTGAGAAGTGCTGTCACTATTTCGACCTGATCAACCTATTCGCCGAGTCCACGCCGCAGCGCGTCTATGCCACTGGTGGTCAGGCAGTTAACTTTTTGGACTTTGAAAAAGATGGCAAGAAGTCCGATATCGATGATCACGGCTTCGTGACCATTGACTACAGAAATCGTGTGCGTGCTACATTCACTCTCAACATGTTTTGCCCGGACTTCTATGAAGAGTTGCTGATATGTGGGGATGAGGGAAGGTTGCGTGCTTGTGAGAAGGTAGATTTACAAAATAAGAAGGCACCGGAGACATCAGTTTCTGTTTATCTCGGTGAACAGGGTGCCTCGCGTACGACTAAGCTCGGCTATCCGACGGCAATCGAGCAGTCTGGTCATCATGGAGCGACTTATTATGAACACAGCGCATTCCTCGACCGCTTGGAAGGAAAGATAGTGGACAGCGCAACGCCGCTGCAAGGTTTGTGGGCAATGATCGTGGCGAGTGCCGCACAAGAATCGATTGCCACCGGCGGCCCGATTGAAATAACAGAATATATCGAACAGCACAAACTGAAAGGCGTGCTTTCGGAGTAGCGGCTATCACTTAACTCTTAGCACTTAACTTTTAGCACTTAATATTTAGTACTCAACACCCAACTTGAATTAAACCTGGATAGAGAATGACATCGACAATTGAAGTAGCTGGCAGTGCAATGCCAGCGGTCGGCCTCGGGCTTTGGAAGATAAACAAAAATGCGACTGCAGACGTGGTCTGCGACGCCATCGAGATCGGCTATCGGCATCTGGATAGCGCAGCTGATTATGGCAACGAGATCGAGGTGGGTCAGGGCATAGAGATGGCACTAACGAAAGGTCTGTGCGCTCGCGAAGATCTCTGGATTACATCTAAACTTTGGAATACCTACCATCGAGCGGAGCATGTAGAGGCGGCATGTAAGAAATCGCTGCACGATCTAGGCGTAGGCTATCTGGATCTCTACTTGATTCACTTTCCAATTTCCCTTCAGTATGTGGACTTCGAGACTCGTTATCCGCCGGAATGGTTATTCGATCCCGCAGCCAGCCAGCCAGCGATGCAGATCGATCCCGTGCCACTGAGCGAAACTTGGAAGGCGATGGAAGCCTTGCAGAGAAAGGGGTTGGTGAAGAACATCGGCATATGTAATTACAATAGCGCGCTGCTGCACGATCTGATGGCCTATGCCGACATTAAACCCGCTATGTTGCAGATAGAGTCGCATCCCTATCTCACTCAAGAAAGCCTGGTTCGTGCTGCTGAGAACTATGATATTACAGTGACTGCATTTTCTCCTCTTGGTGCGTTGTCCTATGTATCATTAGATATGGCATCGGAAAATGAATCGGTTTTGGAGCAGGATGTGGTGATTGGAGCCGCAGAGCGACTGAACAAAAGCCCGGCGCAAATTGTTTTGCGCTGGGGCGTGCAGCGCAATACGGCAGTGATTCCCAAGACTGTGAATCCAGGCCGTCTTAAAGAGAATCTCGCTCTGTTCGACTTCGAACTTAGCGGGAATGAGATGGCTGCGATCTCTGGGCTGAATCAAAATCGACGTTTCAACGATCCAGGCGTGTTCTGTGATTCTGCGTTCAATGTGTTCTATCCAATCTATGATTAGATTGTTCTAGGTTAATACTGCAATGACATCACTCTCTATACAAGAAATAGCGCTGGATCAGCAGCAGCATCACGAAGACGTATTTCCTCTGATCTATGCCGCCGAAGATTCTTTCCCTACGCTTTCTCAGGTTCATGAGTGGGTAGGCGAGAACAAGGAACGATTGTTAGAACGACTGTCTCGACACGGAGCGATTCTCTTTCGAGGATTGCCAGTCAATTCAGATAGTGACTTCGATAGCGTAATACAGAGCTTCGGTCTCAAGAATTTTACCTACGCTGAGTCACTATCCAATGCAGTGCGTCGCAAACGTACTGAAAGAGTCTTTACAGCGAACGAGGCGCCAGCTTCTGTTTCTATTTTTCTACACCATGAGATGGCACAAACTCCTATCTACCCCTCGAAGTTATTCTTCTATTGTGAGCAGGCCGCGGAGAGTGGTGGTGCGACGCCTTTGTGCCGTTCCGACGTTTTATTGCAAGAGTTAACAAAGCAGGCTCCGGAATTCGTGGCAGCCTGCGCAGAGAAGGGCGTGCGCTACTCTAATGTGATGCCATACATCGATGACCCAGAGTCAGGGCAGGGTCGTAGCTGGCGCAGCACGCTGAGCACAGACACTAAGCCAGCCGCCGAAGACAAACTGCGAAAATTGGGCTACGAGTGGGAGTGGCTAGAGCAAGATAGTCTGCGCGTGACGACTGCTGTATTGCCAGCAATTAGAGAGACTAGTAATGGTCGGCAGGTATTTTTTAATCAACTCATCGCGGCATTTCGTGGGTGGAAAGATGCACGTAACGCCAAAGAGAAATCGATTCGGTTCGGTGATAATTCTGAAATAAGTACCCAGGCGATGGCGAAGGCGATTCAGATTGGGGATGAGCTTAGTTTCGATATTCCCTGGCAGACAGGGGATGTGGTGTTGGTGGATAACTTCTTAGTGATGCACGGTCGCCGACCCTTCAGGGGACAGCGACGCGTACTGGCTTCATTGATTGCCGACTAGAATTTCTAATCCTTTACTTTCTATATAGCACCAAGAACTGACTGGTCTTGCCACGAATAGCGGGAGCGAAGACACCATCAGTTAGCGGGTCGTCTGAGTTCTTTAATAGATCTGAGGTTGCGGCAATGCTAAGTCCTGCTGTTTCAGCCATTTCAGTAACCCAGCTCTCTTCAATACGGTGTAACGTGCCGCCAGCTTCGAGTCCTGCGCCGTCAGGGGCCTGATGATCGGAGGCAACGAATAAGCCACCTGGCTTCAATACTCTAGCGATTTCACTAAAGGCGCCGGCTGCATCACCGAGGCTATTTCCATCCGGTGCGAAGCCAAGTTCATGTGGCCCCTGAATCCAGGTCACCATGTCGATTGAGTTGTCGGCTGCGTCCAGATCATCGAACTGAGTAATGCTTACTGTGACATTCGGCAGTCGGTTGTTCGCAGTGCGCAGATCGATGCCATCACCAACGAATCCCATTAGGCCCGGCGCGTGTTGCAAGATGACACTGCCACTTGCGCCTACGGAGCGACTTAGGATTTCTGTGTAGTAACCGCCGCCGGCTTCAAGCTCAAGAACATCCATTCCAGTCTCAAGCCCTGCGAATGCGAGGACCTGGGCCGGCATGCGTTTCTCGTCTGCCTCTGCATCGCCGCTGAGGCGATCGGTATGGGACAATGCGGCCGCAATATTGGCATCGGCTGCATTAGCGAGGCCTCCCGCCATTACCAGCGTGCAGCCGGCAAGTAAATTGACAAGCAGTTTCTTAGAAAGGTACATGAATCGCTCCTGCCGCGTGGCGGCGTCTATTGTGTCATTTTTCCTGAGTTTGCCATGTCTAGCGCGAAACTACACGCAAAGTGAGCAGTAACAGGCGGCATACTAGAGTTTGGAATGACCTACTTCAATGCAAGGTACTCAGCCAAAATTCGAAGTTAGACATGCCTAGTCAGACAATAAAAAAGGCCGGAGGGATTTAATTAGTCCCTACGACCTTTTGCGTGTCTACCGTACTACATACAGCAGCACTACTGGTTTAAGACTATCCTGGCATCTGCAATACCGCCGACGTTCTCTACATTCGTGTAGCCGAGATCTTGCAAGGCTGTTTGCGCAAGGCCAGCTTTAACGCCGCTGCGGC
>JAESUV010000051.1 GCA_016762975.1 Gammaproteobacteria bacterium | reverse complement strand
AATACTTGATGTATGGGTGAGCAAATGACCTATCTGGACTTTGCTGCTTTCAAATTCTGGCAAATAGACACCCAAGGTGTCGTTCAGGTTTAACCTTCCCTCGTCGCGAAGTTGCATAATGACGATTGCGGTAAACAATTTCGAAATCGATGCCGCGTGATAGCGCTGAGTAGGGGTAGTGTTATTTTCAAGTTTTGATGTCGTCGAGCAAACATCTCCACTAGACCAAACTGTTGCATCGGCTTTCAGAACATTCGACTCGGATTCGAATTGATTCACCAGTTCGTTGATATCAATTGACTGCGAGTAGGCGGGTTGGCTCAAAATGAAAGCCATACCCAGCAGTAACTTCATCGAGTCAACCGCCATCGTGCCTACTGTACTAAATCTGTTGGTCATATTGCTTACTCCTTACTCCTAGTCATTGAATATCAGCTTAGCCTAAATCATAACAATTCGCTGGGGACTATCAATCAATTCACCCTACGATTTTGCCGTATGCTTTTGCTCTACTCTTGATAAATAGTGCTAGGATGTCCTTTGAAATATGTACAGGCTGCCTCAAATGGGCGGGGAATTTGCTCTCAGGCAATCCTCGAATCCATCGTGTTCCTGCAATCGAGTGCTGAGCTGATATGAGCACTAGAATTACTGTATATTTACTCAAACTCCAAAATACTTAAAAAATATTATGAAGTTCTCTCGGCAGGCCCTATGAGCAGCAAGATAATTGTAATTGGGGCAGGGGTGATTGGCGCGGCATCCGCTCTGTCTTTGCAGGCCGATGGTCACCAAGTCACTCTGCTTGACCGAGAAGCACCTTGTGCTGGTGCATCATTTGGGAATGCCGGCATGATAGTCAATGGCTCCTGTGTGCCAACGGCACTGCCGGGTGTTATTTTTGATGTTATGCGAATGGCTGTTCAGCCACTATCCCCACTAACTATTCGAGCTGAGTATTTTCATAAAATCTTCCCCTGGTTGCTGCGTTTTATATGGCAGAGCCGCTCCGCTGCGGCAAGTAATAATGCAGTTCACCTGCGCGCTCTAACAGAACATGCGGTTGAACATTGGCAGCAGTTGATAGCTGAAACAGCGCTTGCTTCTTTCGTGGAAGAAGCCGGATGGCTCAAGGTTTACGAGAAGGAGGCAAGCTTCGCCGCAACGAGTAAAGCCAGAAGGCTCATGGATGAAACTGGCACAAGCTATGAGGTGTTGGGCCGCAGCGAAATTAGCGATCTTGAGCCGAACTTAGCGCCGATTTTCAACTTTGGTGTTTACCAGAAAGATTGTTTAAGAATAGTGAATCCCTACAAGCTGGTGAGTGGGATGGTGGACCTGCTGCTTTCCCGCGGTGGGCAGTTTAGGCAATTCAGCGTGGACCGACTCCAGCCTGAAAGTAATCAAGTTAGTTTATCTGGCCCGGCAGGCACAATAACAGCAGACAAAGTGATAGTTGCGGCAGGCGCATGGTCACGTTCACTCGCCCAGCAACTGGGTGATAATGTGCCACTTGATACAGAAAGGGGTTATCACCTGATGCTACCCGAGTCGACGCGCGACTTGCTTAACGCACCGGTAGTGAACGGTGAGTCATCGTTTGTTCTGTCGCCGATGGACACAGGGCTAAGGYTGAGCAGTCAGGTTGAATTTGGAGGTCTTGTGGCCGCGCCAGACTACTCGCGCGTGCGAAGCCTGCTGCCGCTAGCAAAGCGAATGCTGCCAACGCTTGATACAAATGAACAATCGACCTGGATGGGCTTTCGTCCATCATTGCCAGATTCGCTCCCAGTATTGGGGTTTTCGACGAAGAGTAAAAATGTGCTATATGCTTTTGGGCATCAGCATTTAGGTATGACCATGGGGGCTGTGACGGGAAAGCTTGTTGCAGATTTACTCGCGGGTAGAGATTCCATAACTGACCTAGCGCCTTTTAGGCCTAACCGTTTCTGACGCGCTATTAGTGTAGTATGAATTTCCGGCAGTCTATGAATTCAGTTATCAATAAAAAGAGAGCAAAAAAATGGATGACTACGGCATTTTATCACTTGTTCCAGCGCTGCTAACTATAGCCGTCGCATTTTACAGTAAGAATGTCTTGCTGGCACTGGTGAGCGGGATATTGAGTGGTTCCCTTATTTTGGCTAGCTTTAATCCTTTTAGTGCTATGCAAATTGCCATTGAAAATCAGGTATTGAAAGAAGTGGTGAATGGCACGCAAATTCAAGTAATTCTGGTCATATTCATCATTGGCGGTTTTGTTAAATTATTAGAAGTGTCCGGTGGGGCAGGCGCATTTGCGCGAAAAACATCCTCAATTGTCACCAGCCGCTTCAAGGCTCAGGTGATTGTTTGGTTGTCCGGGCTTGGAATATTTTTTACAGACTCCGGCAATAGTTTAATCATTGGTCCGTTGTATCGGTCAGTATTTGATGAGTTCAAAATTTGTCGTGAGAAACTTGCCTATATTCTCGACACTACCTCTTCACCCATTAGCATACTCATTCCCTTTATAAGTTGGGGTGCTTACATCATGTCTCTTATCGACAAGTCTTATGCCGAAATTGGACTAACTGAAGATTCTTTTGCTGTACTCATCAAGGTCATTCCTTATCAGTTCTATGCATTTTTGGCGCTTGCTACTGTGCCGATTATTATATTTCTCGGAAAAGATTACGGCCCCATGAAACGCGCACAGGCAAATCATCTTGCAAAAATCGCCACAGACAATACAGCGCCTATCAAGGAGATGTCCGAGGAGAAACCCATAGAGGATGAAGTCGAAACCACTGATGATCGGATTGGCATATTTCTCTATCCCCTGGGTGTAATGATTCTTCTTATTGGAGGGCTTATAACCTGGCACGCAACGCATGATGGCATTACTGGGGTTCACATCCGGTCAACAATGATAATTGCCTACCTGAGTGCGTCGCTGACTTGCGCGGAGATGATGCGTCGTTATCGCTCTATGTCCTATACACAGTCATTAGCTGTGTTTATAAAGGGCGTGGAGTCAATGGCCTATATATCAATCGTGCTGGTGCTTGCATGGTCATTAGGTTCTGTGAATGCCGATGTTCATACGGCTGACTATATAGCTTCATTGATTGGTGATTCACTGCCGGCAATGTATTTCCCCATGATTGTGTTTGTTCTGGGCGCGATAATCTCATTGTCAACTGGCTCATCCTATGGAACATTTGCAATTTTGATGACCATCGCAGTACCGGTTGGATTCGATCTTGGGGCCTCAATGTATCTGACTATTGCGGCTGTACTTAGTGGGGGGCTGTTTGGGGATCATGTTTCACCCATCTCTGATACTACGGTGCTTGCTTCAGTGGGTGCGCAGTGTCCCCATCTGGACCATGTGGCGACGCAAGCTGCTTATGCTGGAGTGACAGGCCTAGTAGCATTAATTGCCTACGGCATGGCTGGCGCTTATGAGACACCCATGGTATTGCCTATAGCATTAGTGATGTTATTTGTGATGATGTACTCTCTCATGCGAGTTTTTGGCGAGCCCAGTAAAAGTACTTAGYTATGTTAAGARTYRAGMGTYCTCTTTACGCCCCGTAGTTGTTTNGTATAAAAGYACSTGYATRCGCTAACRCCTGACACTRGGGGAAATTAGCGCCGCGGCACGATGACWGGRRAGGAACAGGAATCRTTYGCCCTACTTGCTATGAGCAATCCAGATATTCTRGTMGTGYTAGCGGCGCCAAGATTRCAGAYTTGGTAGTAATCGTCTTTGTGGTAGGGGTRGGTGAAGCTGCCGGTGTTTTTCCCGGTGTATACCTTTTGGAATCCCGCCTCGCAATTTTGTCTCCGCGTAAAYCCTTCGCCGCAGGAYTTTTTGCGGTATATTTCCACCTCACTACCTGCTCCAGTCCAARCTAGRTGGGCTTCATTGCCWGWGAAGAACCATAGACCTCGMCTTCTTTCYTTGCTRACTACTAATGATAAATCAGGTTTTCTYAGCACGCCGAAYSCGGACTGAGCMAGTGTGTTGTATRCGCCGTTTGTATCMCTAAAGAKAAGCTCAATATCGTAAATACYTTCTTCGAACGACATGGAARCSCTGTYACCGGMAAGGSTGARTGTCTCTCCGGTAAATCTGYTGGTGATAYGCCACAGAATYTGTTTAGGAACAACGCTGTCGCGGRATKCCTCARYGTTTGTTTCTATTTGAAATTGAATGTTGGYATTTTCGAAATACTGTTCGCTCGCTAGCGGGGAMAGAATCTCARYTTTGTGGYGTAGATYTTCGATTGARAAARCGTGCGAGGATAAAACCATRAGAAGCAGNNNTAGTGCTGAAGACAGTCGCCGATTTTGATTCATGTTGRTTGCTCATTGTGTGKTGAATATTCTCTGTTACCTTRCANGGCAATACAGTGCGTGYTTTYYMRNACTTTCTCSGAGAGATAGACCYTGAAGGTATTGAAAAAGTTGCACGCCATAGAWAATCAGTACATCYATYAACTASCKCTWWASGNCTGTAACATTCTTGAGRTTTTCGATCCCAACAAAAAGCCCGGCATTGCCGGGCTTTTTGAACTAACAATTTTGAAAGAACACTCAATAGAGCGAGGTCTTAGTCCTCGCCGCCCGCTGCAGCACTTCTCTCGGCTACCATGGCTTCGTATTCTTCCTGGCTGAGATAGGTCACATCAACCCAGTTATGGGCCATCTCATCTACTGTGCGATCTCCCCAGCCTACCCACTGCTCCGGGTCTGGGTTGTAGGGATTGGCCGCTGTATTATCGTGCCAGGCTCTGGTTACGATCATTGTTCCTTTGGGAACGATTGGCGCTGAATCTTCTTCAAAGATGTAGTTGATTTGCCAATTCCATTGAAAATTGTCAACAAAGGAAAGCACCTCGCGTTCACCATTAGGATAGATTGCTTCCATGGACATGGCTTTGCCGCGCATGTGCATGTGCGGTTGAAAGTTCTCTAGTCTCGCAGGAGCCGAAAGAACAAAAGTCCCCTGGGTAACAGCGATCTCACCGGGAGGTATATCTAGGCTGTTGGGTCCTTGGGCATCGAACATGCTGAGAATAGTGCGATGCTTTGGAGGTTCATCGTGAAACCAGACAGCCAGCTCTACTTGCACGTCTGGCACTCGCTCGCCATTGGCGTGCAGATGCATCTCCCAAGTGATTTGTGAGTCGGGTAACATCAGTTTGCCGGTATCGGGGCGAAAGACTTGGCCCGCTTTTCCGACTGCCCATTCCATAAATAGGTTCGGACCAAATGGAACCTCAACGCCTTCAGGAATTCCTGCTTTGCCATCATCTTGCTGCACCAAAAATGCCAATGAATGATGAACTACCTTTCGGCTATTTACATTCACAGGTCGTATTTCAATGGCCTTCACCCATTTGGCCTCGGTCAAGCCGGTGGGAGTGGTAGGTCGAAACCATTTGTCTTGGGTGACGGCTGCCAGATCGAATTTCTCTGACTGGACTACCAAGTCAGGTGGTGTTCCCATCTCGTTTTCCAAGCGCCAGATCAATGCGTCGTTGAATTCCCGTGCTGCAGGAGCCTCGCTCGGATCTCCCTCTAGCGCGCCTTGGTCTACCCAGGCGAGAATGGTTTGTCGCTGCTCTTCGCTCAGCCCGCGGTCATTGGCAAAGTTCTGCACACCCACATCAGGATTAACATGCCAAGGCGGCATGACGCGATTCTCTACTCGATACCTAATTATCGGTGCAAATATCTTTGCCTCGTCATAAGTTAACAAGGACATAGGCGCGATAGAATCTGGCCGATGACACTCTTGGCATTTTTCCTGAAATATCGCAGCCACGTCTGTGGACCACGTTACCTCACGTTGTGTTTGATCCGCATCTGCCTGCGCTAGCGTCAGCGTGGGGAATGCCAGTGCTGCAATGGCTAGTAATAAAATACTAGTCATGCGGTTTTTCTTGATACTCAAATTGTTTTTAATCATCAGTCCTAACCTCCGGGAGAGCATAGTGCCTCCATATTCATTCTTTATCGAGTAAACCTGTTAGTTAGTTACGCTAACTTTAACAAAACTATTCGTCCAGCAGCACTGCGAATGACCAGACATCTCAGGGCCAGCAAGGTCTGTGACCCGTACTCGCAGCAAATAGTCTCCTGGCTTGTCGAAGGTGACGTCGGTGCTTGTTTGGCCGCCATCTCCGGACACTCTCGCCTCAGGCTCGCTGAATTCAACTGCTCCGGGTCCCTGATGCTTAAACCAGTCGATATTTATTGGTGGTGTGAATCCTGGGCGCATCATAAACATACCTGCAACACCGCTAATCTTGCCGTCGTCACTCGCCCAAACGTCGATGGACACGGGTTCGCCTACTTTTGCCTGTAGCGGTCCTAACGTAATGCCAGCGGGGCCATGACCTATTGCGCCATTTTCCTGAAAACGAAGCTCTGGTGGGAAGTTGCCGTTGGCATCGCCTGCAATCGCGTCGATTATATAATCGGAGCTCAAGTTGGCCGGGATATGGAAGGTTTTACCTTGATTCTCCAAATGCCAGATAGGTTTGGTAGTAGAACCGGCGGGGATATTCACGGTGAAAACTCCCCAGTGTCTACCGGGTTCGAAGTGCGTAGGCTGCCCTTGATTAGAGTCGCCTGCGGGTAGGCCAAGAATCCGATTCGCCGATCCTATGGGAATGTCGAGAACTTCTCGAGCGTTGCGATTGTAATAGCCGAATGAGACGGCTATCGTGCCATCCTCATTCTCATACCAGCCTTCATAGGCTGGTGTCACAGTTTGCCCAGTCCCGATACCGAGGTCTTTTCCTAGCGGCAGTAACTCTACAGCCAGTGGTGCGCCCTGAGCTTGCACCGTTGTAGCTGCCAACAATCCGCTAAACACCAGAGTAAGATTGCATAGCGCCGAAATTAGTTTTTTCATACGACTTCCTTAAACATTACGGCCTGAGTAAGGCCAGTTCAATACTGCTTTTTWKAWMMMSCYACWACAANAAAANNTGCAGCGCTAGCCTATAGGTAAGRCGARCGCGTTTGCTCAAATATTAATTGTTATTGTTATTATGGACTTAAGGTATTAAGAGGYRGCGGGACCGAAATRMTAMTGAGCTGCACACGCTAACAAAATTTMGCMCGTAGGRACAGARGTTTTAGTAGGYCAAATCARRNCTGCGRAGCAGCGTAGAGCRCGTATGCGGCCCCGAAGGGGGRGGTTAAAGGGGGCRGTKRGTCGCTTTGTAGTGGTCARSTAACRTTCGAATCTTTGGATCTAACCTTYGATGTGATTCCGATAACAATRAAARCKATACCTATTGGAATAAGCTCAGAYCTGTCRTTGCCAAATATACTAGGTAGCATGAGCAAAACTCCTCCCAGTATCCAAAGTTGCGGCGCGTATTTRCTCATAATAGTTGCTTCCTTCTATCTAATTGTGTTCCTGCGAATTTTTCCTGTCCAGATCNATGTGGTCAGCGYAACTTGATTGCCAACTAACAGCTATCAARYAATTCTGACMCAAATTACTGCTYGKCRYRCCGAGMTRYTAAYTAWYCACAGCTAAWAGGGGTCGAAGGNRMTTAANAAYAYATCCCTTCGACCCCTGCGATTTATYCCTAATAATTARAAATTRTAGTTAAAAGAAATCGCASCATAATAGCCATTGTCATCGTCGACTATTGAGCTGTCTTTGATACTTGAATCAAGATAGCTAACTCCMGTTTCTAGATTGATGTCCCAGTGYTCGTTKATATCATATCTAGCACGGATGCCGGTTGAAGCGTTGATCGCCGAATCTGCGTCATAGGCACTRCGAAAAACGTTGGCCTCAGCAGCGCTCACGCCAAAACGGTGATTAACTTTGTTAGAACTCAACCAATTTAYCCCAASAAACGGATTGATATTCCAGCCTCCYGCTGAAAGGTCAAATGTGTAGCGTAGCGAGACGCTTTCACCGTCATGTTCATYGCCCAAATCAGTTAAAAARGTAAAATTYAATCGGCCAAGGTCGGTAGTGTGATTAAGATAGAAGCCTCCCTCTACGGTRCTGTCTCTTTCWATGAGACCAGATAGAATCTCGTTGTTTCGGTACTCGCTGGCATCACTCAAGAAGTTTTCATCTACTCTAGCTGTCAATCCTCCGCTAAGTTCGTTTCTCTGAAAAACTGAATAGTTGATCGAGCCGTTCTTTAGGAAAAATTTTTCGCCGTTATAAGAAGTTCTTGGTAGCAAAAAAGTTTCACTGCCTTCTCCTGCGTAGATATTTCTGCCGCTCCCACTAATCGCTCCGAGGACCCAAGTGCTTTCGCTGTCTCCTGGTCCGATAGCATCACTGGCATGCGACGCTGAAGAGAGAGCAAGGATGCTGCATGTTAGCGTGAGTAATTGGGTAAAATTTTTCATTGGGTAATTCCCTATTAGTTACTGAGTATTTCGGTATTGTGAACTCAGAATGCATAATTAAAAGAGCGTTAAAAGAGTGTTCGGTACGAATAAAATCTTGATAATTCGCTATCGACGGCGGGACTATAACCAGTTCTATCTGAATGAGAACTGAATGCTATGAAAACGAATAAGGGGCAGGTTAATTTGAGTTTTTTCTATTCCTAAAGAAAATAAATCTACCTCCTTTTACAAAAGAGCGTAGTGTGCAGGACGACTGAGAACTGCTCGCAGGAGAAATCTAGGGGACATTAATATCTATAGCTTTTAAGGAACTCTATTATTGGTGATGGGCTTCCAAAGTTACTGAGCTTTAGTGCTCCTGCTTTCTATTTTCCGAGAATTAGTCACTAACTCCTCGCTCCGCTCGAGCCTCCAAAACTCGCTCACCACGCAACGCCCCGACCATGCTGTAGTTACCCTCATGACAGGTATACTCGTAAATATGCCCGCTATCATCTCTAATGAATGAGAATTCGCCGCGCCAGGCTTCGGTGTAATATGTCGGGTCGTCTACCGTGAACTGATAATTCAATTCGTTTTCCGAAGTTCGTGTAAAGCGCTCAGTCACGCGAGCTTTGCCGCTAATTAACATCGGTCGACCAATAGTGGCACGCTCTGGATTAACATCACTGTAGTGTGTGGTTTCCACAACAAGTGTGTCGCCTTCCCAATGACCGACAGAGTGCCCTTCGAAACTCCTGATGGCATCTGGCCGCAAATGCCCATCCATGTGAATGACTCGTAGCATTACGGCCTCCTCACTGACTATGGCTATGGTATCAGCGGTTTGCACAAAACCATGGAACAGCTGATACATAAAAGCGCGCATGGGCGGGGAACCCCAGGCCTCTGTGCAGCGCTCTACGCCAGGTCTCTGTTCAGGCCCATCGTAGCCTACGCCATCAAAGTAAGAATGTGCTGATTTTTGCGTTCCGAGTTCGTTATAAGGCAGTACACCATCCTCCGGATAAACGATGACGGAGCTGCGTATTTCGCCATTTACTACGGCTAGAATCGGTGGGCCTAACAGGTCAATATCGGGATCCGTATTATCTCCAGCGCCCTCAGCAACCGCCTGCATGAATCCAGCGGCCTGTTCCGAAGACAAGACAAGAGGGAGGCCTGGGGGACGTTCTAGCATTGTATAGAATCGAGTACTCCACACTCCTTGAAAGTCAGGTTGCCCGAATTCTGTCCTCGGTGCCCGATAGGTTTCTGCTGGCTGAGCGAAGCTCAACGCTGCAAAGAAACCTACGGTGAGCGTTATAAAAAGGTTGCGAGTTTTCATGCTGATATCCTTTAAATTGATCTTGATGGCTGCCTACTGAAATCTGCCGTTAACACTTGCCTCGAGAGTAGTCGGCATGATTCTAATTCAGCAAATCTTTGGAGTGCTGGCGTCTAACTCGTGCTAATTGCACCTACAATGAGGTCGTCATACAGATTTTATGTTGTTTGTGGCCCTGAGTGATTGTCATTCTGCGCCGCCTGTAACTGCCCGAAATGTAATCCCACTGCGCTCAATAACGTCCTCTTTGCGCGAACTGATCCAGTACTGGGCAACTGCCAAATTAAATGACCACGACAGCCAATACACGGTTTGAGATGTTGTGACCTCATCGAGCACGCTAGCTAGCGGCGGCGACATCAATCTCAGAGTGACTGCTGCATAGGTCAAAGCGAAGCTGCGAATCATCCACTCTCGGTGGGCGGCAATATTGCCGTTACGAGCGTGGTTTACCGCCAGCAGGGTGAAAGACCACCACAGCGTACACAGTGTAGCTAGGCCTACTGTACTGACAACTCCGCCGAATGCGTGCCAGGCCATGTAATAACCGCCAATACTGCTAATAACGACAGCGAGACAATACAAGCGGCCGAGATAGCGATGCAGGATGCGGTTTTTCCGGTAAATCATAAATTGTAGGGGAGCAATCAACAGTGCGACTCCAGCCCCAACTACATGCATGAATATGAGGACTTGCGACATATCCAAGTAGCGCCGATGAAAGTCATCCTCCATGCTGGGCAGGATAATTGGAAACGCGATACCGTACATCGCTATGGCCACGGCCAACGCAGCACCCAAATAGAGTGGCCCCTTTCTAGTAATAAAGTGTCTGGATTGTTGATTCAACTCAGCCATTGATTCAGTCATGATGACTCCTTGCTAATAGTTACCGTTTAACACCGCCGCCATGGGAGGTGATCAGGGTTCTATTTCAGCAGGGTTTTGAGGGGTAGGGGTCTCGCTCGTGCTAATTGGACGTGCAATGCGGCCGGATCGGACGGTGCCGGGCAGAATCGGCAAGTATTAAGGCATGTTCCTGTTACGAAACTGCGAAGGGGTCATGCCGGTATGTTTTTTAAACACTGAGTTGAAGGTGCTCTTGGAGGAAAACCCGGCCTCTAGCCCTAAATCCAAGAGTCTAATGTCAACATCCACTTTGAGTCTCTGGCAAACGTAGTCTATGCGAAAGCCATTTACGAAATTGTAAAAATTGCGGCCTTCCGCCTGATTTAACACTTCGGAGAGATGGTGGGTGCTGATTCCCACGGACTCGGATAGCCGTTGCAGTGATAGCTCACTTTGTAAAAAAGCCTGTTGGCCATTCATGTAGTGAACCACCGTATTAAGCAGGCTGCTGCGAGTATCTTCGTCGAGTGCACCGGTGCCTTTCGCGTCCGAGGTGCTGTCTGACTCGAGAGATTCCTCTTTAAGGGGCACAGCTATTTTAAATAGTGTTGGATTACGCCACTGGGCCATGCCAATGGTGTAGATTAAAACCACAATAAGAAAGTCTCCAGCGATGATGACAGCGAAGCTATCAGGCAGTACAGCTGCAGCCGCCTTGGAGCTCCAGATAATGAAATTGAATCCTTGCACAATCCACAGCCAGTCGAATATATCCGGGTTGAAGTTGGCGAGATTATTTTGTGCTAACTGTTGGTAGCGATAAATTAAATGGGCGGTAAAGCCAGCGTAGATAAACGCCTGTGCGTACATAGTAAACGTAGCTAGAGTGAAGCGCACTGACTCTACTCCAGTACCTTGTAAAATCATTTGTTCTAACTGACCCGGTGCAAATATCAGATCAATATTCAACAGGTAACAACTGGCAACGGGTAGCAGATGGAGTAAGTCTATTGCGCGAAATCTGTCATCCAGCACAGAATGGCGACAATACAGATACAAGAGCGCCCCGTAGCTTGCTGGCAAAAAACCTGTCCAAATAATCCACGCCGTGTAAGGCGCGAACTCGCCACTTTGTGTAATCAGCGTCGAGAAAAGCCCAGACGCCAAAAATACACACCAGCAAGCTAAAATACGGCTGGCATAGCTAACATTGGGAGTAAATAGAAGTAAGCCGGATAAGAGAAAACCCTGGAAAGTGCCAATGGCATATAAATACTGTAGGAGTATGGGCATAGGGCAAGCAGTCTAATTCATATTCTATACTTAGTTAAATGCTGATGAGTCAAATGGATATTTAAGTTGTTAAGTTGAGATTGTCTATTGCTGATCAACTGGGCCCAGCACTGCAATGGGGAGTGCCGCGCTGTCCCATTAATTCAACGACAGTTCATCATCACAGCTGAACACCCTAGAATCTTGGGTTACAGGGTCGATAAATCGTAACTCCTTCGCCAATAACTGTAATGGCCGAGCATAGTCATCTGCTGATTTCGGCTGCAATACGGGGTAATAAGTATCGTGCAATATAGGCCATCCCAAGGACTGCATATGAACTCGTAGCTGATGTGTCTTTCCAGTAATCGGACTTAGTTCGAATAGCGCCCTTTCTTTGTGGTGCTTCAGGCAGCGAATCACGGAAGAGCTATTCGCTTTACCGTCTACAATCTGCATACGAAAACGAACAGGCGAAGGCTCTATGCGATTCTTGATCTGCCATTCTTCGCCAACTAATCCCTCTCTACTGACAGCCTTAGCAATAGCGTGATAGGTTTTGTGAATTTTCTGGGTTTTGAATAGCGCATGGTAGAGCCTGCGTGTGTCCGGATTAACAGAAAACAACACGAGTCCCGCCGTTGCCCTATCCAGTCGATGTAGAACTTGCAAGTTGTCTAGGCCCGTCTTTTCGCGAAGTCGATGTTGCAGACATTCATTGACATAGATGCCTCCCGGCGTTACCGGCAAGAAATGGGGTTTGTATGCCACCAATAAATGCTTATCCTGAAACAGGATTTCCTCTTCGAACGGAATCATCGGTTCGTTTTCAACCTCGCGGTAATAATAGACGCGCTGCTGTGCTTGATAGGCCGATGAGGCTGAAATTAATGTGCCGTCATGCCAATGCACTTTGCCTGCTGCTACGCGCTGCTGCCAGAGCTTAGGCTCGATGTCAGGGAATTTATTAATGAGATACTCCAAGACGGTTGCCACGCCTGGGTTTATCTGCGGCAGGCTGAGCTTCGAAGGATATTTGGAGATGCCCATATTATTGCCAGTGTGTGAAACGAAAGGAGAAGAGTGGTTTGTTTCTAAGACTGATGCAAGTCTCAAAATTTCTAAGCATCAAGGTACTCTCCATCTATTACTTTGATTGATAGAATTTAGCTCTGCCTCCTTAATCCACCCCTCATCCACACCAATCCACCCCAAGGATGCCTTGGGCCTTGCTTATTGCTCTTGGAGACGAATTAAATTCGCCTCTATAAATAGGTGCCTGAAATAGGTGCCTGAAAATTGCGGAAACCCCCCACCTAGTGTAGCTTCTGGAAGGATCAGAATAGTAAGTGGAGTTAAATCCCCGTCATGCCTTTCCACAAGACATTACAAGCACCATCCGCTGACCACTGCGCCTCAGATTCCGCGAGGCTTGCAGCCCGATGAACAGCCATCCTAGGGTAGGTGTTTGGGGTCTTATCTTGCTCTTTGGCACAGTCTCAGCTTTCCTGCTAACAAGCGAATTTCTATCCGCACAGAGCTCCGCAGAAGAACAGCCACCCTTCGCTGCCAATGACATGCAGCAGCTGGTGAATTCCTATTGTCTTGCATGCCACAACGACACCCTGGCTACGGGGAACTTCTCCTTACAGAATGTAGACTTCGC
>JAESUV010000147.1 GCA_016762975.1 Gammaproteobacteria bacterium | reverse complement strand
AAATGCCTTTCTTGCTGCGTACCCGTTCTCTGGCTACTCGTACCAGAACCCTATGAGTAAATAGCTACAAAGCCCAACTCCCTCCCAACCTAAATAAAGGAGCAGCAAGTTATCAGCTAGAACCAACACAAGCATCGAAGCCACAAACAGATTCATATAAGCGAAGAAGCGGCTGTAGCTAGGATCGTCCAGCATGAAACCTGCGGAGTACAGGTGAATCAGAAAACCCACCCCAGTAATGATCAATATCATGACCACCGAGAGACCATCTAGATAGAAGCTAAAACCCGGAGTGAAGTTTCCTACCGCCATCCAGGTCCACATCTCGATGACAAGATGTGTCTCACCAGAGCTAAGGAACTGATAGGCAATCATGGCGGCGGCCAAGAATGACAGGCCTATCGATCCTGCACCGATGGTGCCAACAACTTTCTTCGGCAGCTTCCCACTAGTAAGCACTAGGCTTAGAAAGCCCAACAACGGAAACGCCGGTAATAGCCAAATTAGTTCTTGCACTCTAGCTTCCTGCCCCTATCCCTTCATCTGACTTAACACGTTGATATCGACTGTGTGATAGCGCCGATACATTTGAATAATAAGACCCAGGCCCACCGCCACTTCGGCGGCGGCCAAGGTAAGTATCATGAGAAACATAATTTGGCCGTCGGCATGTTCCCATCGCGATGCCGCCACGATGAAGGCCAGCCCACTTGCGTTTATCATGATCTCGAGCGACATGAGCACAAACACGATGTTGCGCCGCGTAAGCACGCCGACCAAACCAAGCACGAAAAGTATGCCCGCCAGTATCAGTCCATGTTCTATCGGGATTGAATCCATTATCTATCTCTGYTCAYTCGTCTGAAYTGCTTGYGSGTACGGCTTCAAYATTTTGTTYTCTTTCTACTAATAGCCATCATTTTTTNGCTAGGTGGTAGGCGGAAACCAAGCCTGCTAASARSAAGATCGAAGCCAAYTCGACCGCCAACACATAGGGGCCAAACAGCAAGGCACTCACCTCCATGACATCGATCGTYGTTAACGCGAGKTCATGATCATATTGCGTAATKACAGCAAGYARTTGCGCRAGCAACACCGCYGCTAATATTGAAGGTACGATCCAMACCTTYGGTCCCATCCAGCTACGCTCCWGATCGAGACTCGCCTGCCCCATGTTGAGCATCATAATCACGAACAGGAATAAAACCATGATCGCTCCCGCGTAGACGATCGCCTCCARCACCGCGGCAAATGGCGCCCCTAGCGTATAGAAACAAACGGCAACCGCTAACAGCGACAGGATCAGATAAATGAGCGCGTGCACAATATTCGTTTGCAAGATTACCGCCGCCGTTGAAACAACAGCTACGAAAGCRGCGATGTAGAAGAGCAGGATCACGGCAACAGACTCCTCACATTCACCGGCACAGCTTCATTCAGCGCCTCACCCTTGTCTTTGCCTCCGATCTTCTTGCCCGCGACGCGGTAGAAATTGTAATCGTGGTACTTGCCAGTGCCATTGATCAATAAATCCTCCTTCTCCCACACCATGTCTTGCCGGACRTACTCCGCCATCTCGAAATCGGGCGTAAGCTGTATAGCGTTCGTTGGACAGGCTTCTTCGCAGAAGCCGCACATAATGCATCTAGAAAAATTGATGCGGAAAAATTCTGGATACCAACGCCCCTCCTCATCCTCGGTTTTCTGCAAGGCGATGCAGTCCACAGGGCACGCGACAGCACAGAGGTTGCAGGCGACACAACGTTCTTCACCATCTGGATCGCGACTGAGTATGATGCGACCGCGCCAACGCGGAAACATATACGGCTGCTCATCAGGATATTGGACGGTGTCAGCCTTTACCCACAGATGCGAGAACACCCGCCAGAGGGTAACCACCTGACTCGTCAGTGTGTCCTTAATCAGGGTGAGCATGTCTTTCTCCAAATATTTGCAACATTAGGATGTACTCAGAATAATTACGCCAGTGATCAGCAGATTGACTAGTGAAATCGGCAATAGGAATAACCAGCCATAACTCATCAGTTGGTCATAGCGCGGACGTGGAATTGCCGCACGCAATAAGATAAAGAAGGCAATAAACATAAATGCCTTCAGTGCAAACCAAAATATGGGCGGCAGAAATGCAGGGCCTAGCCAGCCACCGAAGAATAGCACTGTGATTAATGAAGCTATCAAGACCAGGCCAAGGTATTCTCCGACGAAGAACATGCCGAATTTCATGCCTGAATATTCTGTGTGGTAACCCGCGCAGATTTCCTGTTCTGCCTCTGGTATGTCAAATGGCAGTCGGTGGCTCTCTGCAATGCCAGCGATCAAGAAGATCACGAAGCCAATGAATTGCGGGATGACATACCAACCGTTCGCTTCTTGCGCCAACACGATCTCTCTAAGATTAAAGGTACCGGCAAGCGCTACCACACCAAGAATCGAGATGCCCATGAAAACTTCGTAGCTAATCATCTGCGCCGCAGCACGCAATGCACCTAACAGAGCATATTTGTTATCGGAAGAGAGGCCGGCCAACATGACGCTATAGGCTCCTAGCGACGCCATGGCTAGAACAAAGAGCACGCCTATATTCGAATCGACAACCCCAACGCCGGGAGCAAATGGGATGACGCTGAAGCTCAGCAAGATCACCGACATGATGATGGCGGGTGCCAACACGAAACTGAAYTTGTCTGCGAAAGGGGGAACCCAATCTTCCTTAGTAAAAATCTTAATCATATCGGCAACGACCTGCAGCAGGCCAAAAGGACCCACGCGATTGGGACCGAGCCTTTCTTGCCAGAAGCTTAGCAGTCGACGCTCCACCCAAATCAACATAGCTGCGACGAGGATAACCGTCGCCAATATTACGCCTATGCTTAAACCAGAACCCACTTCGAATGTCATGAGTTAATTTCCTCTTCATGGAAATCGCTAACAATCAAATTACCAATGCCTCGAGTCGTAGACTTAGCATCGCTCTTCTCCACCTCGATCAAGCCAGAAAAATCAGCTGGACTAATACCGCTATCGCCGCAATGTAACAAGGCAGTACCAGCTTTGATGCCGGTACGAATACAGACGACTACAGGAGATCCCACGGGACTGATTGTCGCCATATCACCCTGGCTCAAATTTCTTGCCTCTGCATCCGCCGGAGACAGACCAATGTATGCATCTGTCATTCGCGCCTGAATAGGCTTGGAGCGCGCACTCAATTCGTCGCTACCAAATATTTGATAGGAGAAGGCTAAGCGTAGTTGCTTGGCAGATGGCTTTATAGGATCGGACGCGGCCTCGAAGTAACTGCCGTTCGAATCTTTCCTCTCTATCAGTAAGCAACCCACGTGCCCCTGTTTCAACTCGCCGTTTACCTCATCCTGAAATTTACTAATGGATTGATTCGAATTCCACCTCGGAGCCCATGAAGATGCGAGGATACTCGCGTCCTTCAGCGCGGGCATTCCTTCCATCGAGAAAGACATAACAGACTCTTTATCTTCCATCTGCTTTGGTTCATGCACGCTGACGTCTGCGGTCATCGCGGTACGGCCACTGTATCTATGGGACTGTCGTGGCACCTTCATACCAGCTATGAACGGGTTCTCTTTCGGCAACACTTCACGTAGTCGCGCGAAACCTGGCGCCTCGTCGCAGCAACGCTCAATCAAATCATCGACATGCTCGGCGTCACATATCCAACGCCAAGAAGGTTGCGCCTGTTTCTGACACTGATGTACTTGAAAGCTAAGCTGTGCTCTGCCCTCGTAATTAATATACGTAGCCTCGTGTTCCGAGAACGCGGTGGCMGGCAGAATCACATCGGCATTCGCTGTTGTGGCCGTRGYCARCTGATCCAGGACCAAAACTTTTGTAGCMGCAGTAAGMGCAGCGTCAACTAAGCCCTTCGCRGCCCTRCGATAGAGRTCGTTCTCCAAGACTATGACGCGCTTCGCCTCGCCGGTTTGTAGYTTWTCCAAYGCAGMGYCSAGYGAATTTTCTGCGCTAACCATCAAGCCCATGCCTACGCTRTTTACTTCAGGCACTATCAGGCAAAGATCAATAGCTGACTTGTCACTGTGATTATGCAAAGCCCTAGCGATGTTWGCGGCKGCCTTGATCACGTCGCTGCCATTACTGTTACCCGCAATGATWAGAGGTCGTTTCGCAGACCTTAGCTGCATAGCGATCTTCTCTATTACTTCRCCATGYTCKSTGAGGGCAACGGCGGCAGGAGCTGCRGCTGAGATTTTATTCGCTATCWGATGCCCTATCGCCRCCACGYTGGASAGTGATTCGAYAACTYTATCGGASGCCACGTCATCGAGCCTACTTACTGCCGGGCTAATAATACTTAGCGGACTGCGCTCGTGCTGCGCGAGTTCGCGGACTGCWGCATCCTGCCACTGCGGTATTCTGCTTTCGCTCGCAAGGTCCTTCGCTTTGTTACGTACCGATTGGCGTAGCGCTAGCGCGATGCGCGGCGCCACGTTAGTTACATCTTCGCCGAGTATCAACACCGCGTCGGCTTGCTCGATCTCGCGCACGCTAGGGCTATGAAATGCCGTGTCACTCGCTAGATCCAATATCAGCTGCATCGACTCATGTTCGACGTCGGAATAACCCGCGTAGAAATTTTCTTCGCCCACCATTGCGCGCAGCGCAAAATTCGATTCGTTGCTAGCTCGCGGCGAGCCAATGCCTATGCTCCCGTCTGCTGCGAATTCCTTAATGACCGCTTTAACCTGATCATCTGCCAGCAACTCTCCCGTGTTATCAACACGCCGTACTGGCTCTAACAACCTGTCTCTGTTATTTACAAAATCAAAACCAAAACGTCCTCTGTCGCAAAGGAAATAGCCGTTTATTTCGCTATTGTAACGATTAACGGTCCTGCGCAGACTTCCGTAACGCTCACCAGGTGACGTATTGCAACCTACAGAACAACCGACACAAACTGAGGGAGCGGTCTGTAAATCCCACTTGCGACTGTAATTCTCAGAAAACGCCTTGTCGGTGAAGACACCCGTGGGGCAAACCTCTACGAGGTTGCCACTGAACTCACTCTCGAGCACACCCTCCTCGTGTCTACCAAAATACACATGATGGTGAGAAGCTTGCGCCGATAGGTCGGTGCCTCCCGCATAATCACCGTAGTAGCGAACGCAGCGATAGCAGGTTATGCAGCGATTCATCTCATGGTTTATGAACGGGCCAAGGTATTGATTGCGGTGTGTTCTTTTTTTCTTGTCGTAACGGCGGTAATTGTGGCCCGACATTAAGGTCATGTCCTGAAGATGACACTCACCCCCTTCTTCGCAGACAGGACAATCATGTGGATGACTGATCATGAGGCTTTCAATGACATCGGAGCGGAAAGATTTTGCGCCTTCATCCTCTATAGAAATAATCGCACCATCGGTAGCGGGTGTCATACAGGCCATCACCAGCATGCCTTCCTTGTCATCTGCATCGCGATATTGCTTTACCGCACATTGACGACAGGCTCCGACGGAACCCATGCTCGGGTGCCAGCAAAAGTAAGGCAGATCCAGCCCCTGCGACAGACACTCCTGCAACAGATTGTTATCGGGGTTTACCTCGTACTCCACCCCATCAATAACAATTTTCGCCATCAGTAACTCCAAGCATAGCCAGCCACACTAAAACGATTAGTGTTTATAGCTGCAGCGCTTCTGTGTGATATGTTTTTCGAAATCTTCTTTAAAATATTTTAGTCCGCTACCTAATGGCGCGGTAGCACCAGGTGCTAACGCACAAAATGTTCTACCCGGCCCTAGGTAAGTGACATGATCATGCAAAATCTGTAAGTCTTTTTCGCTACCCTCACCATTCTCGAAGTCACGAAAGATCTGATCAACCCACGGCAAGCCGTCGCGACACGGCGTGCAAAATCCGCAGGATTCGTGTGCAAAGAACTTCATAAGATTTCCCACCATCCCAACAGGACAAGTCTTATCGTCTAGTACAATCATTGTGCCGGTAGCGAGCCTGCTACCTACTTTCGCAATCTCATCGTAATCTAGCGTTACGTCGAGGTGCTCCGGCAGCAAGAAGTCAGTTGAACCACCACCAGGGAGAAAACCTCGTAGCTCCAGGCCATCCTGCATTCCACCGGCGTAATTTTCTAACAACTCTCTTATGGGTAAGCCAAGCGGCAATTCCCAACAGCCTGGCGTCTTCACTTTGCCACTGACACCGAAAAGCTTGGTGCCGTGATCGTTACCCTTCGTCAGGCCGTGATACCAGTCGACGCCGTAGGTCAAAATTCCAGGCAGGTTACAGATCGTTTCTACATTATTGACAATTGTTGGTTTTCCCCAAAGCCCGCTCACCTGTGGAAATGGCGGCTTGGCACGTGGATTGGCKCGCTTACCCTCYAGGGCGTTCAATAAGGCSGTTTCTTCYCCGCAAATATATCGYCCAGCACTGGTATGCATAATGATATCGAGATCGAAACCSGTGCCGAGRATRTTTTTRCCTAGATAGCCTTTCTCGTACGCTTCTTTGATCGCCCTGCGYAGRGTCTGCTCGGAGACCGTGTATTCTCCGCGCAAAAAGATATAGGCCTTGCTCGCCTGAATCGTGTAGGCMGCRATAATCATGCCTTCAAGCATAAGGTGCGGGTCGCCCTCCATTAACAKYCTRTCTTTRAAAGTRCCCGGCTCCATCTCATCAGCATTTACTACTAAATATTTCTGCTTGGGAGAGTTATCTCCACGAGGCACGAAACTCCATTTCAAGCCAGTTGGAAACCCTGCGCCGCCTCTGCCTTTCAATCCCGAGTCTTTTACCAGMTYYAGAACGTCKTCCGGACTTAATCCCTTCGCAATAGCATGCACACTCTGATAGCCATCGTTCGCTTCATACGCAGCGATRTCCAGCGGAGGGCGAGACATATCGATATTCTTTGTTAATGGRTTTGCTACCACTGTTGCGTCCGTTTAATCCTRTTTGTTTTTGTAGTCKTTGATWATTGAATCAATCTTTTCCGGCGTTARGTTTCTATGCAGATCMSGGCCCACCATCATCACCGGCGCCTTGTCGCAGTCACCTAARCARGGCACTGGAATCAGCGTAAAGTCGCCATCCGCTGTCGTCTCCCCGTAATCGATATCAAGYCGCTCTTTGATATGGCCTTTGATGCCTTCGCAGCCCATGATCCAACAACTCACGCTRTCGCARAATAATATAACGTTCTTACCCACTTGCTGGCGATAAACCAGATTAAAGAAYGTCGCTACTCCTTCCAAGTCAGCCGCAGGAATATCCAAGTACTTTGCAATCCCAAGAAGACTCTCGTCAGAAACCCAGCCTTGGTGTTTTTGCACAATTTTTAGCGCTTCCAAGCCGACCGCCTTCGTATCGGGATACAAAGTCATCTCGTGTTCGATCTCCGCAATCTCTGGCGCGGATAACTTACGAGCTTGCTTTGCTGTGCTTGCTATTACTTGCTGACTCATTTCGTTCTTTGTTTCTCTTTTTGTTTCGCTCTTTCTTTCTTTGGCACTAACTGTTTTCTAACTGATTTTTATCTATCTCTCACGTTATCTATCCACATCCGCCATCACGAAATCGATACTCGCAATGATGGCAATAAGATCCGCGACCATAAAACCTCGCGACATCTCCGGAATCATCTGTAGGTGGGCAAACGATGGCGTTCGTATACGTGTCCTGTAAGACGTGGTGCTGCCATCACTTATCAGATAGTAGCTGTTAATACCTTTCGTTGCCTCGACCGCTACTGTCACTTCGTTGGCAGGAATTACCGGCCCCCAACTAACACTTAGGAAATGGCTAATCAGCGTCTCGATATCCTGCATGGTGTTTTCTTTACGCGGCGGCGTTGTCAACGGGTGGTCGGACTTGTAATGGCCCGACGGCATATTGTCCATGCACTGCTTAATGATACGTAGGCTCTGACGCATCTCCTCGACGCGGATTGCACAGCGATCATAGGAATCGCCATTGATCGCAATGGGTATGTCGAACTCGAAGTTTTCATAGCCGCTATAAGGACGCTGTTTACGGAAATCCCATTCCAGGCCCGTTGCTCTTAAACCTGCACCGGTCACGCCCCAGTTAAGCGCCTCTTGAGTGTCATACACACCGACGCCCTGCGTTCGTCTCTTTAGAATGCCGTTGTTCATTACCATGCTGTCGTATTCATCTAGTCGGGCTGGCATGAAGTCCAACAGTTCTTGAATGCGTTTCTCCCAGCCGTTCGGCAAGTCCTGTGCCACACCGCCGATTCGAAACCAGCCTGGATGCATGCGCGCGCCGCAGATGGATTCGATGATGTTAAAGATGCGCTCGCGCTCTACAAACATGTAGAAGATCGGAGAGAGCTGCCCGACGTCCTGTGCAAATGTTCCATAAAACAACAGGTGACTACAAATTCGAAACATCTCACAGAGCATGACGCGGATAACCTTCACCCGCTCTGGCACCTCAATACCTGCCATTTTCTCCACTGCCATAACATAAGGCAGATTGTTTAGAACTCCGCCGAGATAGTCTATGCGGTCGGTGTAGGGAATATAGGTATGCCAAGATTGCCGCTCGCCCATCTTCTCGGCGCCGCGATGGTGGTAGCCAATATCTGGCACGGCATCCACTAGAATCTCGCCGTCCAGCTGCAAGGCAATACGAAAAGCACCATGTACACTCGGATGGTTCGGGCCCAAATTGAGAAACATGAATTCAGAATTCTCAGACTCCCGTTTCATCCCCCAATCTTCTGGCTTAAATTTTAGTGCTTCTTGCTCGTAGTCCAATTGCTCATCATCGAGCGTGAAGGGTTCCATCTCGGTGGCCCGGGCTGGGTGCTCTTTACGCAGTGCATGCCCCTTCCAAGTTGGAGGCAGTACGATACGGGAGAGATTCGGGTGGCCATCGAACTTAATACCAAACATGTCCCAAACCTCACGCTCGTACCAGTTAGCGTTAGGCCACAGACGCACAATACTCGGAATACTCAAATCACTGTCTTGAAGGGCGACTTTGATACGAAAATCGCAATTACCAGTGAAGGACATGAGGTGATAGACGACGGTGAACTCGCTATCTGGTTGTCCTGCTCGATTATTGCGCATTCGCTCATCGATCGCAGTAAGGTCGAACAACATCTCGAAACGTGGACTCGTCTCATCTCTAAGAGCGCGCAGCACTGTGTCTATGCTCTGCCGCTCGATCCACACCGTCGGCATACCGTCACAGGTCGCCTGTTCTGCCACTATGAGCTCGCCATGCAATTGACGCAGTTGCTCTAAAGCGGCAGCTACCTGGTCAGGCGATTGACTGTTGTTCTGTGTACTAGATATCACGATGTATTACTTTGATTACCTATCTTAAAATTTTGTTTTATAGCTATTATCAAACATCATCTGGAGAGCGAAGCTCAGTCGCCGCTATCCGATCTGGCCCGCGCACAATACGCTGCACAGGGTTCGCTTCCTTCTGAATAATTCCCTGATCATTGATCATCCAGCTCACTGGCCGCCGCTGCCTACCGATCGACTCCTGCAGCAATATCAATCCCTGCAGCAAGGCCTCGGGACGTGGCGGACAACCAGAAACATAAACATCCACGGGCAGGAACTTATCCACACCCTGCACTACTGAGTAAATATCGTACATACCGCCAGAGTTGGCGCAGGAACCCATGGAAATAACCCATTTCGGCTCAAGAAGCTGCTCATAAAGAAGTTTCACCACAGGCGCCATCTTACGAAACACGGTGCCTGCGATAACAATCAAATCTGCCTGTCTAGGCGTACCGCGAATCACCTCCGCACCGAATCTCGCTATATCGTGACGGCTGGTAAACGCAGTAGCCATCTCCACATAACAGCAGGAAAGCCCGAAATTAAAGGGCCAAAGGGAGTTCTTTCGACCCCAGGACACCATATCCTCTAGATTCGCCATGACCACATTGCGCCGAATAAATTCATCCATGGCACTGCCACCGGGTTGTGGTGACAAGGCATCTTCTGCTTTTTGCAGCTCCCAACTCATAGTTTGAATTCCTTTTTATTGGTCACGCCACCAGGACCTGCAAGCATTTTCAATTCCCGTTTCTGCGTGAGCGTACGCCAATCAAGAGCGCCGATGCGCCAAAGATAGAACAAGGCAGCGACTAAAATGAAGATAAATACGGAAATTTCGATCAAACCAGGCCAGCCTGCCTCTCTAACGGCAACCGCCCAAGCGAACAAGAAGACAACCTCCAAATCAAAGATGATAAATAATATCGCCGGCAGGTAGAAATGAACCGAGATTCGGAATTGAGCACTGCCAACGGAGACAATGCCGGACTCAAAGGGCAGGTTTTTGGAGTGGGCAGTGATGCGCTGCCCGAGGAAATAGGAAAGCCCAAGCATGACGACCACGACAGTCATCACCAAGGCGAAGTAAAAAAGAAACGGTCTCAAACCGTCTAGCATTTCGTTAGGTAATTCCAAGCACTTAACTCCAAACATCCCGACAGGCTTTAGGCCCACGATCTACCGGATTCACTTCGAATCAGTTCCGCTAGCGGATTTGATTCGATGACTGCTGAATCATAAATACCTTCTACGCAATAACTGCCCCTTCTGAACCTATTGATCGGCATTCAACACACCGAGCACCCGCCAACGAACAAGTCCGCACAGCAGAAAGCAGCAAAGAGAATACTTCTAAATTTAGTCGAAATATTGAGTGAGGGTACAGAACTTCAAGGGAAGTTAGTGCTACAGCATGATCCGTAAAAGAATCATAACCTTTGGCAGGGATTGCAAGGGACTGTATGTCACTACCCATAGAGATCAACCACTCTTTTGGGAGCCCGCTAGCTGACAATGTTCCATGAAACTAGAACGAAGTGATGAAGGTCAGGCCGAGATTGTGGGCTCGCATTGTTATTATTTAAAACCTTGATAGCAGCCTGTCTTTTTCCAAAATCATGAAACAACYCTAGACAGGTCTGACACTWATTATCGCTAGAAAATTTACACGGATAGTTTCGCGATAGCAAGCRTTTTGTCTCGCTCAACGCACGCAGGAAGCGGCCTGTAAGAAATTAGTGMTCCAYCTCAAATGCGAATGATTTGCAGATTGAACTAGCGCTGCGACTGAATTTCTTTCCAGTTCTCGTAGTACTCCAAACTAACCATTTGATTCAGCTTTTCGAACTCTTCGTTTTTCTGTTGCAAGTTGGCTTTCATCACGTCGCCCACCGAAAGCAGACCGACATATTCTCCATCTTCTTCTATTAATAGGTGACGAATTCGCCGGCCTAAAAACTTATCCATCAGCTGATAGGCTTGCTCTTCGATATTCGCCGAAATWATACTGACGCTCATATTATCCTTGAGACGTGCTGTCTTGGGGTTGAARCCCTCTTCCAAAGCRCGAAACATTAAATCTCTCTCTGTCCAGATTCCTACTATTTTTTCTTCTTCGAGTATTACGATAGAACCCACTTTATTCTGGGTCATTATTGTTAGCGCCTGATAGATGGTCGCTTCGGAATTGGTAGTTACCATGTGACCGCCTTTGTCCTTMAGGATATCTCTGGCAGTTCTTATCATATTCACTCTCCTGCTGATGCGGGCGTTAGGACCGCCACATTATTTTGTTCGCTGCAGAATAAACTAACGCTGTTTTCTAATCATAGCAAGACTTGACGTAACCTTGAGCAATGCCATGGCAGCTCTCTTGCTACGCCTACAGCCAATCGCATGGACCTTCGTATACGGCGGCAGCATCTGAGGCAAAGAAAAAAAATTGCTCAACTGCCTTAAAAAACGCGATTTAGGCCATCAAGGGCGGCGGTCCGATAGGCTTCTGCCATGGTCGGATAATTGAATGTTGTGTTGAGAAAGTATTTCATGGAATTCGCAGGAGCCGGCTGACGCATGATCGCCTGACCGATGTGCACGATCTCAGATGCCTGATCGCCAAAGCAGTGAATGCCAAGCAATTCCAAGGTTTCGACATGAAAGATCAGCTTCAACATACCCACCTGCTCGCCTGTAATCTGAGCCCGCGCGGTATTTTTAAAGAAGGCCTTACCCACCTCGTAAGGGATTTTCTGCTCAGTTAGTTCCTGCTCAGTTGCGCCCAAAGTGCTTATCTCAGGAATCGTATAGATCCCCGTCGCCACCTGTTCTACGTGATAACACTCATCGGGAGCGACAATGGCGTTGCTGGCAGCCCTGCCCTGGTCATAGGCTGCACCGGCGAGCGACGGCCAACCAATCACATCACCCGCCGCGTAGATATTTTTAACTGACGTCTGATACTTGTCGTTCACAGGTATCTGTTGTCTGCTGTTTGTGTTTAGCCCAAGTAGATTAAGACCGAGATTCTTGGTATTGCCGCTTCTGCCATTCGCCCAGAGAACAATGTCGCTACGAATTTTCTTGCCGGACTTGAGATAGGTCACGATATGATCGTCAAAGTATTCCATCTTCTCAAATTCTTCGTTATGGCGACTTCGCACTCCGAGGTTACGTAAGTGATAACTCAACGCATCGGATATCTCGGTATCGAGGAAGGCTAGCAGGCCTGAAGAGGGATTTATTAACTCTACCTTGCAGCCTAGCCCGCCAAAAATAGAAGCGTATTCACAACCAATGACACCCGCCCCCATAACAGTCACCTTCCGTGGCGAATGATCCATATCAAGAATTGTGTCACTGTCGAAGACACGTGGATGAGAAAAGTCGACACCAGGCGGGTGGTAGGGCCTTGAGCCTGTAGCAATTATAAAGTTCGTAGCTGACAACTTCTTGCGCTTTCCAACAAGCTTGATTGTATTCGCATCTAAAAAGCTTGCCCGCCCTTTGACTATAGGTATGTGGTTTCTGTCGTAGAAATCGGTGCGCATTTGCACTTGCTCATAAACTACGCGATCGGCATGTTTTAATACTTGCTGAAAACTTAATTTCCTAGCGTCACCCAAATCTCTAAACATAGGATTCGCATTAAACTGCATAACTTCTTTGACCGAATGACGTAGCGCCTTCGAGGGTATAGTTCCGTAATGCGTGCAACTGCCACCAACCTTCTCAAGGTCACAGATGACAGCAACAGTACGTCCTTTCTTTTTCGCATTCATGGCGGCAGCCTCACCCGCAGGGCCGCTACCTATAACTATGATGTCAAAGTGTTCTTTTTGCATTGGGGTTTTTTGGGGAGGTTTCCGGTTGATTGTGGAGCCAGAAGTAGCGCTGATTCCATTAGGTAGTTATGGTGGCCAAGCAGATCGCGCTCTTCTCTAGTTAGTCGTTGCCGGGGAAAAGTTCCTCCAGCAGACTCAGGAGCCCTAATTATAGCCTGCGCCCATAGCGAACAACGGAACATAGTTCTATTTAGTTCTTTCCTCCAGATAGTTCAGAGCTCTAAGCAGATTCGGCCTATTAAGTTAGGTACGAAACATAGATCTACTAGGTTCTAGTTCTTCTTTGCGATCAGGAAACCGATTCTGACAGGGTTCTCCGCCACATATTTCACACTCTTTT
>JAESUV010000050.1 GCA_016762975.1 Gammaproteobacteria bacterium | reverse complement strand
CGCAGTTCTCGATAACTTCATCTTTATTGAATTGGAGCCTGGATTCGAAAGCATGGTGCTTATCGAGCCCAGCGGGGCAGAAGCTGATCAAGAGAACGACGCTCTTAACAGTCGCGACGAAGCGAAAGATTTTTGGATTGACCAAGAACTAGTTAGCGCCGCAGAGTTTGCTACGTTTCTAGAATCAACAGGCTATGAGTCACAGCCGGTTACGCTAAATGATCTGGAATTTATAAACCAGAATGATGGCCTTGCAGTTGTTGCTGGCACCGAGGATTGGCAACCTCAAGCTGGCATTGCCAATTGGAATGAGCCCAGCACGAGCGATAACGCTCCCATAAATCCCGACCTCCCAGACCAACAGAAATTAGAGCTGAGCTTTAAAGATGCTTTAGCCTACTGCAATTGGCTAGGAAAAGAGCTACCTTCCCAGGAACAATTTAATTACCTTGTGGAAGTCGATCGAGGCACACAAACACTACACCCAGACGCGTCATTGCACTATCAATGGCAAGTCAAAGAGCTCAAGACCGCACTAGTTGCCTACAACTCTCTTACTCACGACCAAGCCGCCTATACACTTGCTGAATTTCGCTGTGTTAAAAATATTTAGAACTAAAAAAGAAACGGACATGAAATCCGCCTTGACCCAGTAGCGAACAGAGAGCTGAGAACCTAACGATTATGATTCAACAGGTTCGCTAGGTGATGCCGGTCGACATTCTGTTAATTAACACTCAGCGTACAACCCAATATTTAACTCCCTGCTGGTCAAGAAAATGTTCTGCATTTTCACCTTGCAGCATAGCAAATGTAGCCAGCATACCTGCTCTCGTGCAATTTTCCTCTGCAACAGTAATTGATAGCGGAGCTGCTTCAATAGGCCAACCTGTACTCGGGTTTAGTACGTGGCCATATCGCCTACCATTCGCTATTAAATACCGCTGAGTGTTGCCACTTGTAGCTAATGCGCCCGAACTTAGCTCCAGTAATTGCTGTGCATCATTCGGTGATTCTGGGTCTTCAATTCCGATTCGCCAAGGCGAATCAGAGTCAGGATTGTTACTACAAACTATATCACCACCGAAATTAACAAGCACCGGAGCCTGGGAGAGTTTTGATAACAAACTAAGGGTACGATCGACCGCGTATTCTTTACCAATGCCTCCCAGATCGATTTGCATCTGAGCAGGTAAAGTTAACATTAACGAAGAACTAAGCCACTCGGCTTTCCCTAGACCAATTAATGGCAGGAGTGACTCGATAAGATCATTTGAGGGCCGCGTACTAGTGCTGTTAAATCGCCAAGCTCGCCCTAATATACCGGAGCTTATATCAAACAGACCACCGCTTAGCTCATGACACTGAAATGCAAAATCTAAAATTTGTGCAGTTTCTGGATCAACTTGAACTGCTTCTCCGCCGGCACTATTGATTTGAAAAACAATATTATCTTCTCTGTAACGACTGTATTTTTGTTCGATACGCCACGCTTCAGTCGTCGCCGCATGCAGTAGTTTCTTAGCAAGCAGTTCATCATCGACACGCATCAGAACTTCACAAGGACTGGCCATAGACTCAAATCGACCAACCCAATAATCACTATTTCGTTCTAGGACCGTTGGTCGATCGATAGTCAAGTCGGCAACCATTCTGTAGTTTCTCTACCCCGTTAGAACCTATAAGAATAGCCTACCTGAATGATTGTTGCCTCCAAGTCAGGAAACAACTCATAGTTGTTCTGAATCCCAATAGGATTGCCGACTGTATCGCCTTGTTGTTCATAGGTTTCCACTCGAAAATTTATTTCGCTTCGATCGTTCAGCCTATAGCCAAATTTTGATCCGATAGTTATTCCGTTGAATGCACCCAATCTGTAGTCGGCGCTAGCATTGACGGGTAGAGCTTGGCCACTCACAAGGCTGTGGGCAAAAAAGCCGGCCGCTTCCTGATTATAGTAACGAACATGTGGTTCAACATAAAATTTCTCACTTAGATTCAGCCGGTATCTTGCATCGATTGTGTGAGAGGCTATATCCCAGTCATCCCAAAGATAGCGATAAGAAACGTCGACAATGTCCCCATTATTGCGGCTGTATTTCGTCTTCCAATAAACACTGTGTTTTTCGCGGGTGTCTGGGCGACTGTCGTAGACATAACCCGACGTCTCGCCAGTAATCCCGTCTGTAAGAGACAATATTTTAAAAGGGTCGGTCAAATAGCCATCCGACTGACTATAAGAATAATTTAACTGCATAAGAGTCTGGCGATTGATTATCTGCGTGACTCCTACTAAAAAATCAAGAACTGTTTTGTCATCATCACTACCCTGTCGCTGCTGATCCCAAGGCAAAGAAGTGGAAGCCAAGGGCACAGGCAAGCCTCCCTCGGGCTCAATACTGTCAATGGCGTAGGCGATTCCCAGAGATACGGTAGTGTTCTTCAGATTGAAATCTCTAGCTAATGTGGCGTTGAATCCGATGGAGGTATAATCATACTCATCAGAATATGCTAGACCAGTGGATAGACGAGTCAATCGGTTCAAGGGAAATTCATATTGCACGCTTAAGGCTGTGCGAGAATCCTTGAACGTATCATCTAAAGGAAGATCCCCAGCATCAGTGACATAGGTCCCTCTTCCAGAAGGCCTTGTAAAAGTTTGAGGACTATCACTTATCGTAGCCCCATTCGGTGATGCGCCCGTCAAAGAATCAGCAACGAATGTCAGGTTAAGCTTCCTGCCATCTTCAAAAATGCGCGTAGCACTAATTACCGGCTCAACGGCATCTACTCGATCTTTCTCACTGTAACCAAGCACAGCAGAATCCAGATACCAACCCGGAACCTCCTGCGCGGTACTTGTTTGATTTAATAAACTACAGGCTGCGGCAGCGAGCAAGTTAGTGATCTTTCCATTAGGCTGTTTCAATTGCACCCACAACCTCCACCACCAAAGCTGGAGCCGCCGCTAGAGGCTTCTTTGCTAAAATAAATGTGGTCGTCTAATCTTGCTTCAATGGGATCGCTAACTAGCTGCATATCTTCTTGGGCTAGAATCCCTCTTTCCCACGGCTGAATACCCAATTGTGAGCATGCGCCCAATATCAGACACATAAAGAACACGGGTATCGCTTTTTTCATTTATCTATCTCCAAGCATTGAATTCAAATAGAGGCGCTTGATCGTGACCCTAGCAGTGATTTCTTAAGGGAACCTTAAGCTGCACTACTCAGCGAGAAGCGGGCATTCATCGCAAGGAGCGTCAGGCTCAAGAGTAGGGATTGCGGCATTACAATTATCCCAAGAAAGGATAGTGAGGGGTGCATAAGCCGCTGCAGATCTTGTTCGTTAGACCGCCGCACTTAAGAGCTGCTAGCGGGAATTAGGGTAGAGTAAAAAAATACGCCATTTCGGGCTCTACAGATGCCTACAGATGCCTACAGAGGCTGGACAGTTAGCCTAGATTTCTCTAGCTATTAACAATTTCATAATCTCGTTGCTACCACCGTAAATTTTCTGTATTCGACTGTCTGCATACATCTTGGCAATCGGGTACTCCATCATAAATCCATAGCCACCGAAAAATTGTAGGCACTCATCTATAATTTCGCACTGTTTCTGCGTCGTCCACCATTTCGCCATGGCAGCCGTTGTGTCGTCTAGTTTTCCATCGGCAAGCTTCATCGCACAGTCATCAACGAACACTCTGGCCAAACGCGCCTCTGTGTAGCGCTCCGCCAGCTTAAATTGTGTATTCTGAAAATCAAGAATGCGTTTACCAAAGGCTTTGCGCTCTTTCACGTACTCACTCGTAATCTTCAATGCTTTCTCGATCGCCGCACAGGCGCCGGCAGCGATTATCAATCTTTCCTGCGGCAACTGTTGCATTAACTGCACAAAACCCTTTCCTTCGGATGGGCCTAACAAATTCTCCTTGGGAACTCTCACATTATCAAAAAATACCTCAGCGGTATCCTGCGCCTTCAAGCCAAGCTTCTCTAGGTTCCTGCCGCGACTAAAGCCACCCTCACCTTCAACCTGCTCGGTTTCCACCATAATCAGCGAAATTCCCTTGCCCCCCTCTGACGGGTCAGTCTTCGCCACGACACAGATAAGATTCGCGGTCATGCCATTGGTTAGGAAGGTCTTCTGTCCATTCAGAACGTATTCGTCGCCTTCTAGGAGAGCAGTAGTCGCAAYAGCCTGAAGGTCGGAGCCGGTTCCKGGCTCGGTCATCGCGATAGCTGAGACGATCTCTCCGCTCGCCATCAGCGGCARCCATTTCCTCTTCTGTTCTTCACWSCCGTAGGAGTTAATGTAGTGRGCWACAATGCCAGAATGCACGCTATTTCCAAAGCCGGTAAYATTGGCGTAGCYAAACTCTTCGACCAACACCATCTCGTGTTTGAAACTACCGCCTCCTCCGCCGTACTCTTCAGGTATAGAAGCGCACAGCAGGCCGGCCTTTCCAGCAATAAGCCACGCATCTCGATCGACGAAGCCCTGTTTCTCCCACTTATCCATCTTCGGTACAAATTCCTTCTGCAAGAATTTGGCGACCGCATCACGCATAATATGCAACTCTTCATCCATCCAAGGAGAAACGTGGGAATCAATCATGATATTTTCTCTTAGGCTGTGACCGAATCCATGCGCTCGATGATCATGGCGTTTGCAGTGCCGCCACCCTCACAGATAGCAATCAAGCCATAGCGCTTCTGCTGCCGCTCCAATTCATGTACTAATGTGGTCATGAGCTTCGCTCCAGTACCACCTAGCGGATGGCCTAATGCTTGTGCGCCGCCATTTACATTCAACTTGTTTTGATCTGCACCCACCGCCTTAGCCCACGCAAGAGGCACCGACCCGAACGCCTCGTTGACCTCATACAGGTCTATATCATCGATGGTAAGTCCTGCCTTGGCTAATACTTTTTGTGTCGCCGGGATAGGCCCTTCTAGCATGATCACCGGATCCGAGCCGACTACCGCCAGCGAGTGAATCTTCGCCCTTACTGGCAAATTGTATTTCGCTACCGCCATCTCGTTCGCGATCATGACAGCTGCCGAGCCATCACTGATCTGACTCGCGGTACCTGCGGTAATGACTCCGCCTTCTCGAAGGGCGTTTAAAGACTGCATGCCCTCTAAGGTCGCCGTACCACGAA
The DNA here is from genome assembly GCA_016762975.1 of Gammaproteobacteria bacterium. Classification (GTDB taxonomy): domain Bacteria; phylum Pseudomonadota; class Gammaproteobacteria; order Pseudomonadales; family Pseudohongiellaceae; genus UBA9145. The sequence goes on along the minus strand of JAESUV010000050.1, from coordinate 8,402 downwards.
TACCCTCATCGACTAGGTGCACGTCCACTGAGCCGTCTTCCAACTTAATATTTAGCGGAACGATTTCTTGTTTAAAGTGGCCATTCTCGGTGGCAGCGGCGGCGCGCTGATGACTCAATAATCCAAAAGCGTCGAGATCGGCACGAGTAATCTCATACTTTTCCGCCAACAGTTCCGCACCATCAAACTGGCTGAACTGGATGCCGGGATACTGAAGCTCTAAACGTTCGCCTTTTGGGATGCCACGGCCATTCGCCAGACCATCACGTATATTGGAGCCGATTTCTACTGTACTCATCGCCTCTACGCCACCTGCAATAATAACGTCCTGAGTGCCCGACATGACCGCCTGCGCACCAAACTGAATCGCCTGTAACGACGAGCCGCATTGACGGTCTACAGTGGTTCCGGGCACGGATAGATCAAGCTTGGAAGACATGGATACATTGCGACCTAGGTTGCTCGCCTGCGAGCCGATTTGCATCACCACACCAAATATCACATCGTCCACAGCATCGGTAGGAATACCCGTTCTATCGACAAGCTCATCAACTACAATTGCGCCCATATCCACAGGATGAATATTGCTCAATCTGCCTTTCTTCTTTCCTGTTGCGGTACGTACTGCTCCAACTATATATGCATCGGCCATTTTTCTACTCCTAAGCTAATTTTGAAAACCGTAAATCTAATCGTCCATTTCCAACCCACTCTTAAGACGCCATCAAAGTGCCGGCATACGAATGCCCGCGTCGAGCCGTATCGTTTCACCGTTAAGATAGGAGCAAGTCACGATATGCGCCACCTGATCCGCAAATTCTTCTGGATTCCCGAGACGCTTCGGAAATTGCGTGATCGCTATGAGGGGATCCCGCACCTCATCCGGAGCTGATGCCAACAATGGCGTTTCGAACACTCCCGGCGCGACCGTCATCACTCGAATGCCTCGCTTCGATAGATCTCGGGCAATCGGCAATGTCATCGACACGATGCCGCCTTTGGACGCGGCATAACCTGCCTGACCAGTCTGACCATCGAAGGCGGCGATGGAAGCCACATTGATGATGACCCCGCGCTCATTGTCTTCTGTCACCGGTTCGTTAAGCTGCATCACCTCAGCGCACAAACGCAGCACATTGAAAGTACCTATCAAGTTGACTCTTACGATGTGCTCGAATTTTTGCAAAGGCATCGGGCCGTTCTTTCCAACCGTGCGTGCTGCTCCACCAATTCCTGCGGAGTTTACATTGATGTGTACGGTGCCGAATTTCTCTTTAGTCTTTTCGAGTGCCGCCGCTACTGCCACTTCATCTGCTACATCACCTGCATGATAGATAGCGTTTTCGCCTAGCTCGAGAGCAGCTTTCTGCAACATATCCTCGTTAAGATCAAACAACGTGACCTTCGCGCCGGCCGCAATAAAATTTCGCGCAGTAGCCAAGCCTAGACCTGACGCTCCACCGGTTATAAATGCTGATTTATTCTGTAATTCCATAATCGCTTCACGCCGTAGATTCGTAACTATTTATTAACTAAGGAGCGCAAAAGGATAATGTATCCATTGCAAAAGTGAAACAGCTAATGAAACGGGGTTTACAGGCTGAAATTACAAGACTTTCCCTTCATTGGTTTTATTTCCTCCGCACAATCCCCTATGATTCGCAGGTCTTCGGTTTAATGACAGGAATCAAAATGGGACCGCTACAAGGATTAAAAGTATTGGAAATGGCTGGGATTGGTCCCGGCCCATTCTGCGCCATGATGTTGGCTGACATGGGAGCTGAGGTGGTTCGCATCGATAGGCTAACTCAGAAAGGCACAGGTCATAGAGCAAACGTGTTAAACCGAGGACGCCGCTCAATCGCACTAGACCTTAAAAACCCAGCGGCTGTAGAGACGGTTCTCCGAATGATCGAAGAGGCAGACGCGATCATCGAGGGATTCAGGCCTGGCGTGATGGAGCGCCTAGGCCTAGGCCCTGATGTTTGTCTCGAGCGCAATCCAAAACTCATCTTCGGCCGCATGACAGGCTGGGGGCAATCTGGACCTTTAGCTCAGGCTGCGGGTCACGATATAAACTATATATCCATAGCAGGAGCGCTAGGCGCAATGGGCTATTCCGACAGAGCCCCCACTCCGCCGCTCAACCTAGTAGGTGATTTTGGCGGCGGCGCCATGTACTTGCTAACAGGCATACTCGCCGCACTCCATGAGCGAACGACCTCAGGACAAGGACAGGTTATCGATGCCGCCATGACTGATGGCACTGCGAGCCTGTTAAGCCCCTTCTACGGGCTGATGGAGATGAATATGTGGACTGCCGACAGGCATGCCAATAAATTGGATGGCGGCGCTCACTATTACGGTAGCTATGAATGCAGTGATGGCAAATATATTTCCATAGGCTCTATCGAGCCACAGTTCTATGCACTTCTTCTAGAAAAGTGTGAAATTGAAGATGAAGAATTTTTGGCGCAACAGGATCAGAGTGTATGGCCACAGCTCAGAGAAAAACTCGCGAAGCTGTTCCTTACAAAGACACGATCCGAATGGAGCGATTTGATGGAAGGAACAGACGTCTGCTTTGCGCCAGTCCTCGACTTAGAAGAGGCGCCAAGCCACCCACATAATGTTGCTAGAAATACCTACGTAGAATTTGATGGCGTGACTCAACCAGCACCAGCGCCGAGATTTAGCCGCACCCAGTCAGAAATCAAATCGTCTGCCGCCATGGTCGGCGAGCACACCGAAAGCATCTTGGCTGACTGGGGATACAGTGAAAGCGAAATTGAACAATTACGAGCGGCGAAAGCCATCTAGAAAGAACGCATAAATGGAAAATCAAAATCTAGCAATTGCACTAGCCTTGGTCTCAATGATTACCGGTGTTGCGCTATTGGTGAAYTGGGCGGGTAATAAACAGATCCCRGGTCTAMTGAGGATTGCCGCAGGATATATGACGACCTGYGTTGGCATTCTATTGCTCTCMCTASAGGRCACCCAACCCCCYTTTATTTCCATCTTTTTGGCGAACGCGCTGATCATGGGTGGYCGTATACCTGTCCTTTCCGGWCTAGCGAATTTYTGGAATCAAGAAACCACRAAACTRCCGCTCATCTTTTTCRTYTGCTTTCTCGGCACCATGGCAGGCATCTATTACTTTRTATATATAGATGAGTCCATACTTTGGCGCATCCGCATCTCYGCGGTAATGATGGTTATTTTTTCGACTAGCACTGCCTATGTACTGGCGAAGGGCTTGARAATCGAGCGRAAACTGCGYCCGGTCATGGCCATCAATACTAACTTCGGCGCMTATCTCTTGCTAACACTCTCACTATTCAACGCGGTAGTTGAATTCGTTCTCATGTTATTCCTAGACACACAACCGCTATCATCCGCTGAACCCGTCACGACTGTTTTACTGATCGGCGCCATCGTCAGCATGACTATTTTCGCCTTCTCGATCATCATCATGACTATGGAAGAGCTCAAGGTCGAATATCAAGAAGACGCAATTTTCGACCCAATAACAACAATATTGAATGAGCGCACTTTTATAGAAGTGAGCAATCGAGTCCTTGGCGTGGCGCTGAGGTACAGCAAGCCGGTCTCTATGCTGACCCTCGAACTTACAAACCTCGATGACATCATCAAACAGCACGGTATTAAGGTAGGCAACGCAATGCTTCGCCATTTCGCACTGATGGCCACCGACAGAAGGCGCAATGAAGACGTGCTAGCTCGGTCTAGCTACAAGCAATTCAGAATGCTCCTACCGGGTGTTGATGAAGCCGGCTCTAAAATCGTCATCAAGAAGATAGAGAATGCCGTGCTTGGAGAGGAATATGTCTATCGTGGCAATTCCTTAAGAGCAGAGTTTCTGATCTCCGCAATCACCAAGCGAGAAGAAGACCTGCACCTGCAACAAATGCTCCAGGAAGGCGAAGTTGAAATAATCCGCTTGAAGCATCCACCTGTAAGCCCTGCATAAGCCCCAACTTCGCTGTATCATAGGCCCTATTTTCCCGCTGTTCGTCGGAGCTATTCATGCCATGGCCTATAATACGATTCTCTATCAGATTGAAAACAATATTCTAACGATAACGCTCAATCGCCCCGAGCAGATGAACGCCTTCACAGTTGAGATGGCGAATGAACTGATCGACGCAGTAGAACGCGCCAGCGAAGACGATGAAGTTCGAGTCCTCGTGGTCACTGGAGCTGGCAAGGCATTCTGTGCTGGTATGGATCTCGGCAGCACGGGAAATGTATTTGGACTGAATGAAAGTTTGCAGCCAAGTCTTAAGGATATGCAAACTAAGCTAAATGACCCCGAAATCATTGCTGGTGTCCGCGATACAGGCGGTCGGCTGGCACTCGCAATCTACGACTGCAAGAAACCGGTAATTGCTGCCATCCACGGTGCCGCAGTGGGCATCGGCGCGACCATGACCTGTGCTATGGATATTCGACTCGTTTCCGAGAATGCCCGAGTGGGCTTCGTGTTCAACAAAATAGGCATTACACCGGAAGCCTGCTCCACCTGGTTCCTCCCTCGAATAGTCAGCATGGGTAAGGCCTTAGAATGGGTGTATAGCGGCGACCTAATTCTAGCTGAAGAATTAAAAGCTAGCGGCTTCGCCAATTCGATAGAGCCCAACGAGTCGCTTCTGGATAAAGCCTATAAACTCGCTAAGCGAATAGCACAACACAGTCCCGTGTCTATCGCTCTGACGCGGCAGATGATGTATCGTAACGCGGCTCAAGATCACCCAATGGCGGCGCATCAAATAGACTCCCTGGCAATATTCTATGCGAGCCAAGGGAGTGGCAAGGAAGGCGTAAAGGCATTCTTGGAAAAGAGAAAGCCGGAATATCTAGAAAAGGCATCCAGCGACATGCCGCCTTTCTATCCCTGGTGGGAAGACTGAGCAAAAGAAAGAACACCAGMGCTATCCACWGAGAACCACGYAGCAAATYCAACACATRCCCAAATAGGATRYCCAATGCTTAAAAAYTTCGAACTCCTCTGCTCCACCAGCGGCCGCGTGATACTCGGAYTCTACTTCTTCGGACCCGGCGCGCTGCTRAAGATTATGAATATGGARGGCACCTCTGCCTCCATGGCCGAGCAAGGCATGGYRTTCATCTCATTCTTCCTGATCTTGACCATTCTGATTCAGCTGCTTGGCGGCMTCGCCRTGATSGTAGGCTAYCAGGTGAAGCCAGTCGCGTTCGTGCTAGCTGGGTTGACGCTCGTCATTARTGTGGTRATGCATGACTTCTGGAATRTSCCCGAYCAGACRCAGAACTTYGTWAAGAATATGGGCATCWTSGCMGGCYTACTGGTWTYAGCAGGCCTTGGYGSCGGTGGYTGGAGTCTCGAYAGCAAGCTYGCTAAATCGAAGTAATATCAGCAGYTTATCGGCAGCGCCGMTAAACTRCGACCTCGATTCTTGACAGCTTCCCGCGCGCCTGCGAAAGTRGCCTTGAATACAGCGCAGTCGACACCATCTTAGTGTTAGCGGTTAAAGCTGCTGCGAATAAATTCCGCTGATTTGAAGCTTCATGTCCAACTAATGAAACCTTCACTACAGCACTGTGTAAACGAAATTCTTAAACAGGATTAGCCACATCATGATAATGGTTCAATCAACTTTTCATCTAGTTGCAGAATCCAAATCTGAAGCGCTCGAATTGATGAAAGACATGTCTCGTCTCTGTCGCCAGGAACACGGCTGCCTGAACTATGAGTACTTCGAAGGTTTGACCAACACCAATCAGATTGTTCTATTGCAGGAGTGGGAAAATGCTGACTGCCTGCAGGCTCACTATCAAACGGCTCACATGGAGGAGTTTCTGGGCAAGCTTGGTAACACTCTAGAGAGCGAAGTCATCACACGCAGCTATGCCTCACAGGACGAGCCCCGAGCGACGTCGGCGAGCAAAGTGGGCTTGGCAAAGCCAGAGCAGACCATCCACTAAGTCTGTTGTTGCTCCTCACTGCAATTTGAATGGATTGTCTTCAACGATCACTATGTTAGCGAACTAGTTATCGAGCTTATAGTCGAACTACAGGGATTAGTAAATGTTCTATACGCTGCAAGGTAATCAGAAGACCCCTGTTTCATCAGAAGAAAATACCCGGCTGCTACATTGGAGAACCTCCACCTTCTGGGTCATGCTCGTTGGCTATGTGGGCTACTACATCTGCCGCGGCAACCTCTCCGCTGCCTTTCCTCTGCTCGAACAGGAATTTGGCTACTCCAATACACAGCTCGGCCTCATCGCCTCACTATCCGAAATGGCCTATGCCGCCGGCAAATTTATCAATGGCCCATTAGCCGATAAAATCGGCGGTCGAAAAATCTTTCTCGTCGGTATGGCCGGCGCCATATTCTTCAATATCATCTTTGCGATCTCAGCAAGCCTCACTGCATTTATCATTGTATGGTGCTTTTGCCGCTACTTTCTTTCCATGGGTTGGGGCGGGCTGACAAAGACAATCGGCAACTGGTACCCAAGAGAACGCAACGGCACGGTGATGGGCTTGATCAGTGTCAACTTCCAGTTTGGAGGAGTTGCGGCCACTCTGTTTGCGGGATCTCTGGTAGCAATGGGCGTTCCTTGGCAGGGAGTCTTCATCTACCCTGCCATGGTACTCACGCTGATCCTGCTTTGGTCCTACTTCGCGTCACGCTCAACTCCTGACGATGTTGTACCTGGCGCTAGGCCAATAGAAGGCGCTACCTCAAAGAAACAAATTGCCGACTATGGCGACGAAGAACAGCCGCCTGTCTCAACTATCATGAAGACGCTATTGCGCCTGCCCATATACCGACAGTTACTGGTGTTTAGTTTTCTCACCACACTACTGCGTTCTGTATTCTTGTTCTGGACACCGAAATTCCTGTTCGATATCGGTCTGGGCGCGAGCTCTGCGATTTTGCGCTCCGCCATATTCCCGTTGTTAGGTGTAGCTGGCACGCTATTCATTGGCTGGTACACCGATCACCATGCGCGCAACGGAGACCGCGCACGCATGATGTGGATGATGCTTTCTGTGCTCGTATTTTGCATGATCGCCATAGCGGTGCTAAGCGGTGCCAGCGAGCCAAATTTCAATTTGATCTTGTTCTTTCTTGGGGCTAGCGGATTCTTCTTGCTGGGTCCCTACTCGATGAGCAGCGGTTGCCTCACACTTGATATCGCTGGCGCGCAAGGAGCAGGCTCCTGCACGGGCATTATCGATGGGATGGGCTATATAGGCGGAGCGATCGCAGCCTTTGCTGCTGGCATACTCTCCGACTATTTAGGCTGGTCGCAGGTGTTTCTGGTGCTGTCTGTATTCGCCGTTATTTCAACTTTCAGCGCCTGGCTAATGAGTCGTGGCTTCCAGAAGATGGCGCGAGAATCTGCAAAGTAGAATCGCCTAGTCTAATCAATCCTGCGCTTCATATTYCTTAATCTGATCAGTGATAYCGCGCACCAWGSSRTTAGGGATCGGCAAAGTAAGATGGTACTGCGARATYTTCCAACCTTGAGTCGTGYGTATCAACACCCCTGTACCGCGGCTACTGCCAAAACTCTCACTCAGCAACGCCTCGTCGAACCACGCGCTTAATCCATCYGGAGTGATGTTGATATTGCGYTKCMKAGGCGTATAKACCCAACCATYRCTGCCGCTTGAGTACYGGCGAAACTCTTGCTTGACCCAGCGYTCCTGCGCATCKGTTCCTATGAATACRCCATCGTCRCTCATCAGATCAAAATAGGTATCCCAWTCGCCGTTCGCGGCGGCCCGRTGATAACCATCTAACACTTTATTTATGGCAGCGATRTCTGATTGCTGTGGCTGGCTRTTTTGGGCACAGCTTAACAATGTAAAAGTGATTATAATTAACAGCGATATGTTCTTCATAGTTTATTAGTTCWCTGAGGGCAGCCTGTCATTACCGCTAGATGGCATTATTGTTTCTCATCGAATTCTCCAGCATCGATTCGTGCAAAATAGGCACTCGCTACCTTCTTAACCTTCGGCGCCAACAGCAGCGTCGAGACCATAGTCGGTATCGCCATCGTCGCGTACATGCCATCCAGAAGATTGATCACTACATCCAGCGAGACTACCGCTCCGGCAATTATCAGCGCCATATAAGCGTACATATAGAGCTTCTCTTTTGACGCGCCAAAGAGAAAGCCCATGCATTTGCTGCCGTAGTACCAGTAGGTGAGTATCGTCGTCGTGCTCAACACGGTAACCATGATCAACAACAAATAGGCACCGTAGCCTGGAAACACCTGCTCATAGGCCTGGGTAGTCATCGTGATGCCGACTGCACCGCCTTCCCATACACCGGTGACCAATAGAGCCATCGCCGTGCAGGTACAGACGATCA
>JAESUV010000226.1 GCA_016762975.1 Gammaproteobacteria bacterium | reverse complement strand
TCACACCTGCACTAACAGCTGTGTCCATCATAGCCGCAGTGATCGTTCCCGCCCCCGTGCTTGTACCCACGATATCAACACCAGCTACCGTCAGAGTGTAGGTATCACCTGCAGTGTCATTCGTTGACGTAGTGAATGCGCCTGTGGAAATGCTAGTTGTTGCCGAAGCCGAAACCCCAGAAGACGTTGCCGTAATCGCTGCAGCAATCGCCTTCGCATCTCTTGCAACAGCGCCTACGTCGACACCATTTACTGTAAGATCACCGGCTAGCAATGCCGCTGTAGGCGCTGTACCGTTTGTACGAGAGGCCACACTGTTATCCAAGCCTAAACCCGTAGCGGTAGCATCAACGATACTATCAATAGTGATCGTCTCACCCACGTTGGCGCCGACCTGGAATACTTCTGAAGAGAACGATCCATCTAGAAGCTTCACACCGTTAAAGTTAGATTGAATTGCTACCCGCTCTACCTCAGCCATCAGCTGCGTTACTTCTTCCTGCATCGCCAATCGATCCGACGCGCTATTAGTCGCGTTAGAAGACTGTACAGCTAGCTCACGAATTCGCTGTAGGTTGTTGGTTACTTCGCCCAGCGCACCCTCAGCAGTTTGTGCTAGTGATATACCGTCGTTTGAGTTTCGAGCGGCTTGATTGAGGCCACGGATTTGCGCTGTAAAACGCTCCGATATTGCCAGACCTGCGGCATCATCCTTGGCGCTATTAATACGCATACCAGAAGAGAGTCGCTGTAGTGAAGTGGAAAGCATCGATTGAGACTTGTTCAGATTTCTCTGCGCATTCAATGATGCAACATTGGTATTTATTACCTGAGCCATTTTCGTATCCTCTTTCGTCCCATCAACAGTTTTTCACCTGTCTGTAGAGATCATTTTTACCGTTAGTAGGTTGCAACGCAGTGTTCATTGCTGTTGCTCTTTCTGTCCCTGATCATTACGACAAGATTCAAAATACCTTAACTAATAGTTTTAAAGATTCAGCTAAACCTAGCAAGGGCGGGGAAAAACCAGCAATTGGATATGACAATTATCGAAATTAGAGCCGCACCAAAAGCTGCCTGAGCTGCAAGGCGTGGTGGGTAAAGAATCTAGGATAAGGAACTACAGGTATTGGAAGAGCGTCAAGCCCGAGGTCTTGATGAAGGCCTGCTGTGCAGCCTGAAGTGAGGTTAACTGCAAGTTAAATCTCGAGATTGCTTCCGCATAATCAAGGTCTTGAGTCTTTGACACAATGGTTTCTAGCTGCAGTTTAAGGTCTTGGTTTATATTTTGTATGGATTCTATATTGTTTAACCGCGAACCAATGCCGGCACGGATTGAGCCCAGGTGGTCTAAGCCCTGATCTAGATTGCCTAGCCCTTGCGCCAATTCATTATGAAGCCTTGCCGTGGCTGCGGAATCTTCAGTAGGCCTATTCAACGCATCAGCAATGCCCTTTACGGCATCAAAGATACTGCGATTCTGCGATGGGCCCACATTTACCACGTCACCGTCAGCAGGATTCCCACTCATACGCAGATGCACCCCGGTGAATGCGATACTCTCACCTTCGTTATAGGTGCCGCTGCTGATAGTCGCACCAGAGTCATTGGTAATCACGTAAGCTATCGGATCTGTTATGGCGGCTTGATTGAAGGTTATAGTGTAGTTACCTGGCTGATAGTTGCTGCTATGCCCGTACGCGCCTACGATTGCATCACCACTGTTGCTCGAAGATGCAGCTATCTCGATAGTCCCGTTGCCGCTTGAGACTCTAGAGAAAACACTCTCGCCTGAATCACCTACAGCCGTCTGCGTACCCTCGCCTATCTGCACGAAACGCTGACCCTGATCTCCCTGATAGACAATGCTTCCAGAAATATTAGCGAACGGTGGATTGTCGACACTAAATCCGCCGAAGATATAGTCACCCCTCCCATCCCGTGTATTGGCGAGCGAAGTCAGCTCATCGAGCTTCTGATAAATCTCTTGCGCTATCACCTGTCGGTCTGAATAAGAATTGGTGGCATTGTTACCTTGAATTGCCAATTCGCGAACCCTCTGCAAACTATTGTTTACACTCGCTATAACGTTCTCCTCGAATGCTAGCGAGGATTCTGCTCCTGCGACGTTACGAGAGAACTGGTCGATCACAGCAATCGTAGAGTTAAGGTTTAGTACTTTTGCTGCCCCAATAGGATCATCGGAAGGCTTGTTTATTCGTTTCCCGCTAGCGAGTTGAGACTCCGTCCGATGCAGTCCACTTTGCTGCGCCTGCATCGACTGCACACTCTGCTTGTACATTTGTAGTGTAGAAATTCTCACGTGATCTCGCCTCTAACCGAAAAACTATTACCCAATTGAATTAATCAAAATTTGAAACATTTCATCTGCCACCTTCACCAACTGCGCCGATGCCTGATATGCCTGCTGAAATCGCAGCAAGTCCGCAGCCTCTTCATCAAGATTTACACCGATAACATTGTCCCGGTAGCTTGTCGCCTGTTGTAACAGAGAGGTTTCGATCTCAAGGTTTGCATTTGCTTGATTACTTATGACCCCTACCTGCGCTACCAGCGAGCTATAGAAATCCTGAAAGGACGAATTACCACCATCCAGCTTTGATTGAAACTGCAGTTCGACAATGCTTTGCATATTTCGATTGTCACCGACAGCACTGCTGTTGTTTCCGATTAAAAACCGATCACCATTCTCCGGTACGCCGCTTACTTCGAAGTCGATACCAATGCCAGCGAAGCTAAAGCCCTTTCCTGAGCTTTCTGTAGCTGGGTCATAGGCAATGACTCCACCAGGGCCCCCTGTCACGTCATACCCAGGAATTCCAGCGCCTAGCGCATTCGGATTGTAGCTTAGTGTTATCGGCCCAGCCAAGGGCAGGGTATTTACGGGCGCTACGGTTAGGTTCTGCAACTCGGCAGAGCCGGCATTGCTTAACGCGGAATTTATGAGCAGCGGATTTGCTGCCGCTATCTTACGCGGGTCAGAAATTGCTAAAGAGAAGGTTGTAGCCGCCGTTCGGGATGGGTTAAGTACAAATTTATCACCGGCCTCTGGAGCGCCACTGCTTACGTCAACGCGCAAGCCATCCAGCACGAGTGGTCCCGCTCCGGTAACGCTGGTGTTGTCTGTCAACCTTGTAAGCTGCCATTGTGCTCCGTCATACGCTAATGCATAATCGCTCGCCCTAATTTGAGTTACATCTGTAATTACTACTGACGGCGCGGACGTACCTATATTACGAGTATCACCAGCAATAGGCACGGCAGTACTGTTGAAGAAATTACCGCCCATTGCCCCGTTGAGGTCTATGCCTTTGAGATGCTGTGTATTAACCGTTTCACTAATGCCTAGCGCAATTAACCCGAGTTTATCTAGCGCAGGGTTTAGAATCCTGCTGCGAAAATCGAGCATACCCTGCAGTTCACCGCCATTGATTAACTGACTAGAATCGCTGGCAGCAATCTGGCCGGGAACAGAAACCTCTACTCTAGTACTATCAGTTGCACTGAATCTGGTTCCGAGATGGGTAATTTGCGCACCTATTACAAGCGGCTGTCCTTTGCCCACCAAAACATTTAACGAACCATCACTCTGATCGACCGTCGTAATCGCGACCTTCTGTGACAACTTTTCGATAAGCCGATCGCGCTGGTCGAGTAAATCGTTTGGTGTAGCACCATTGCTGCTCGCGATAGCCCTGGTTATTTGTTTATTAATAGCACCGATACTATCCGATAAGCTGTTTACCTCATTCACTGCAGAGCGAATACGCGCGTTCACTTCGCCATTAAGATCCTGCAGCAGTCGACTGTAACTCTGCTGTCGGTCCACCAGATTCGAAGCTTCTCCTAAAAGAACCTGTCTCTCGGGCAGGCTGCCTGGGCTAGCCGCCACTTCAGCAACAGCATTGAAGAACTTCTGTATCGAAGTATTCAAATTGTTCTCTGAGCCAGCKAGAACGCCGTCTACTCGCGAACTAAATTCGGTGAAGACTTGGTAYCTCGCATTGCTCGAGGTAAATTCCTGYACTTGAGAGCTAAGAAATTCATTGTGCGCTCTTTCTATKCTGGAAACCGTGGAACCTTGTCCAATGAAACCRAAACCGAACACACGCGGRTCAGCCGTTTCAAACTGCACGCTCTGACGGCTATAGCCCTCAGTATTCGCATTTGCAATATTATGGCCCGTGGTRTTTAGCGCCTGCTGCCAAGACTGCAGGGAATTAGCCGCCACCTTAAGTAAGTCAGGCATTTAGACYAGACCTCTTTTCACTTGTCTATAATCTGYTYTGTTCATAGTCGTTACTCAAATCTGAGTTAGGGMGTCACGTCTGTTGAGCTGAAGCTCGGCGTATTGGCAATCTGCCTCTGTATAATCTCCGCTAGACCCAAGCCGCCACTCGTGGCCATATCAACTGCCAGTTGCTTGTCGGCAATGTCTTGATAGGCCTCCATTTGATCACTATTGAATAGGCTATCTTTCGGCGTCGCACTGCGCATCGATTTCAACATTAACTCGATAAATATTGACTCGAATTGCTGCGCAACTTCTTTAGCAGCGGCATTCGGCTCCATTCGCGCCTGTGCACTTAACTCTTTCAAGCCTGAAAAATCGGTATATACCTTAGCCACAGCATCGGTCATTTTTGTTCCTTCGCTTCGCTTAAATTAGATAACTATCAGTTGTGCTCGTAGTGCGCCTACCTGCTGCAAAGCCTCGAGTATTGCAACAAGGTCGCTGGGAGAAGCACCTACCTGATTCACCGCCCGAACTAGGTCGTTCAAGGAAACACCTGGCTGGAATAGAAACATGCGATTGTCTTCTTCCTCGATATAGATACTAGAGTTAGCAACCACTGCCGTGYYGCCCCCGCGCGAGAACGGCCCTGGCTGACTTACGAACGTTTCTTCGGAAATYGTTACTGTCAGACTSCCATGGGCTACWGCCGCCTCGTCAACATGCACATTAGAACCAATTACCACAGTACCGGTTCTAGAATTGATAATGACCTTCGCGACGGCTTCGCCTCTTTCAATCTCAAGRTTTTCTAAGGCAGCGACAAAAGCTACCTTCTGATCGGGATCAATAGGGCCCATTACACGAATGGATGTACTGTCTATGGCGACTGCGGAATTCGCGCCAAAGATACTGTTAACTGTATTTACAAGATTCATAGCTGTGGTGAAGTCAGCTTGGTTGAGATTAAAGGTAATAGAACCGTTGATATCAGAAAATGGACTTGCGACTTCGCGCTCAATAATCGCCCCGTTGGGTATGCGGCCACTGCTCGGTATATTCACTGTTACTGAGGAGCCGTCGGCGCCCCCACCTCCGAAACCCCCAACAATGAGATTCCCTTGAGCAAGGGCATAGACGTTGCCATCGGCGCCCTTCAGCGGCGTCATCAACAGAGCACCGCCGCGCAAGCTAGTCGCATTGCCCACTGACGAGACCGTTACATCGATCGTCTGACCCGGCTTACCAAAAGCCGGCAGCTCAGCATGAACTAATACGGCCGCTACGTTCTTCAACTGTGGATTGATGTTCTCGGGAATGATCACGCCYAGTCTAGCSAGTGTGCTCTTCAGGCTCTGTACGGTGAATTGGGTTTGKGTTGTTTGATCYCCACTACCAGGTAAACCCACTACCAARCCGTARCCKACTAACTGATTRGGCCTGACACCATCGACCGTCGCRAGATCTTTGAGACGCTCGGCRCTTGCAGGAACGGCGGYCATAGCTATCATYATAAACGTAAGTAGCCTTAGTAATTTCTGTCTCTTCATTGTTAAATTTCTCCTRCTTACTCTGTTGTTAGAATGGCCATAGGGAGCTGAACAGTACTTTCGCTGCCCAGCCRGGACTATTACCGTTAGTGCTAGTGCCGCCATAGGAAATTCGCGCGTCGGCAACCTGTGTCGATAACAGTGTATTGTTGGTATCGATATCTACCTGCCTAACTACGCCTTTTAGACGCACAAACTCATTCGCCTGATTGATACGTATCCATTTTTCACCCTCGACAACGAGATTTCCGTTTGGAAGAACTGTATGCACAGTCACAGTTATGCTGCCAGTTAGGCTATTACTCTGACTACTACCGCTCTGACCACTAAAGCTATTCTCGGAACCCAGATCAATCCGCATGCCAGCTCTGCTGCGACCACCAAATGTAGGTGTCTGTACATTCATTGCAGTAGACTGGTTCACACTGTTATCAGCACTGTTCTGTCCTGATGTTTGTTCAACGAGCAAGACCGTCAGAATGTCGCCGATTCGACTCGCCTTAATATCTTCAAACAAGCCCATCGCTGAACTTTCCTGATAAAGAGATCCTGAAGGCAGTTTCTGCGCCGTATGCAGCCGCAAGTAACTCGGCTCTTGCTCATCATCGAATGAATGATCAGCTTGTGGCGTAGCGCAACTTACAATCCCTGTCAGCAAGATCAGCACTGTTATGTATTTTCCAATATCCAGATTCATCAATCTAATTCCTACAGGTTGTTAGAAACATATTGCAGCATCTGGTCAGCTGTTGAGATAGCACGACTATTCATCTCATAGGCACGTTGCGTCTCGATCATGTTAACCAACTCTTCCACCACATTTACATTTGAGTTCTCTATAAAGCCTTGCAGCAAGGAGCCAAGACCATTCGCGCCCGGCAAGCCAACCTGAGGTGATCCACTTGAAGTCGTTTCCAAGAGCAGGTTGCCACCCCTCGCCTGTAGACCACTTGAGTTGATGAAGTCAGCGAGTTGGATACTGCCAACTTGGGTGGTCGCAGAATTTCCTTGTAGGCTCACCGAAACGGTTCCATCTACCGCGATGGTAATGGACTGCGCGTCTGCAGGAATATTGATGCTTGGCTGTATTGCATACCCACTAGGCGTAACTAACTGGCCTTGATTGTCGACCTGCATCGAGCCGTCGCGCGTATAGGCAAGCCCCCCGTCGGGAAGTAATACTTGAAGAAATCCTCTTCCTTCTATTGCAACATCGAGTGGGTTTTCTGTCTGTGAAAGATTTCCCTGGGTGAAGAGTTTCTCTGTCGCAACAGTTCGCACGCCAGTACCGATCATTAATCCAGTGGAGTAGACAGTGTCCTGCGATGATTGTGCACCAGGCTGACGCTGGTTTTGATAGAGCAGATCTTCGAACACTGCACGACTTCGCTTGAAGCCCGAAGTGCTAGCATTCGCGAGATTGTTTGCAATCACGGACATTTTTGTTTGCTGGGCGTCCAAACCGGTTTTTGCAATCCATAAGGCCTGAGTCATATCTATTCTCCTACACTAGTTCTCTAATTCGGTTCTAATTTATACTCAAGATTTTTGCGAGCGARGCTGARTTTTCATCCGCCGATTKCATCAACTTAATCTCGCTTTCGAARCGGCGTGCTAGATCGATCATCTTCACCATCTCTCCCACYACATTSACATTACTGCCTTCCAACATCCCRGAAAACACGCCTACCGARGCATCTGCCTCTACTGCGARCCCATCGGCCATGCGCACCAATCCATCTTCGCCTCTRCGCACTTCGCTGCCTTCTAGCTTGACTAACTTGATACGGTCTACGATTGCYAGWGTGTTGGGAGMCTGCCCTAGAGGCAGTATGGAGATCGTGCCGTCCGACCCGATCTCAAGCGCTCCAAATGGAGGCAAAGCAATAGGGCCGTTGTTGCCCATGATGGGTTGACCAGCTCCATTGGTAAGTTGRCCAAAAGCATCTAATTGTAGATCTCCGCGACGGGAGTAAGCCTCGGACCCATCTGMTGCCATCACCGCTATCCACCCCTCGCCGTTTATACTTACATCCAGGTTCCKGCCCGTTGTRCGMACCACTCCCGGYGACAAGTCAGGAGTACTTGACASAGTGCTTGYCGCRTTCTGCGTGGWRTAATAAGCGATCTCYGCCTTGAAACCTTCCGTKCCRGAATTCGCCAAGTTGTGTGCATTGATAGCCTGCGCTTGCATAGTTTGTTTAGCGCTATGGGTAATAGATAGAAGTAGTTCCTGCATTTTCTTTATCCTTACTAGTCTTTTTAGATAGTGCGCTTATTCCAGTTTCTTTAACGCAAGTTGATAACAGTTTGTGTTATCGCATCTTCTGTCTGAATTACTTTCGCATTCGCTTGGAAGTTCCGCTGCGCCACAATCATATTCACCAGCTCTTGGCTAACCTCTACGTTAGAGTCTTCCAATGCGCCCGATTGAACAGTGCCTAAACCATTTGTACCGGGACCCCCGAATATTGGTTGGCCGGAAGCAAAGGTCTCTCCCCAAATGCTGCCGCCCAGTGGTTGTAGCCCGGTTGAATTGGTAAAAGAAGAGAGTGCTACCTGGCCTAGGGCTCGTGACTGGCCGTTAGTAAACCTGGCAAACACGATGCCTGCATCGCCTACTTCAACACCACTCAATTGCCCTGTCGTAAATCCATCCTGCTCGATGTTAGTTACGCTAAAATCGCTACCGAACTGAGACAAAACAGAAAGATCCACATCGAAAGTTTGTGCAGCGGCACCTGTTGAGGCTCCACTTGCATCAAGCGGTGTCCATGCAGCAACATTGACCTGGAATGGCAAACTGGCAGCTGGTATCTGACCCGAAGAATCAAACGTAACCGTATCTGGACCTGAGGTGGTCACTCCGTCTATCAACGTATGGATGTCCCATGCATTAGGAACTGCTGTCTTTACGAAATAGATACTCTGCACATGCGCATTACCCTGACTGTCATAAACCGTCGCAGATGTGGAGGAATTAAACATACCAGAGGAAGGCGCGGTCGGCGGCGATGCGAATGCATCGAATCCGGCGCCAGGCCACGCCGTTGCTGGAACCAATGATCTGGAATCCAAATTAGCGGAGATATTAACTAACGAGGTAGCCTCGGGTTGAATGAGACTTGTATCTATCCTTAGGTCTGCCAGCCCGCTGGTGGGCACCCCAGCCGACGTGGTATTGAAAATCTGCAATCGATTTCCATCCGGGTTTACTACATACCCTGACCTATCAACTTGAAAGTTACCTGCGCGACTGTACACGTTTGTTCCATCATCATTCAGCACGAAGAACCCACCACCGTTGATCGCCATATCCAAAACACTATTAGTAAAGCTAATATTACCTTGCGTAAAAGCCTGACTCACGCCAGATACAGCCACACCCTTACCCACTGCATTTGACGAAGCCCCGAGCAGACTAGTAGCAAATACATCCGCGAACTCGCCTCTCGAAGACTTAAATCCAGTAGTGCCAGCATTAGAAATATTATTACCAATTATTTCCAGGCTGGTGCTTGATGCTTTTAGTCCTGCTACTGCTGTATTGAATGACATAGTTAACTCCTATTAATTCCTAATTCTGATTGATTAATTTCTGTCTCAAAAATTATTCACTTAAATTCTCTGACCTGGGCAATACCAACGCTTCTATTTCCCGACAATTCTAAGGAGACGCTGGTGTTGTCTCTATCGACGGAAATACTTTGAACCCTGTTGAATATTTGTATCGGAACTCCCTGCAAYGATCCATCYAYGAATGCYTCTGCCCTCAGGGTGTAAGAGCCTGATGGAGCCTGTRCACCTTCAACATCGATACCGTTCCAATTGAATCCTGTAGAGCCCTCTCCGATATTTCCCAAATCCAGAGTCCGAACAAGTTGCCCAGACTCATCCTCAATAATTATCTTCACGTTAGAGGCTGACGTTGRACTTTCCARYACGCCTTCAATCGATTCCCCTTCGAYAAGATCTGCCGTATTCGTTTCAATCAARATGTCTTTGCCAACCAATTGAGATGCCTGCATAGCCTGTGTGGAGAATAGACTGGAGGCAACACTATCAAATGAAGTACCTAGACTGTCGATGCCAGAGACCATACTGAAYTGCGCGATCTGYCCRAGAAACTSACCGTTATCAACGGGATTACTTGGRTCYTGATTTTTCAATTGTGCAACYAGGAGYTWGAGAAARTCTTCCTGCCCTAGCTCATCATTCTTGCTGTTCACCTGCRCGCTGTTGCYGTTACTRGGTGAAAATATCTGTTCGATTGYATTCATTGTTGACTCTCCACTTTKCGCTCGATTACGCGCCTAAACTAAGCGTTCGCTGCATCAGTTGCTTGGATGTATTCATAACTTCGATATTCGATTGGTAATTCCGCGAGGCTTCCATCATGTACGCCATCTCTTCAACCAAGTTCACATTCGAGAGATAGACGTAGCCATCTGCATCTGCGGAGGGGTTCTCTCTCATCAATTGCTTTTCAATAGGGGAATCGCTGTATGACATGCCATCGACTTTCACACCGCCCGCATTGGACCTATTGAAACTAAAGCTCATACTGGATTCTAGAATGGACGAGAAGATTGGTCGTCGCGCCCTATAAGCAGCCTGCTCACTGCCGGCAAGAACTTGAGCATTTGCCATGTTCTTCGCTATCGCATCGATATGAATGCTTTGCGCGTTAAGCGCAGTGCCGGTAATCTCAAATACACTTGATAAACCCATTAGTTATTCCCCGTTATCGCTTTACGTAGGCTTGAGATAGAACCGTTCAAAAACTGCAGAGTGGTTTGATATCTAAGTGCATTTTCGGAGAACGCGGCCTGCTCTACGTCTGCTTCTACGGTATTGTCATTCGTTGTAACGCGGGTCGGTACTCTATAGAGCAGTTCACCGAAATCATTCTTCTGCGATGTTCGAATATGTCTAGAATTAGTGGCCTGCATATCGACATGTTGATCAGCGGTAAATTGAAGCAGKGCTGTCCTGAAGTCRTAGTCACGYGCCAGAAAACCAGGAGTTGTGGAATTCGCAATATTCGTAGCCAATATCGAACTACGCTGTGAGCGAAAGCTTAATGCTGCCGCATGAATTCCAAATGCCTTATCAATAATGTTCATGTTTAGATTCCTGTTGTCGTAGTAGTAAGCACGTAACTGTTCTCGCTCTACTCTTGTCCTGCTTTGTTCAGTCATTGCAACTGCTGTGCCARAAAGARATTTAGACGTTAATTCAATAGCTTATGTGATGYCMVGCGRSGTRMATTACATTCAGCGGCAATTGCAGGTCGTARAAGCGGCAATGCTTGCCGGTTGGCGGTAAATTCGTTTAAATAGATAGTAATGTCTGAATCTACATTCCTACTTTACAAATATTCAGCTCGCATATTTGTGCTATTCCCACTATCCAANTCCATCTAACACAAACTTTGTGCACGACTAATCAGAAAGCCACGGTATGGCACATAGCTTGCATCTGTCTTTACTAAGAAGGCGAGAACTTACGTTACCGTGGGCACTGATTGCTCAGGGTCCTCGCAAAGCACCGGAAACCCTACACTGAATGGATATTCCATAATTTTACTGACTGGATCTAGATTCGAATGAACGTCACTTTACTGACAGATAAGAAAGTTCCTACAACTATGAATACGTTGCCAAGCGCATCAAACTACCGCGCTTATTTTTTTGGCCTACTACTCTGCGTCGGTGGAATTCCTAGCAGCAATGCCGCTGAAGTCCAAACACTCGATTCAATTCGCTTAAAAGCTGAAGATCACGCACTCGCTCAAATCGATCACAATCAGTTTAAAAATTCCACCGCGACCGCGAACTCTCTAGATGCGCGACTACAACTCAAAAAGTGCAATATCCCGATCGAGGCCTTTTCTACCGGTGCGATGAACAATACTTCGCGCATGACCGTGGGTGTTCGTTGCAGTGGACTGAATCCTTGGACCCTGTATGTGCCTGTTACAGTCGCCGCCTTAGTCGATGTGGTAATTAGTAGCCGCGCCCTCACCCGCGGCGCATTGTTGAATGCAGAAGACCTGGAAATTCAGCAGCTCCCCTTGAATAAGCTACCTATTGGCTATTTAAGCGATCCTAGCCAGGTGACCAATTTCGAGCTGATACGGCCTCTAAGGGTAGGCACCCCAATTACGTTGAGTGCCGTTAGACCCAGAAATATTGTGCAGCAGGGTCAAGAAGTGATTATCAAGGCTCAAATAGCTGGGCTACAGGTGAGAATGACCGGCAAAGCCCTAAAGAATGGGCAGTCTGGAGATATCATTCCAGTGCGCAACCTCAGGTCAGGGCGTACTGTAGAGGCAACAATCCTGAATGAGAACACTGTTAGGGTTAATTTGTAGAGGTAGCAATCCTGAACCAGAACAGGTTAGGGATAATTTGCAGAGGCAGCAATCCTGAACCAGAACCCGATTAGGGTTAATTTGTAAGAAAGGCTTAAGTTTTCTATCCATCATGTCGTATTTAGGCACAGACGTGTCTAGATACACACAATCACGGGAGTTACTCTAATGAGTACCGAAATTCAAACCGGCAAGATTCCGGCAAATGTCATTAGTCCAAGCACATCAAACATTTTGGACAATGGGCATAAAGCGAAGAGCAGCAACGCTGCCCATGCTTCGCCTACAGGAATTATTGATACGGTTAGCATGACCGATCAAGCTGCGCGATTAAAGGAGCTAGAATCTACATTAGCGGAATACCCTGATGTAGACGCATCACTGGTAACGCAGATGAAACAGGCAATCGCAGACGGGACTCTCGAAATGAACTTCGAAGACACGGCTGTAGATCTTATTGAAATCGAGAGCGCAAAGTCGATCAGCGCTTCTGAATAAGGCAGGTTCGTATAAATGAATCAAGATAACGAAATACATCAGGTAAAGACTCATCTTGTACGCTTACTCAAAGAGGAAGCTCGTTGCGCACGAGCCTTAAGCAAATCTCTTGAAGCAGAGAGAGCGGCACTAAATAGCCTGGATGAGAAACTAATTACGATAAACAGCGCTCAGAAACAGAAGTTGATCGAAACACTGCAGGCAGCGAGCAGCTCGCGCGTCAAATTCATGGAGGTAAACAGTATTTCCTCTCACCCAGCTGCCGTGAATGACTACGTTATATCAAAGAGTTCGGGAACCGATGCAGAACTCAACATACTTTTCATTCAGCTATCTGAGATCGCGCAGCAATGTTTTCATGAAAATCGCCTAATCGGTCAACTGATAAACCGACGCACTCAGTTCATAGCAAAAACAATAGCTAGCCTTTCACCCACCGCAAGCATGCAAAGCCTGACGTATGGCGAGAATGGAAACAGCATTAATACTATGGAGCCTGTGAACTCACTTTTTCATCTTGCGAAGATATAGGGCTGGATCATGCCAGCTTTACCGAGCGAAGAGATAGTTACAAACGAGGCTGATATCCTCGGTTGCCTCAATCAAGTCACTAAAAACAATACACCTCTCTCCCTTGCGCCTCACAAAGGAGAAAATAACGATGTCTATCACTCTAAAATCCAAAGCCTCAACATTAAGAACAGGCAGATAATTCTTAAGCAAATACTTCCTAGTAGTTGGCGAGAGAGAATAAACCCAGACACCAAGATCGAGATCAAGAGCACTATGAACATGGGTGGCATCCGCTTCTTCGGCTTGCTATCACCGCTGGATGATTCTCAGGGCAATCCATACTGCAAGCTCACACTTCCGAAGAAAATATTTCGTATACAGCTGCGAGATCATTATCGTGTCTCTCTCGCAAAAATTCGAAATTCAGTGACACTTAAGAGTTCTGGAAATTCAGTACTGCAAGGTAGTTGCCGTGACATTTCA
>JAESUV010000049.1 GCA_016762975.1 Gammaproteobacteria bacterium | reverse complement strand
TCAACAGGCGCTTCGGGCTGGCATTCACTGTTTCAACGTGGAATCAGAGGCGGAGTTGAATCGAATCAATGAAGTTGCTTTGCAGCTAGCCCTACCCGCCTCTATATCTGTGCGCGTAAATCCCGATGTCGACGCCGGCACCCATCCCTATATATCCACTGGCTTGAAAGAGAACAAATTTGGGATCTCCACCGATCGCGCTATAAAAGTCTATAGAGCGGCTGCGCAGATGGAAGGAATCAAAGTATCTGGTATCGACTGCCACATAGGCTCGCAGCTGACATCTGTAGAACCTTTCCTCGACGCAATTGATAGACTGCTCGCCATGGTCGACCGCCTGAGCAAGGAAGGCATTAATTTAAGTCACTTCGATATGGGAGGAGGACTAGGTGTTAGCTACGGCACCGAGAACCCACCACTGCCCTCTGAACTTATCGATGCGGTAAAAGGTCGTTTCGAGAATCGCGGCCTTACCCTAATGGTCGAACCTGGGCGCTCAATCGCCGCAAACGCCGGCATTTTCGTGACCCGTGTCGAGTATATAAAAAACACTGAACATAAGAATTTCGCTATCGTCGATGGCGCTATGAACGATCTATTAAGGCCTGCGCTGTATAGCGCCTGGCAGGAAATCGTTCCGGTGAACAAAAGACGTGGCGATGCACTTAGTTTCGATGTTGTTGGCCCAATATGCGAATCAGCCGATTTCCTTGGCAAGGACAGAGAGTTGGTAGTGGCAGCAGGCGACTTGTTGGCCGTGCGCTCTGCAGGTGCTTACGGTTTTGTAATGAGTTCGAACTACAATACGCGACCACGCGTTCCCGAGATAATGGTCGATGGGAATGTCGCACATGTCGTTAGACGTCGCGAGGTCCTAGCCGATCTGCTCGATCTGGAATCTTGTCTACCTAGTTGATACCTAAAATGGATATTCACTTCACAAAGATGCACGGCCTCGGCAACGACTTTATTGTGCTCAATAACCTGCACAATGAGTATCAATTGAGCAGCGAACAGATTGCACTGCTTGGAGACCGCCATTTTGGGGTGGGCTTTGATCAATTGCTCTTGGTTGAGGCTGCCACAGAGCCTGGCATCGATTTCAGCTATCGCATCTTCAACTTCGATGGTCAGGAAGTAGAGCACTGCGGCAACGGTGCTCGCTGCTTTGCTAAATATGTAAGCGACAAAGGCTTATTTGATGGAGAGTCGCTCGTCGTCAAGACAGTCAATCGAGTGCTTACGCTTAAGATTGGCGATAGTGGTGCCGTCACAGTCGACATGGAGGCGCCTGTGTTTGATACAGCGAAAATTCCATTCATCGCTAACAGCCATTCAACCCTGCATACACGCCATCTGACTGTTTCAGGCAGCTCAGTAGAGGTAGAATTTTGTGCGCTCTCCATGGGCAACCCTCACGCGGTAATTAGAGTTGACGACCTAAGCAAAACAGCCGTAGAAGAGACAGGGAAAGCGCTTGGTTCACATCCAGATTTTCCCGAAGGCTGCAATGTTGGTTTCATGCAGCTGTGTGACAGAAATACTCTAGATTTACGCGTCTATGAACGCGGCGCGGGCGAGACGCTAGCCTGCGGCACTGGGGCTTGTGCAGCGGTAGTTGCCGGTTGCTTACAAGGTCTGTTAGATGATACCGTCAGAGTGAAATTACATGGCGGAGAGCTTAGTATTACATGGCTAGGAATCGACTCCCCCGTGTTAATGACAGGGTCGGCCACAACAGTTTTTGAAGGGAAAATTCAGATATGAACAATGACAATTCGGCGGCTGAAAAAATTGAGCCTCAGAACACCAATGAACCCTCTGCACAAGAAGTTGCCAGCTACCTCAAAGCCAATCCCGAATTCTTCATCGAGCAAGAAGACTTGCTCGCAGATCTTTCTCTGCCGCACAAGAGCGGCAAAGCAATCTCCTTATTAGAACGGCAAGTTACTATTCTGAGAGACAGAGGGGGCGATGCGCGACAGAAACTCAACAACCTACTTGAGAATGCGCGCAACAACGACCAGCTATTTGATACRACGCGCAGCCTRGTCCTTGCCTTACTCCGCGCGAAAGATGCWACCGAAATTGCCGAGGTKGCCCAGGATCAGTTGTCGAATCAYACCAGCATCGATTCCTGCGAGATCATCCTTGTGGAYAAGAAAGRCTTGAAGGTTGCAGACTCGGTAAGAGTGGAATCAGAAGACATCCTCAAGGAGMAATTCGYCGATGTRTTYCGCCTTAAGCGAACTCATTGCGGTCTTATWAGYGAAGAACAGATTCAGTACCTCTTCCCTGCACAGGGCAATAACATTAAGTCGACCGCTCTGTGTCCCGTTCTAAGCAACGGCGATGTATTGGCCCTGATTGCATTCGGAAATCAATCGGACAACTACTTCAATGTAAACTTGGACACTCTATTTCTAGATTTTATTGGCCACGTAGTCGGCGCTGTACTCGACAATCAGCACGTCGACAGCRCACAGTAGATCGCGAAGATAWGTCGCGCAGCTTGAGAACAGGTTGTCTAAATGTCTACTAAAAGCCAAGCYGGAAACAAGAGTYWAGTTTCAATCATCTGCCGCACAYTRGGYCGCCCTGAATTACAGCAGGCGCTTCAGTCCATCGCCTCTCAAGACTATCCCAATATCGAAATCGTTCTAATCGATGCTGCCGGYGACAAYAYTTTAGACTCAACWGCTAGCAACGACCGGCCGCTTACGTTAGTAACTACCGGCGCGGCACTCAGTCGTTCACAGGCTGCGAATGCTGGCTTAGAAGCAGCCCASSSSMAMYWKMKKYRMYWWTYGSMMSAMSMCSWTTGGMYKSAMKCYAMKSWCSWSMRWYMAKYSSWWMGCSYMCWGSARMWSMATGRMSMAAWASMGKMWSCCYWSMSYWSSMCACAAAAGACCRATGCAACAGGCGYTTCTCTGGRCTATGTATTCAGAGAAAATTTCGATCCWATACTATTGATGCGAGACAACTATATTCCGATTCACGCTATCCTATTCGATAGCGCGCTGCTCGAAAATGGCTGCCGTTTCGACGAGGCMTTCGATATTTATGAAGACTGGGACTTCTGGTTGCAACTCAGCCAGCATACCAACTTTCAACATATCGACTCGATCACAGCCTACTACAGAGAGGGTGGYGAKTCCGATACTGCTGTTGCAGACGTTCGTCTACGTTATCAGGCAGATAGCACRCTCGGTAAGGSCCGCGCCGCCATTTTCAAGAAGTGGTTGCCGAAGTGGACGGGTGAGCAAGTRAATGCYCTCATCGGCCAACTTGATCAATCTGTATTGCTYTGTGAGCARGATGCCCRAATTCACATCGAGCTGAAAAARAATGCAGAGCTACWGCATRAAATCGAGAAACGAGATAGCCAGRTMAGTGARCTGAATCTACAGTTAGACAATACAACTTTGCAGCTCGAAGAMTTACAAAAAACYAGTGCGCTGCACATCAMAATACTGGAACAACGAGTAAACTCTATYTACGAGTCCACAAGCTGGAAGTTAATGGGCCCGGCCCGACGGCTTCGMCGAATRCTCARGGCGGATGAAGATTCCGACAACAACGAATCRAATTCGGATAAATAGTCATGAAAGCCACAATGCAGAGCGGCCAACAGTCCGCAGWTCCCATTTGTTCTCTCATTATACCGACMAAGGACAAACTCAATTTCCTCAAGCCCTGCATTGAGAGTGTGCTGGCAAGTGATGACAGTGATTCGATCGAAGTCATCATCGTTGACAACGAAAGCGTCGAGACTGAGACACAACAATATCTTCAATCCCTGAGCGATATGCCCAATGTTCGTGTGCTGAGCTGGAATGAACCCTTCAATTTTTCGGCGATAAATAATTTTGCAGCCGAGCAATGCCAAAGTAACTATCTCTGCTTCCTCAATAACGACATAGAAATAAAAGATCCTCAGTGGCTTAGTAAACTCTTGGCCGTTGCTGCATTGGATGAAGTCGGGGCGGTTGGCTGTACGCTCCTGTATCCAGACTCATCCATTCAGCATGCCGGAATTTCCCTTGATGAAAAAACTATCGCACAACATATTGCCGTCGGTGAGGCCAGTGAATTTCTAGCCGAGCAAGGAATCACTCTACCCTATGCCGTCGATGCAGTAACCGCTGCCTGCCTGGTCATGCGTAAGGCTTTATTTCTACGCATGGGCGGATTCAATGAAGACCAGTTGGCGGTCGCATTCAATGATGTCGACCTCTGTCTGCGCCTTGCCGATAAGGGGCTACCGGTACTATCCCATCCCGGGGTTGCATTGATTCATCACGAGTCCGTATCGAGGCAGAGCGATGAACTACCCATTAATCGAAAACGCGCCCTGAAAGAGCATGCCTTTATGCAATTTCGTTGGCGCATACGCCTCATGGGCCGCCGCTTCTCTTCAGGAATTCCCAGCCTTGTGTGCGAGACTGCTGCGGCAAATGAACAGCCCCCCAGTCCCATTATTGAGATAGCCAAGAAGGCAGCCGACAGACTCTACTTGCAGGACAGCGCTTCTCGATCGAGTTCGAAAGAGATACGGTCTATGTATTCTACTGCGACTGCTTTGTCTGAGACACAGGACTATTTCCGCAATCTACAACGCGACTACAAGAACCTTGAGGGGCACGCAGAGCGACTGCAACATGCATTTGATCTCATCACAAGCTCCATCTCCTGGCGGATAACCAGCCCCTTGCGCTGGCTGAAGGCTGCGATCTCGCCAGCTGATAAGAAACGGACACTTGCGACAAAGCCAGCCGACGCGAAAAATCCTGAACAAATGACGCAGGAAATTGAAGGCCAGCAGTCAGAGAAACTGCGGCTCGACAACTCGGCCAAGTCCGCGTTACTCAAGTTTCTAGCATCAAAAGAACAGTTACAATTTCCACAGACTAAGGCGCCTCGAATTTCTATCGTGCTTGTGTTCTATCAACAGGCTCACCTTAGTTTTCTCTGCATGCAATCGCTATTGGAATTCGCAGACGTTAGCTACGAACTCATCATAGTAGATAACAACTCCACCGACGAAACCSCCAAGCTTYTGGACAAGCTTAGCAACGCCACMATTATTCGTAACACAGAGAACCTTGGTTTCGTAAAGGCRGTAAAYCAAGCGGGAGAAGCGGCGAACGGCGAATATATCTTGCTTCTGAACAATGACGCGCTTATAGAAATGAATACGCTGTCCAATGCCCTGCAAGTAATCGATGAAGATGAAACTATCGGCGCAGTCGGCGCCAAGATAAAATTACTCGATGGCAGCACACAAGAAGCTGGCAGCATTATTTGGAACGATGGCGCCTGTTTAGGCTACGGACGCGGCAAGTCTCCTGACGACTACGAATTTATGTTTCAGCGAGATGTAGACTATTGCTCTGGGGCCTTCCTGCTCTTCAGAAGCAGCAGTTTCAATGCCCTAGATGGATTCGATATCGACTATGCACCAGCCTACTACGAAGAGTCCGACTTCTGCATTCGATTACAGAAACAGGGCCTGCGCATCGTCTATGTGCCCACCTCTCAGATCACTCACTATGAATTTGCAAGCTCGGGTGGAATGGAAGGAGCGAAGAAACTTCAGGCCGAACATCGTGAAATACTCTGCGCCAAGCATGCTGATTTCCTCGCAAAAAAATTCACGAACGATGGCAGTAACGTTCTTCGCGCACGTACCCGCAACAACTTTCCTAACATACTCGTAATTGATGACCGTGTTCCCTATCCCAGTCTCGGAGCCGGCTATCCTCGATGCTCAAATCTGCTCTTCGAACTGAGTAAGATGGATCTTAATATTAGCTTCTATCCTCTGTTGTATCCGTCGGAGAAATGGGACGATGTCTACAACACTCTACCCAACACGATTGAAGTCATTTTGAGAAGTGGTAACGACGAGCTGCAATCATTTCTTAGTCAGCGAAAGGATTTTTATCAATACGTCGTCGTGAGTCGTGTACACAATATGGAATTCTTCAACCATTGCCTGAGCCTGGATCCTGATTTGCTGGGTAATGCCAAGATCATCTACGATGCTGAGGCGGTGTCTGCTCCTCGCGAAATACTACGAATGGAATTTCTCGGCGAATCCATGTCTGCTGAAGATCAAGCAGAGCTCATTGACAAAGAACTTGGACAATCGAAGTTAGCGGAAAAAATTATTGCAGTATCGAATAGCGAGGCTGAGATCTTCAAGAGGCACGGATATAGCGATACCGTCGTGCTTGGGCATACCATTGCCAGAAACCCCGGGAACAACAGCTTCATTCAGCGTGACAGTTTACTATTCGTCGGCGCGCTTCGAGATGAGGGTTCACCAAACGTCGACTCATTGCTCTGGTTTCTGATCAACGTCTTTCCAATACTCGAACAAGCCATTCCCGGCATCAAACTGAATGTCGTAGGTGATAATTCGGCGCCTTCATTAGCTACCATTAGCAAGGACAACATCAACTTCACCGGCCGTCTTGACTCAATTGAAGAGATGTACAATAACGCTCGCGTGTTCATCGCTCCGACGCGTTTCGCCGCAGGCATACCGCACAAGATTCACGAGGCAGCAGCGAAGGGATTGCCTTCAGTGACCACTGCCTTGCTCGCGCAGCAGTTAGGCTGGCAGGACGGCAAGGAACTACTCGTGGGCGATACACCGGAATCCTACGCAGCTCAGTGTATTAAACTGTATCAGGACGAGAGGCTCTGGCAGGATATTCGAGATGCGGGCTTAACCGCGATAATGAAGGACTGTTCGCAAGAGACTTTCCGAAAAAACTTGGCTGGGCTTTTTACCTAGCGTACTAGGGCGCCCTTGTTAAAAGCGTCTAGCCAAGCGATACATGAGACGCTGTACAATTCCAACCTTAATCCCCATCCCTATGCAAAGACGCAGGCTCAGCCGTTCCCGGCTAGACAACTGTGACCCATAGCATTGATAAAACTCAGCCGCCTGAATAGATACCTCAATCAGATGTTCATTCGGTTTGCGCACCAGTATTCTGCGCCAAAGTGACCTGCTGACAACGGAACCCTTCGTAAACTCTTTTGCCCCTATGGTGTTGTTGCCATGTTGACGGTAATGCACCAAGGGAATATCCAAGTAAACTAATTTGCCGAATGCAGTAGCAACTAAGGCGAGCCACCAATCGTGCATGATTGCGTTTTCTGGAATTGGTAGCGCCTTCTGAGCCAGGGACTCGTTGATTAACGCGGTACACCCTGTCACCAAGTTACTAATGGCAAGATTGGGAAAGCTGTTCCTCTCAATCTCCAAGCCCTGGTAGTTAATCAAGGACTTCGCTATTACTGCGTTCTGTTCGGAAACTACTTCGAGATCACTGTGAACAAGCACCGGTGCTGGAGAACCGCGCTCCGCTTCCGTTGCCAGCATGGCTGCCAACAGCTTTTCTATCTTCTCAGGAAACCAGGTATCGTCCTGATCGCAGAACATCATATACGCGGACTCAATCTCAAGCGCCTGCTTGTTCTTAAGTACATAGTCAATGAGGAAGGCGAAGCCGCCACTGGCGCCTAGGTTATTTCCGTCTTTAGGCAAAAGGTGTATGCGATCAGCATTCTCTTTTGCATAGCTCTCTAGGATCGATACCGTATTATCCGCCGAGCCATCGTCCCGAACCACCAAAATGAAATTGCTATGGGATTGAGCCAATAACGAGCCAAGTTGCTCGCGTAGGAACTTCTCCCCGTTGTAGGTAGAAAGCAATACGGCAATTTTGGTTTGCGCGCTCATCAATGACTAAACCAATGTCTTGGCATCACGTATGCCAGAACGAATATTTTGAAAATATTGCCGGCGCTGCCCAGATGTTATCAATAGCCAGCTCACCTTTAGGGTGAAGCGAATCATATCGCGTAACTTCCACCCCAAGGGTGAGTAAGATGCACCATAAAGATGAATTCTATTYCTGCTGGAATAGTAGGTGCGCGACGGATTGTGTTGTGCGAGTAGTCCCGCTTTCACCAAGGGATTGGAACTGCGCTCGCCGATGGCGTGATAGAGCACAGCCGCATCCGTACCCACTAGGTCGAAGCCGCGCGACTTAGCACGAAAGCACCACTCCAGATCGAYATTATCGATGAAGTAACTTTCCTTCATGYCTCCCACGGCATCGATATATTTRAGAGCGAGAAGAGAYCCAGAGGTAATCAGAAAATCGGCGATAAAATGCTTCCCCTGWCCCGCRAAAGATYGRTTGGAACGCCAGAAAATCTTGCTRAAYAATTTGAATGGAGTCTGGCGCATAGTCTGRGGRTTGATWATTCGAGGRCCTATTGCGGCTATGCCYTTCTCRCTGAAGCGGCTTGCCTCGATGTGCGCATCTACCATCCGTGCTATGAATARGTCACAGAGACTGCTGTCCTGATCGAAGAGGAACACGTACTCATARTTTTTAGAGCGCGCCCAATCGATACCGCGATTGAGCGCCTTTGCCAGACCYTCATTCTCATTCAGRCGAATTAATTCGATRCAGCGCTTATAGACCATGATCGACGCTGCCAGCTCATCTATTACCGCAGAACCGTTGTCGATAACCAGAAARTCGGTTTCCTTATTGAGCTGACTAACGAGCTTGAGTAATGCAGTGGTATCGGGGTTGTAGGTGACCACAACGGCGCAGCTACCTATTTTGGCAGGAGTAGTTACCTCGAAGCCGTCACTAGCTGTCACCTGGCACTTCCGCTGAAACAGTGAGTCGAGCAGGATTAGTACTCGATATGATYAGAAAATAGGCAATTGATAGTACGCCAAAGCCCAAGCCGACAACTACTCCCGCATCCACGATACCGCGCCACGGTTGCGGCATGCTCCTAGCGATAAGTACAAAGCAAATGATCATAGCCGTCAGAGCAAAGGAGAGAATCTGTCGCTTACGGGTCGCATAGATATAGCCCATGCAGAAAAGTGGCGCGAGCAGTACATGTAACGGTCGAGGATTATCGGCGAGATAGCGGGCTCGAACGACGACTCTGGGCGCGAAGCCCAGATGAAACCCCTTATAACCTTCCGCATAAGCCATATAGACTACGCTGAAAACCAAGGCTATCCAGTGGAGCACGCTCATAGACGAGCTTTCTAGCTCCAGCGCCATAGGTGCTAGCCTAAATATCGCGAATATCAGCAGTAATAAGACCCCACCAATACCCCATGCTAATCCAAATATTTTCAATTTAATTCACTACCTAGAATTGATACACCATTATAGCGGCTTTGCTGCAGAACCTGAAAAATCATTCGTAGGCACCTCTGAACAATTCTATAGCCCCTGAGGGCTTGCTCGCGGGTTTGGGACATCGCTTCTCTAGATAAAGTGAGATATTATTTCACTCTGATATCGGCGACCACGATCCACTGGGATTATTTAGCCGCCCCCTCTGCTCTAGCTCACTACAGGATTGATCGAATGGGTGTAAAACTTGGTGTAGTAATGGATCCCATAGAATCCATCACTGTTAAAAAAGACACGACTCTAGCCATGTTATTGGCCGCACAGAAGCGTGGTTGGGTGATCCACTATATGTTGCAGTCCAGCATGTATCTTGATCAGGGCGAATGCCGAGCGACAATTCAAACCCTGTCGGTTAAAGATGACGAGAAGGATTGGTTCAGCCTTGGCAGCAAGACCGATATCGCTTTATCTGAACTGGATGTTGTTCTCATGCGCAAAGACCCCCCTTTCGACATGGATTATGTCTATTCCACTTATCTGCTGGAACAAGCACAGCGAGAAGGGGTGATGATAGTAAACGACCCGCGAAGCCTGCGCGACTGCAACGAGAAATTGTTTGCCACTCAATTTCCACAATGCTGCCCACCATTGATCGTCGCCTCTTCACAAGAAAAGCTAAAAACATTTCACAAACAACACAAAGACGTAATATTTAAGCCATTAGATGGAATGGGTGGCGCCTCGATATTTCGCGTAAAGGCAGATGACCCCAACCTAAGCGTTGTCATAGAGACGCTGACCGATAATGGTCGACAACAAATTATGGGGCAACAGTTCATACCCGATATCGTGAACGGCGACAAGCGTATCCTAATGATCGACGGCGAGCCTGTGAACTATGCTCTCGCTAGAATTCCCGCTTCTGGGGAGACCAGAGGAAACCTGGCCGCCGGTGGCAGCGGCGTGGCGCAGGAGCTCACCGATAAGGATCGCTGGATTTGTGAACAGATCGGCCCTGTTCTTCGAGAAAAGGGACTAATCTTCGTAGGAATCGATGTGATAGGTGACTATCTGACCGAGATCAATGTCACTAGCCCAACTTGCATACGTGAGATAGATAAGGCGTTTAATCTCGACATAGCTGGRGACCTGATGGATTGTATCGAAGCGAAACTAAAAGCCGCCTGATAACAGCAAGACCCAATGAGGCGTATTCATGGTAACAAGCGATGAGGACCTTAGCCGGGAACGTTTTGGCTTTACTGTATTTCTCTCGGCTTGTGTTCACGCAATAATAATTCTAGGTGTCGGTTTTACCTACCTTGAAGAGTTGAATAGYGAACCCGCTCTCGARATTACCATCGCACAGTACAGGAGCGAATTCGCTCCCGACGAGGCTGATTTTCTAGCACAGGAAAATCAAATCGGCAGCGGCACACTCGACAGCGCTGCCGCACCTAGCACTCCCTTTAAGTCCGACTTCAATGACGAAGTGATTCAAGAAGTTGTTCCGATTCCACAGGCACCAGAGACCGTAACCGAAGCAGAGATGCGAGACGCGKCCATAATTTCTTCGATTCAGAATGAGCAACAGGTGCAGCARCAACTTGATGAGRTTGAASCCGARAACGAGAAACCTCTGTCGATAGAATCCACGCCGGACGATCTAAGCCTTGCTATTGCGAGTCTACAAGCGCAACTCGAYCTACARCGYCAAGCCTATGCAAAACGACCTAGGAAATACACAATYTCTTCCGCTTCGACAAARAAGAGCCATGACGCACTCTATTTGGACAGCTGGCGCAGAAGAATCGAAGCTGTAGGCAATCTCAATTACCCAATTGCAGCAAGGCAGCAACAGCTCTACGGAAGCCTAAGAATGCTGGTCGCTCTGTTTCCAAATGGCGAGATCTCTGAAATTCAAATATTGAAGTCCTCGGGGCATGACCTCCTAGATCAAGCTGCCGTACAGATTGTCAACATGGCTGCCCCATTCGATCCTTTCCCAGAGGCAATGCGCGCCGAAGCTGATATACTGGAAATCATACGAACATGGCGCTTCCACGAAGGAAACGCACTAACCAGCTTCTAACTATCACTCGCTACCATTCCAAGAAATGACCAATATAAATAGCCCAAGTTACCTAGAGAATCAGTTCCTGATCGCGATGCCACAGATGGAAGATTCCTATTTCGCCAACACCGTTACCTATCTTTGGAAACACAACGATGAAGGTGCGCTAGGTATCGTCATCAACAAACCATTGGATGCCAGTGTTGCGGATATATTCGACGAGTTAGAGATCGAGTGCAGCATTGAGGAAGGCCCCTTTCGGGAAGAAGCGGTGCTAGCCGGTGGCCCCGTAGAACGAGACAAGGGCTTCATCATTCATAGCGCGGGAAAGAATTGGGAGTCATCGGTATCAGTAACCGAAGAGATCAGTATTTGCACGTCGAAATCTATCCTTGAAGATATCGCAAGCGGTAACGGGCCCGAGAATTACCTTATCGCACTAGGCTGTGCGGGCTGGGAGGCGGGCCAACTAGAGCACGAGATAATTACCAATACCTGGCTTACCGTGCCCGCTGATCCCGCCCTGATATTCTCTAGCGACTATGAAAGTAAAACACAGCGTGCAGCCTCTATTTTAGGCGTTAATTTGCAACARCTTGCTCCYGCCGCCGGCCATTCTTAAAYTGGTTTATTCGTGATCCTCGACAGCTTCCCCAATAACAACGAACCAATCTCCGCRCTTGGATTTGACTACGGCACGCAGCGYATTGGCGTCGCRTTCGGTCAGAGTCTCACAGGCACTGCGCAGCCGGTCTGTGTATTGAAGGCGAGAGATGGYATTCCGGACTGGGRCCAGATAGAAACYTTAATTAGYGAATGGARGCCTAGCGTYTTTGTAGTGGGTGYTCCCTATAACCTCGATGGTAGTGAGAGCGAGCTCATGGTACGAGCCATCAAATTTGCAAACCGCTTGAAYGGTCGCTTTCACAAACCAAGCTATGGAATGGACGAACGCCTATCTTCAGTTGAAGCCGCCGAGCGGATGCTCGAAGARAACARGGGYGCAAAAAAARGAGCTGCTATAGAYGATATAGCAGCTCAGATTATTCTAGAGAATTGGTTTTCGGAATTGGCTGCCAGTAAAAAAACGTAGGCAGCCYACTACMCYTAGAAGGAATCAGGCATCTTCGCCTTCAATTTCGCYTCTTCTCTGGTTATCATGCCTTTCGCCAATAGATCTTTCAGGCATTGATCTAGAGTCTGCATTCCTACATTGGCACCTGTTTGAATCGCTGAGTACATCTGTGCAACCTTGCCTTCGCGAATCAAATTACGGATTGCCGAAGTGCCCATCATTATTTCATGCGCGGCAACTCGACCGCCGCCTGGCTTCTTCAACAAAGTTTGTGAAATAACCGCTTGCAACGATTCGGACAACATAGATCTAACCATGTCTTTTTCTGCTGCCGGAAATACATCGATAACTCTGTCAATTGTCTTCGCTGCTGAGGTCGTATGCAGGGTGCCAAAAACTAAATGGCCCGTTTCAGCAGCCGTCAATGCCAATCGAATCGTTTCCAAGTCTCGTAGCTCACCAACAAGAATGATGTCGGGGTCTTCACGAAGTGCGGAGCGTAGTGCTTCGTTAAAGCCATGTGTATCTCTGTGCACTTCGCGCTGATTCACTAGGCATTTCTTGCTCTGATGGACAAATTCGATCGGATCTTCAATAGTGAGTATGTGTTCGTACTTAGTCTCATTAATATAATCAACCATGGCCGCAAGCGTGGTACTTTTGCCTGAACCGGTTGGCCCCGTTACTACTACTAGGCCTCGAGGCACATCGGAAATTTTCTTGAAAATTTCGCCCATGCCCAACTGCTCCATATTCAAGACCTTAGAGGGAATAGTACGAAATACTGCAGCAGAACCACGATTCTGCATAAAGGCATTTACACGAAAGCGAGCAAGGTTTGGAACTTCAAACGAGAAGTCGGTTTCCAGAAATTCTTCGTAGTCTTTCCGCTGTTTATCATTCATGATTTCATAAATCAGCGAGTGAACTTCTTTGTGATCCATTTCCGGCACGTTGATTCGGCGGATATCGCCATCAACACGAATGAGTGGCGGCATGCCAGCCGTAATATGTAGATCCGACGCGCCTTGTTTCACACTGAATCCGAGTAGTTCTGTAATATCCATGTGTCTTCCTTACCGCTTTTTATAGTTGTTCTATTTTCGGAGCTAAACTAGTGTGAGCTTCTAGCTCTAGCCTCATCTATCAATATTTTGGTAACCGACTCAGAGCCCTGATACCACTAGCCAATAGTCACAAGCTCACCTATAGTACCTGTCCTGTAAAGAATATCCCATACCTAGCTAGCGCATAATTCATATCAAAACGTGACCACCATAGCAGAAATTATTGAGCAGTTAAGAGACCGGTTGCAACGGTTTGAACACCAATATGAGCGTAGC
>JAESUV010000146.1 GCA_016762975.1 Gammaproteobacteria bacterium | reverse complement strand
AGTGCCGCCACACAGGCTGTGGATGCATTAGTTAAAAAAGGGTATTTGCTTCGCAGTCAAGATGAGCGCGATAGACGCACTACCTTAGTAGTTCTAGGCCCGGAATATGAACAACTAGTGACTAAGCAGGTTGGTAATGCTACCGCTTACCTAACACCTGTTTTTTCTTCTTTGAGCAAAGAAGAGTTGGAAGAGTATGAGCGGCTTAATCATAAATTAGTAAGTTCTCTCCGCAAAGAAAATTCAGCGTAGCGCGACTAAACCCTTTACCAAATCATTTACTAAACAATACTAGTTACAGTAGTAATTCAGGACCCACCTTCATGAGTTCTCCGCAAGTAGAAATTACAGATCAACAAAGACGTATTTCGTTAATAGCTATTTTTGTCGTGTTTATGCTCGGCGCACTCGATATGACTATTCTTTCCACCGCCACCCCYACCATTGTTGCTGAACTTAAYGGGCTGGAGCTCTATGCWTGGGTGACCACYGCTTACATGCTCTCGTCTACAGTTCTAGTGCCTATCTTCGGTAAATTCGGCGATATGTACGGCCGTAAGCAAGTCTTGRTTTYGGGCATCGTTATTTTTCTCTTGGGYTCGGTRTTGTGTGGCCTYAGTGGTGAATTTGGTGACTGGCCAGTCATCGGCGATGGCATGCATCAGCTRATATTRTTTCGCGCARTAAARGGYATTGGGGGTGCGGCGTTGTTTACCAGTGCTATTGGCATTGTCGCTGATCTTTATCCGCCTTTGCAGCGGGCTAARTTTATGGGCTTATTCGGTGCGGTATTCGCGCTCGCCAGCCTGATAGGGCCTGCTATAGGCGGGATATTAACTGACCATGCGAGTGTTACTTTATTTGGCCACTATATTTCCGGTTGGCGCTGGGTGTTCTATGCCAACATTCCATTGGGGTTAGTTGCCTTGTATATGGTGGTGAATAAAATGCCGACATTAAATACCCAGCAAGGTGGCAAGATCGACTACCTTGGTGCGTCTTTGTTGCTGGTTGTATTTATTCCTTTCTTGCTCGCATTGACCTGGGGTGGAAATCGCTATGACTGGGATTCAATTGAGCTGATTAGTATGTTTGCAACTAGCGGTATTGCTCTTCTTGCCTTTGTTTGGGTTGAGTCTCGCACTGAAGATGCGGTAATGCCCCTAGACTTATTTCACAGCCGTGTTTTTGTTTTTGCCAATCTGTCCTCGTTCGTCATCGGCATGGCCTTCATGGGGGCGGTGATGTTTATGCCRCTCTATATGCAAGTWGTATTAGGCGTTGATGCAACAGGCAGCGGCTTTGCCATGYTGCCTCTAATGGGTGGTCTAATGCTCACCAGYATCTTAAGTGGGCGTATGGTMTCTAAGTCAGGTAAATACAAATCTTATATGGTGGGAGGGGCGKCTATTCTAGTATGTGGYATGTTCTTGCTTACCCGCCTCGACATAGACTCGAGCCTCACTCAGTTAAACAYCGCAATGGCTRTTGTCGGTTTAGGGCTGGGGCCKTCTCAGAGCCTARTAAAYCTYATCGTGCAAAGTGCGTTTCCAGCCGCGAAGATCGGTGTTGCTACTAGCTCAACACAATTTTTCCGKCAGGTRGGGAATACYGTAGGCATTGCCATATTTGGCGCTRTATTGGTAACCAGCCTTACCGCAGAGCTGCCYAARCAATTGCCTCAGCTTGCTGCYGCTGGAACGGAATTCAGTCTCAGCCAAGCACAGTCCAATGCCATGAATCCAGAYGGCATTCGCGATAGTGTGCGAGCTCAGTTTGATGCTTATACGCCGACAGTAGAAAGAGCCTTTGCCGGCGATAGAGTGGCTGCGAATGCCTTGGTGAACAACCCGCTTCTTGGTGACGAGCTAAAACAACCATTGATAAGCTTCTTGGAGCAAGAAGGTGCTACCCAAGTGCCGAATTCAGCACGGTATTTGGCCGGGTATAGCGCCGCGATAGAGCAGCAGATTACGGCAGCGGTCAACACTATCGAGAGAGGCACCAAGGTTGCGTTCTCGAATTCCATTACATCGATGTTCAGAACCAGTCTTTGGATCTGTTTGCTGGGCTTGATAATTACTCTGTTCTTACCGGTGATATCTTTAGGTATCGATGGCAAAGACAAGGAAATAGAAGAGGGAGGTAGTTAGACAAAGTAGTTAGATAAAGTAGTTAGGCAATAGTAGTTAGATAATAAACGAAGAGAGGGTGAGTTTGCTGGTATCTCCCTCGAGTCTTTACTTGCCCGCCTCAAACCGTCTAGCTAGGCGAGTGTCTGCACCGGTTGAGTGATTAGTCGCTCCGCTGCTAATGCCGTTAGAGATGTGGTTAAGTTACAAGAAGCCCTTACACTTCTATCTGGCGTTTTTTTCCTAGACGCTAAAGAGTCTCAATTGGGAGCCTGAAAGTCCCATTCAATCCAGTGGTAACTCAGTAGTATCCTTAATTCGAGTGATAGCGACATTAGAATGCATCTCTCGAATATTGGGGATCTGCGCCAGRTGTTCGCGRGCAAATCTTTCGTAGTGAGGCATATCYTTRGTTACAATTTTTAACATGTAATCCATGCTTCCCGTCATCGTGTAACACTCTACGACTTCGGGGAAGTYTTTYACGCGCTGTTCAAAYTCCTGCAGGGTTTTTCCGTAGTGCGTAGAYAGRTTTATTGCAGTGAARATTACAACCTTCATTCCCACCTTTTCGTTGTCCAGTAGCACCACTTTYTTGCGTATAACYCCSGCCTCTTCAAGTCGGCAGATCCGACGCCAACAGGGTGATTGGGAAAGCCCAACTTTATCGGCRAGTTCGGCCGTGCTTATCCTTGCGTCCTGTTGCAAGAGCTTCAGTAATTTCAGGTCAAYGCTRCTTAGYTCARTTTGCATAAWAATTCCYATATACRCAATAYAATAGGTAAATAGTTTCTMAAAYTTAGCATATTCACGAATAATAGGAATAAATATTCGGCAATTAGTTGATATTATTTTCTCATAATRTCACGGAATATGAGCCTAYYATGCCGACCAAACAGCCCCCGGTTTCACTGCAGGACAAATACGCACTGGACTCCACTCGTACACTGATGACGGGCATAGAAGCGTTGGCTCGCCTTCCTATATTGCAGCATCAGCGTGACCTAGCCGCGGGATTGAATACTGCGGGCTTTATCTCTGGCTATCGTGGCTCACCCCTAGGCAATCTTGACCAGAAGCTGTGGCAGGCAAAGCCCTGGTTGCAGGATCACAATATTGTGTTTCAGCCCGGGGTCAATGAAGACCTAGCGGCAACATCGGTTTGGGGATCGCAGCAAGTAAATTTATTCCCGGGGGCAAAATACGACGGTGTTTTTGCTATGTGGTACGGCAAGGGACCAGGGGTCGATAGAAGCATGGACGTGTTTAAACATGCCAATGCCTTTGGTACGTCAAAGTATGGCGGCGTGTTGGCTGTCGCGGGTGACGACCACGCTTGCAAATCTTCTACTCTGCCTCATCAGAGTGAGCATATGTTTATCGGTGCTTCCATGCCGATACTCAGCCCTGCTAGTGTCCAAGACATTTTGGACTACGGTGTGTACGGCTGGGAATTGTCACGGTTTAGTGGCTGCTGGGTCGCCCTGAAAGCCATTACCGAAAATGTAGACTCGTCGATGGTCGTCGATATCGACCCCGCTCGCATCCAGATAGTGAAACCAGAAGGCATTGAACTACCAGCTGAAGGGCTTAACGCACGCTGGCCTGCCAAGCCCCTAGAGCAGGAGCTTATTCTTAACAGATACCGAATTTATGCGGCGCGACAATTCGCACTCACTAACAATCTTAATAAGGTGGTCATCGATAGTCCGCATCCACGGCTTGGCATCATCACAACAGGCAAAGCCTATCTGGATGTCATGCAGGCGCTGGATGACTTAGGCATAGATCAACAGCAGGCGGCAGCGATTGGATTGCGAGTGTTTAAACTTGGAATGACCTGGCCATTGGAGCCGGTATCAACTCATGAGTTCGCCAAGGGCCTCGAAGAAATTCTTGTTGTGGAGGAAAAGCGTAGCATCATCGAAGACCAATTGACCGGGCAGCTCTACAACTGGCCTGTCAGTGAACGCCCTCGAGTGGTAGGGGAGTTCGATGAAGAGCACAGGGATTTGCTACCTAATGTGGGCGAATTGACGCCAGCCATGATAGCCCGGGTTATTGCTGCACGTATCTCTAGGTTTTTCCAAAGTGAAATAATCCAGCAGCGCTTAAATTTTCTTGACGCCAAAGAGATGCAATTGGCTAGGTCTAGAAAAATTGTGGAGAGGGCGCCACATTTTTGTTCCGGATGCCCGCACAACAGCTCTACGAAAGTGCCAGAGGGAAGCATGGCATTCGCGGGAATAGGCTGTCACTACATGGCAACCTGGATGGACAGAAGCACCGAGACCTTCACGCAGATGGGAGGTGAGGGTTGTTCCTGGATAGGGCAGGCGCCATTTACCGACACCAAACACGTGTTTCAAAACTTAGGAGATGGCACCTATTTTCACTCTGGGCTGCTTGCGATACGTGCAACAATCGCCTCGGGTGTGCATATCACCTATAAGATTCTGTATAACGGCGCGGTCGCTATGACTGGTGGTCAGCCCCTAGACGGTGAACTGAGTGTTGAAGATTTGATTCATCAGTTACGCGCTGAAGGCGTAAAGCGTATTGCGGTAGTCAGTAACGAGCCGAAAAAGTATTCCAAAACGTTTCCGCAATTTCCAGGTTTGACCATAGATCATCGAGATGAAATGCCAGCTGTGCAGTCAGAGCTGAGAGAGTTGCCTGGCACGACAGTCATCATTTTCGACCAAGGCTGCGCTGCTGAGAAACGTCGGCGTCTAAAACGACAGAAAGTGCATGCCCCGGTAACCCGTGTATTTATCAATGACGAAGTTTGTGAAGGTTGTGGGGATTGCAGTTCTGTCTCTAATTGCCTGTCGCTTTTACCGAAAGAAACCGAATTAGGCCGTAAGCGCACAATTGATCAGAACGCCTGCAATAATGACTACAGTTGCCTGAAGGGTTTTTGTCCCAGTTTTGTCAGTGTAGTTGGGGGTGAATTAAAAAGCGCTGCGAGTAAGAAGGTTGGTCTAGAGTTTATCAACGCTTCTGAATTCCCGGATCCTCAACCGCCTTCAATAACTAAACCCTGGAATGTAGTGATCACCGGCATTGGCGGCACGGGCGTTCTTACCGTCGGCTCAGTGCTCTCCATGGCGGCACACCTGGAAGGCAAAGGTTGTTCAACGCTAAACCAAACTGGCCTGGCACAGAAATTTGGCGCTGTGCTTAGTCATGTGCGCATTGCCGAGCAGCAAGGGCACATACATTCCGTGCGTATTCCGGCGGGAGATGCAGATCTTTTATTAGGCTGCGATTTGGTTGTGGCAGCCTCCGATGATGCGCTGGCCAAATTACATGGGGATCGATCTCATGTGATTGTTAACGATTATGAGTCAGTGACTTCTGATTTTATTCAGAACCCGGACTACGAGTTTCCAGCGGCAGAAA
Organism: Gammaproteobacteria bacterium; assembly: GCA_016762975.1. GTDB lineage: Bacteria > Pseudomonadota > Gammaproteobacteria > Pseudomonadales > Pseudohongiellaceae > UBA9145. The sequence goes on along the minus strand of JAESUV010000146.1, from coordinate 8,238 downwards.
TGAAAGACGCTTTAAGGCAGGAGGCTGGCAGCGCCAAGGTCGATTTTATTAATGCTACTCATATCGCCAAGTCTTTCTTAGGAGATTCCATTGCCGGAAATTTTTTCCTGTTGGGTTATGCGCTGCAAAAAGGCTTGCTGCCGGTGTCAGCCGGCTCGATCGAGCAAGCCATAAAATTGAATAAAGTCTCGGTTGCAATGAATATCTCCGCCTTTAACTTGGGGCGTAGAGCAGTTGTCGACTACCCATCGCTAGAGGCGCAGTTACCGAAGGACGTTCAAGCATATCAACCGCTGAGCGACCTGGGCGAAATAGTCCAATGGCGAGTAGAGTTTCTGGAAAAATATCAAGACCAAGCTTATGCGCAAAAATATCTCAGTTTCATCAAGCAATGCCGCGAAAAACTGGGAAAACTAGCCGACATTTCTAAAATTCAGGATGAAGCTTTAAGCGAGGCGATAGTCCGCTCCTATTTCAAACTGTTAAGTTATAAAGATGAATATGAGGTAGCTCGACTTTACAGTGACAGGAAATTTCTGGATTCTCTGCACGAGCAATTCAGCGGCAATTTCAAATTGAAATTTCATCTTGCACCGCCGGTAATTTCACGTAGGGATAAACTCACGAATACGCCAATAAAAGGAGTTTATGGGCAGTGGATTCTGAAGTTATTTCCATTACTCGCCAAGCTAAAAATTCTGCGTGGCACAGTCTTCGATATCTTTGCTTACAGTGCAGAACGTAAGCATGAAAAACAGCTCATTAGCTTGTATGAACAGGCGGTTCAGCAAGTGATCACAGATCTAAATAAAGACAATTACGAAACCGCTTTGAAGATTGCTTCTCTGCCTGACATCGTACGCGGTTACGGTCACGTAAAAGAAAAGAGTATGCTTCGGTTCGATGAGGATTTAGAGAGATCATTGCAGGACTTCTATCGCAACGAAAAACAACTAGTGAGGCTATTCGAGAAAGCAGTCTGAGTGTGAAGATGCAACGTGAACAAGAATACGAAATAAACAAGAAATCCATAGTGGTTATGAAGGAGTTAGATGACAGTTTTTTCCTCAGCTGATTTTGATCAGCACGAGCAAATTGATTTTGTTTTTGACCAAGAGTCGGGTTTGCGAGCGATCATCGCAGTACACAATACCTATCTTGGCCCAGCATTAGGCGGATGTCGAATGCATCCCTATCAGTCGGAGCAAGAAGCAATTCGCGACGTACTCAGGCTTTCAAAGGGTATGACCTACAAAGCGGCAATGGCAGGTGTCCCTCTGGGAGGGGGTAAAGCTGTCATTATCGGTGATCCGCGTAGCGACAAATCCAGTCAGCTGTTCAAGGCAATGGGACGATTTGTGGACAGACAGTCCGGGCGCTATATTACAGCGCAGGACATGGGTATAACGGCTGACGACCTTGAACAAATGGCAACGCAGACGCCGTATGTGTCGGGGGTTAGTAGAAKAGATGAGCCTGTGAAGCAGGYTTCACGTAATCCGTCTCCAGCCACCGCGATGGGGGTGTTTATTGGTATCGAAGCCGCCGTAAGGTATCAGCTTAAACGCGAYGCTCTGGAAGGYATCAAGGTMGCGATTCAGGGGCTTGGTAGYGTYGGTTATCARYTGGCGGGGCACCTGCAYCGRGCCGGCGCCAAACTCTGGGTATCCGATATCAACAAAGAAGCGGAGCAGCGCRCGGCGCTAGAATTCSGCGCTACTGTGGTTAGCRCTGAAGAGYTRCTTCGRCTGCMAGTRGATGTKTTTTCTCCCTGCGCAATGGGAGCGGTWATCAATGATGARTCYGTYGCTGTRNTTGGNAGCAAAGATTGTAGCCGGTGCAGCCAACAATCAATTAATGGARGTCAAACACGGCATCGATCTCTTTAATAAAGGAATYCTCTAYGCKCCRGAYTACGTTATCAATGCAGGCGGTATCATCGACTTGTAYKGCTTCGATCAGSGCAGGCCTGAGRTCGAAAMGGMAGAGAGAATCAAAAATATAGCGACCACRCTGGAGGACATYTTTGTCATTTCAGCACGCAAGCAGCGAGCAACGCATTCCATAGCCAATGAGCAAGCGGAAGCGCGATTTCTACATTCTTCTGCCGGCGCTACATAACAGCTAGCCTAGCTTTCTTTGCTCTTTTGGTGAGATTAACCCTGTTCTCGACTGGTATTGTTTGCTTGGCTTATGTGACAATTAATGATGCGATGTTGCACTATTCACAACAACAACTTTCGAGTAGCCCGTAATGCATCTATCTCTTACTGAAGAACAAGCCCTGATTCAAAGCACGGCCCGTCAGTTTGCTCAAAGCGAGCTGGCTGCAAACGCCAACCTGCTCGACCAGCATGAAGGGCGCGAAGCTTTTTTGAGAAACCTCAAGAGTTTGGCTAATTTGGGCTTCATGGGACTTAATGTTGAGGCCGAGTATGGGGGTTCAGAGGTTGGAGTCGTTGCTTTCAGCGTTGCCATTACCGAATTGTCTCGCGTCTGCGCTTCCACGGCGGTAACTCTYTCTGTCAGCAATATGGTTGCCGAAATTATTCAGGCYGTTGGCAGCGACAGTCAAAAAGAAACCTATCTACCAARAATATGTGGGGGTGATTATGCGGCTGCCGGTTTYTGCCTCACCGAGTCTGGYGCSGGTTCTGACCCRGCGGSGATGTCAACCACAGCAGTGAGAGAAGGCGARGACTGGATACTCAATGGCAATAAAATATTTGTCACYAGTGCCGAATATGCRGGTRTCTTCGTCGTGTGGGCAGTGACCGATGCGGATGCAGGYAAACAGGGCATATCCTSTTTCCTGGTCGAAGCAGAAAACCCCGGTATCAGCATTGGCAAGCCSGAAAACAAAATGGGGCAGGTWGGRTCTTCCACTAACAGTATACATTTCGAGAAYTGCCGGGTTTCGGCTRCTGCATTGCTGGGYCAGGAAGGRCAGGGCTTCAAGCTAGCAGTTGGAGAGTTGGCGGGTGGCAGAATCGGCATTGCCTCACTCGCTCTGGGARTTGGCTTGGCGGCGATGGACTAYGCGAGAGAATATTTGGGCGAGAGAGAGCAATTYGGTCAGAAGATAGGAAATTTCCAGGGTYTGCAGTGGATGGTTGCTGATCGCTATACCGAGCTTGAGGCGGCAAGRCTGTTAACAATGAATGCMGCCTTTGAAAAAGAGCAGGGTCTGGCGTTTTCTACWGCCGCTTCCATGGCAAAGTTATTCAGYAGTGAAAARGCAAATGATGCTTGTTATAGCGCGATRCAAATTCTGGGCGGGGCTGGRTATACCAAAGACCTTCCATTGGAAAGAATGGCCAGAGATGTTCGAATAACGACCATTTATGAAGGCACTAGCGAAATTCAGCGTGTTATTATTTCGCGTGATTTGCTTAGAGACGTGATTTAAATCACGCCGGTCTAAACATTAAGTCTCAGGGAAAATTATGGCGAATAAAGAAAATTCAGTCGTCGTAGTTGCGGCCGCACGAACTCCCATGGGTGGATTTCAGGGTGATCTTGCCGAAGTCGGTGCAACTCGTCTAGGCGCCGTGTCTATTGCCGCTGCTATGTTACGTGCAGAACTTTCTAATGATGAAATCGACGAAGTTTATTTTGGCAATGTAGTTTCCGCCGGATTGAAACAAGCACCTGCCAGGCAGGCAGCACTTGCGGCTGGTATCGATGAAGCAACGCCCTGTACAACTATTAGCAAGGTCTGCGGCTCAGGCATGAAAGCGATAATGATAGGGCGCGACCAAATTGTTGCTGGCAACGCAGATGTGGTAATGGCCGGTGGTATGGAAAACATGAGCGCGACACCTTATCTCATTCCTAAGGCGCGTAACGGCTTACGTCTGGGCCACGGTGAGTTGAAAGACAGCTTATTTCTCGATGGACTAGAAGATGCAGAGGCTGGTGGTTTGATGGGGGCATTTGCTCAGTCGACAGCGGATCAGTATGGTATCGATAGGGAGGAAATGGACGAGTATGCCATTAAGTCTTTGAAGCGAGCGCAAGCGGCACAGAAGCAGGGCTATATGCGTGAAGAGATCGCAGCCGTCACTGTCGAATCCCGCAAGGGGGTTCGTATCGTTGAAGAAGACGAACAGCCTGCTAAAGCCAATCTAGAAAAAATCCCGAAGCTCAGACCCGCCTTTAAGAAGGATGGCACTGTCACCGCTGCCAATTCCAGTTCAATTTCTGACGGCGCTGCTGCTGTTCTATTGATGCGCGAAAGCACTGCACTAGAGAAGAATGTTACGCCTCTGGCCAGGCTAGTTGCGCAGAGCAGCCATGCCCAGGCACCCAAAGATTTTTGTCTGGCTCCAGTAAAAGCGGTACAAAAAGTATTAGACAAGGCGGGTTGGTCAGTAGATGACGTAGACTTGTTTGAACTCAACGAAGCGTTTGCTGTGGTACCACTGCTAGCAATTGAGCAACTAAAACTCGACAGTGAGAAAGTAAATATACACGGAGGAGCTTGCGCTCTAGGACATCCGCTAGGCGCATCTGGAGCTAGAATTTTGGTGACACTTATCTATGCCTTGAAACGTACAGGCAAGASTCGAGGAGTCGCGGCCCTGTGTATTGGTGGTGGTGAAGCAACGGCAATGGCGATCGAATTGSTCTGAACGAACGGTCTTGTTTTCTAGNNANCANNWWMMYWMCATTCCNNTGYGCTGCTACTCTRAGCCACTAAAAAGYGTGCWAGATAGCGTAACAAGGRAYGAARCTTTTCTTGCTCGCATTGCYRATTTYAATATTCATGTAGCCYAACTAATCGGGCAGRGCAAAAACCCACATTGTGGCTCCGGCTACCGGCAGGRTAATCCCTGCGGTAYTCTTCATYGTKCGTGTATGAATGCCGCCGGMATTTGTGGCTACCGCWACGTACTGCTTGCCATCAACRCGGTAGGTGACAGGGTAGGAATTCAGGGCGTTATCTAGGCGTCGCTCCCACAGCACYTCGCCGGAGTCTTGATCTAGTGCYTTAAACCATCKATCCACCGAGCCTATAAATAAAAGTCCCGAGTCGGTGGTCAGGTTAGCACTAGCCTGCGGGCCGCTCTGTCGCYGCTCCCAGATTACTTCCTGAGTCTCAAGGTTCACCGCCTTGATGATGCCCCARCTGCCATTCGTRGAGTCATCTGGGTACTTCTGCCAGCGYTCGCCGCTGTCATCATCCAARCAGGTATCCGATATYGGGATGTAGAGCATYTTCGTGTTCGGRTTATAGGCGGTGGACTGCATGTTTCTCGCGCCTAACCAATCGGGGCAGATGCCGGGCATGGAATACTGGCTGATGATTTGATCCARCTCAGGTATAGCKGCAGGGTTTATGGTTTTTCGTCCAGTTCTGGTATCGATCTCTGTTACAACATTTTGCATGTCCAAATCGAAGGAGAATAAGTATTCACCTGTGGCGGCATCGAGTGCCTCGAAAATCGCTAGCTTGCCGCCAGTCACCACGGCCTTGCGATTCACTCCGTCGATGCGCAGATCCATTATTTGCCGCTCGAAGGCCCAGTCATGGTCGAGTTGGTCATTGGAGATATGTTGGTAGTGCCAGACTAGTTCGCCGCTGTCTGCATCCAGTGCCACCGTGCTATTGGTATAGAGAGCCTCTCGGGTCATGTTTGGGTCTGGGTGCGGTGCGCGCAGCGGGTTGGTGTCGTAGGTAGGTGCGGGACCGAAGTACACCAGATTCAGCTCAGCATCGAAGCTGCCAGGTATCCAGATAGAACCGCCGTTGCGTTCCTCCAGTGGTAGTCCGTTCCAGCTATTGCCACCGGGTTCATCGGGTCTGGCAATTGTATAGAAACGCCAAACTTCATCGCCGGTCTCCATGTCGAGCGCAAAGATGAAGTCGCCACCTTCTACCGCGACGCGCCCAGTGAGTCCGATGATAGCCTTGCCGTTGGCAATAATCGGGGCGCTGCGAAACAGAAAGCTATCTTCGTCGCCACCGTCTACCTTGTGATCCCAGGCGACCTTGCCGGTCTTTGCCTCGAGGGCAATCAGATGAATGTCAGAAGTCGCGATTATGATCTTGTCATCATAGATGGCAGCGCCTTTCTTCATGCCAGGAGACTTGCCGCCTTCGAGTTCGCGTTGAAAACTCCATAACAGTTCGCCCGTGGCGGCGTCGATGGCCTGCAGCACATCACCGTAGCTGTAGGCGAACATGACGCCGTCATGCACGATGGGCGTCATCATGTTCTCGCCTTGGGGCAGAGMCCAACTCCAGGCGAGTTGTAGGTCTTCGATATTCTCTTTGTTAATTTGATCYAGYGGRCTGTGACCGTAGGCRTTACGCGTGCGGCGCCARTTTAGCCAGTCAYCTGCAGRYGGRTTGAGGAGCATGTTRTCKGTRACGACTGTTAATTTGTCTAAGCGGCTGGAACTGACTARCGGGCCATCGCTGTTGTACAAAAGYGSTGCCGATGACTGCGCCCTAGCACTGCTAAGYTGGGAAGCCGGAATGGTTAAYGAGGCTARGGCGGMGACTTCGCTAGGCAAGACTGCATCACCTGCAGCCAAYCCATTGTGCTCTAAGATATAAGCAAGAATCTGAGTGTATTCCGAGATATCKAGACTGCCTTGTGCTCCCGGCGGCATGCGGTTTACGCTGYTGGCTAATTGGTCGGCGGACTTATCGCCCCATCGGTTGGCGAAGAGTGCGCCGTTTAAGGCCGGTACTAATCCAAATCCTTCCAATCCGTTGCCATGGCATGACGCGCAGTTTTGCTCATACCCGGCTTTCCCGGCCGTCGCTTGTGCTTGAGTAAAGGTCGCTACTGCTTGGTCTTCGGCGGCGTGCAGTTGAGTTTCAGTGAGAGTGATTGCGAGCAGGCAGAGAGCAAGTCGCGTATTGAGCATGGTAAAAGTCCGGTAACGAATTCTTGTCATTATTATCTCCGAGTGCGGGTAGACGTGATACAAAATGCTGCCCCTTACAGCTAAATCCCTCACTTTACAGGCCTAAGAGGGAGCTGAGAGTCGCCTCCTACGCTATAAATTACGCTAGTCGCCATTCTGCTTTTTACGAGCAGTCCGTCAGCTAATACAGCCTGTAAGGCCCGCCAGAACGGGCTTTTCTGTCATTTTGACTCTGAGGTATTTGCTTGAATTTCTGTTCAAGACTCTATCATTAAGACGCGTAGAAGAGGTAGTTAAAGTAGTGCTTTCCCTGTGCTTGCTAGGAATTGAATTCGGCGGAATTGATGCGTGAAATGTTTGAGTTTGTGGAGGTTGCAGGTCTCCGCCGGAGCACGGCTATGGTGTTGGCGGTGGCCAAATAGAGAGGAATGATTTGAGCTATTATTTCGATGTCCAGATATGGGTATTTGTCAGATGCTGACACTGATCCAGTTCTTTCACGCAGGTAACACAATATTTCAACACTGACATTGGGGAAAAAGAACGTTCGTGTATTCAGCTGAAATTAAGCTGCTATTTGCGATGCTGTGCTTCGGTAGAAGTAAACAATCAAGCAATGGAGATAGGGATGAAGCATTTATTAATTCTGGGTGCAATGCTGGTGACGGCGTGTAGTAGCAGTACGGAGATTCGATCATCAGATCCAGAATCGAGGATTTACGTGAATGGCGAATACTTGGGTACGGGACACGCCATCTACACAGATCAGAAAGTTGCATTTTCGAAGAATGAGGTAGAGATTCGAAAAGACGGTTGTGAGGCGGAATACTACAGCTTCAGGCGCAGCGAAGAGGCTGATGTGGGAGCTATAGTCGGTGGACTGTTATGGACAGTGCCCTTTCTGTGGGTTACTGAGTACAAGCCTCATCATGGCTACGACTTTGAGTGTGTGCCCAGCTCGATCTAGTGGTATCAAGAGGCTAGTAAGGCATCGAATTCGCCACTGGCTGTGCTCGCCAATAGTTCTTGATAGCCACCTATCGACTTCTCGCCGACGAAAATCTGGGGAACTGTGCGTTGCCCAGATTTTTCCATAACCTGAAGCATGAGCTCCTGGTTGCCTTCCATATTGATTTCTTCGAATTCGTAGTCGCGGCTTGCTAAGAGGTTTTTCGCAGCAGTGCAGTAGGCGCAGTATGTTGATGTGTAAATGGTAATAGTAGTCATAGTCAAATTTTATGTCTAAATAGGGTTAGGTGATGGAGAATAAAAAAGGGACGCACGTGTGCGTCCCTTTTCTGTACTACTTCTAAAACTTGATTGACCTAAGTCCGAAGACTTAGGTCGGATATCAAA
>JAESUV010000048.1 GCA_016762975.1 Gammaproteobacteria bacterium | reverse complement strand
AAAAATTTCTATCAGCCTGGTCGGTGTTGCTCTATTGTACTTATGCAGCACTGATAGCCTGGAGTCTGATTACATTCGGTGGCGAGATTCAACATAACCTCGTTGTCGCTGAGCAGCCCGAGATTGGCCTCGATTCACTACGAGGCGGCCTTATCTACGCAGGCTATAACGTTGTTACATTTACCTCGGTTCTGTTTATCGTTCGCAATTTTGCCAGTCGCCGCGATGCACTGTGGGCTGGCGCCCTATGTGGTCCGCTAGGGATGATTCCTGGGTTATTGTTACTGCTGGCAATGTCTGCACATTACCCTGAGGTAAACGAGCAGGCTCTGCCAATCAACTATTTACTCAATCAACTGCAAGCCCCCGCCGCGCTTGTATTCTTTCAGTTAGTAATATTTGGCACCTTTATAGAAACCGGCGCTGCCTTCTTACATTCTGTTAACGAACGTATAAGTCATGTATTTCAAGAGCACAGGGCTGAGATGCCGCGCGCCATGCGCCCGGCCGTATCAATAGGCTTTATGGTTATCGCCATATTCGCTGCTGATGCGGTAGGCATCGTGAATCTGATCGGCCAAGGCTATACCTATGCTACCTACCTGTTCCTTGGAATCGTAGTGCTACCACTGTTGACCCGCGGTGTACTACTAATACGCTACCGAGAAAAGAGTGATACGGCACTACCCTCATGAGAAGTAATATTTAATGACAGTAGAATTTGACATCGTAGTTGTAGGCGCAGGTATCGCCGGCAGTTCAGTAGCAGCAGAGCTYGCAGCGAATGCGAAGGTGCTSCTAMTAGATATGGAAGCACATCCTGGCTTTCATGCCACTGGACGTTCCGCTGCATTCTTTGCTCCGTCATATGGCAACGCCGTTGTTAGAGGAATAACCGCTGCTAGTGAGCACTTCTACCGCAAGCCTCCCGAAGYCTTTTCAGAAGCAGAGCTTATTCGCTCGAGAGATACCCTCTTTATCGCGAGGAAMGATCAACTTACACAACTMAAGGAGATGGAGAAAGAAATACCACTATTATGCTCACTCTCCGCAATCGAGGCYTGTTCSMAGGTACCCATATTGGATCGCGARTATGTAGCTGCYGGGCTGAGTGATRGCCTAGGCGGAGACTTRGATGTTGACGCGATACTGCAAGGRTATCTTCGCTGGTTCAAGAAGCGTGGCGGACAATTGATGTGCARRCAAAAGGTAGAGGCGCTGCACTACARTCGTGGTGTCTGGTCACTGCAAACCGAAAGCCARGTTATATCTACACCTATCCTAGTAAATGCTGCSGGYGCCTGGGCAGATGTTGTTGCCGAATTGGCCGGRGTAACGAARCTTGGCTTGCAGCCCATGAAACGCACMGCAGTACTYATAGATCCCAACCAATCTGACRACCSTGAACTGRATATGGATATTAGCAACTGGCCGYTAGTGGTGGATGTTGARGAGCAGTTTTACTTTAAACCCGATGCTGGRMAAATAYTGGTGTCCCCCGCTGATGAAACRYCYTGCGWTCCTTGCGATGCACAGCCRGACGAGATCGATATCGCCATCGCTATAGACCGTTTCCAGAAAGCCACATCAYTAGACATCAAACRCGTTAGTCACAGCTGGTCCGGTCTRCGCACATTTGCTCCGGACCGAAATTTTGTAGTTGGCTTCGACCCACGGCTAAAAAACTTCTTCTGGCTCGCCGGGCAGGGAGGCTATGGAGTGCAGGCCGCCCCTGGAATAGCGCAAYTAGCCAACKCGATCATCACMGGTGCTACCKTGACGCAGGACTTTTCCCCAGTACTGAACTACCAAAATGAAGTGACTCCAGAGAGACTCRTTAAGTAGCCTAGCCAGTGCCACMRCGGTAATAGATYRWAGGKTTTAGTGGAAARCGCTCACTTCTTTTRTTAAACAACAARAGTCTAARCCARTYTCGGRTTTTWCTWAGCGYGATGGWGTTGCCGATGAAAATTGTACCGYTACTCGCTTTGACCAGYCTAATGATGGGTTCATGCACCCGACTCTCACAATAGAAATCCCAAATTAYTATCGSCACTATGCAACTTCACTAGTGAATTGTAGCAATCGGCACAGCTGCCCCACCWTCAACAAATACCTGCTCAAYATCTACTTTATYGAAGCTGTARYTCGCAYTGCAAAACTCGCARCTTACAGATATCTYTCCCTCTTTCTCAAGTATGTCATCYGCCTCGTCTTTGCCCAGAGAAAGCAACATCCCAGCGGTGCGTTCCCGCGAGCAACTGCAAGAAAAYCTGATAGCGTGAGGGTCGAAGAGTCTCAATGTTTCTTCACTATAAAGTCGCTGCGACAGATCATCTAAAGACAGTCTTTGCAATTCTTCATCGGTTACGGTGGAAGCTAAATGCAGTACGCGATCCCATGCATCGTCATCTTTCAGTTTTCCCGGCATTTTTTGAATTAACATGCCACTCGCATTTTTATCGTCGCAGGCCAACCAAAGATGTGTCGGTAGCTGTTCGGATGTGGCGAAATAATGCTCCAAGGCGCCGGACAGATTGATGCCACGCAGTGGTGCTATTCCTTGATAGGGCTCAGCACCTGCCGTTTTAATAGTGATCACTAAAACGTCACTACCAAATATCTGCTGGAGTTCCATTTGCTCATCAATCTTACCTGCTTGCCTAGCAGTGCCTCTGATTTCATGCTTAGAGTTTGCTTCCACAACCAGCAGCTCCAGTGGCCCGGTACCGCGAATCTGCAGGGTGATGCTTCCATCGATCTTAAGGGTGTCCACCAATAGAGCAACTACTACCAACGCCTCTCCTAATAAGCTTAACCCCCTCCCCTCCAATCCTCCTTGCTGAGCAATCTCTTTCCATGATTGATCTAATGAAACGTGTTGTCCACGTATAGGGTGGTCCTCAAAAAGGAAACGTTGGCTTTGATCGGGATTTTTCATGTTTGTCCTTGGGGAGAAGTGAGTATGAAATTCCACTTCTTCACATCAATTTAATAACTCTAGATGAATAACTCAAGATTGATCACGAAGCAGCCGCCGTAAAATTTTTCCTGAAGCCGATTTGGGAATTGAATCCACAAACTGAACTATGCGTATCTGTTTATAGCTTGCAACTTTGTCCGCCACGAATCGCTGAATCTCTTCCGCTGGCGTCGACTCACCTTCTTTAAGGACTATGAAGGCTTTAGGTAATTCACCTGCTTCATCATCGGGAATACCAATCACCGCGGCATCCGCTATAGCAGGGTGAGTTACCAATAAGGCTTCCAATTCCGCTGGCGGCACTTGGAACCCTTTAAATTTGATAAGTTCTTTGAGGCGATCAACAATCGTAAAATGGCCATCTTCATCTACATGACCTACATCACCTGTATGCAACCAGCCATCTTCATCAATCGTTGCCGCAGTGGCCTCGGCGTTATTCAAGTAACCTGGCATCACTTGCGGCCCTTTCACCCAAATCTCGCCATCTTCACCGATATCAAGGTCTTGCCCGGATTCAGGATCTACAATGCGACACATCGTACAAGGCGCTAAAATACCAATCGTGCCGGGCTTGAATCGCCCTGCTGGTGTAGCATGACTCACTGGAGATAACTCCGTCATTCCGTATCCCTGAACCACCTCGCAGCCAAGACGAGTCGCTGCTTCTTTGGCAAGTTCAGCACCTAAAGGGGCGACACCACTGAAAACAGACTGCAACGAGCTCAAGTCATAATTGTCCACCATCGGATGTTTGGCCATAGCAAGTACGATAGGTGGCGCTACAAACGCTCGAACCACTTTATGATCTTGCAAGAGTTGGAGGAATTGCTCCAAATCAAAGCGCGCCATCGTCACTACCTTACCACCCTGTGATAGAGCACTATTCATTAGTACCTGCATACCATAGATATGAAAAAACGGCAGGAAAGAAAGAACCGTTTCGCCTTCTTCGACAGGTAACATTACAGCGGTTTGAAGCAAATTTGCCACAAGATTTCGATGGCTCAACATGACACCCTTAGACAATCCCGTCGTTCCAGAAGAATAGGGCAATGCCACAATGTCATCAGGAGAGACTTCTACCTGATCTTGCAATGGTTCGCCAGCTAGCGATGCGAGTGATGCAACATCGCTAGGATCGATAGTGAAGATTTCCTCAACATCGGTCCCTTCAACAGCTTCTTTCGCCACGGCGAGAAACATCGAAACAGTGATCAGTAATTTTGCACCAGAATCTTTCAGCTGATGTTTCACTTCATGGGCCGTATAGGTGGGGTTAACTGTAGTGACGGTGCTACCCGCCCACGCGGCTCCATGAAATGCCACTGCATACTCCGGAACATTGGGCGCCATTATGGCGAGCACATCCCCTTTACCAAAGCCGCGTTGCTGGAGGCCGCCCGCTAAGGCTTTCACTTGCTCTGTGAGTTCTGCGTAAGTCAGCGAGCGCCCTGTACTCCCCTCTACCAGCGCTGGCTCGCTTGAAAGCCGCTGCGCATGCCGCAAGACAAATGGCGTTAATAGCGTTTCCGGTACAGTGATATCAGCAAGAAGACTGGTGTAAATCATGCTTTCTCCAGGTGTGGTGATTCGTTAATGGATTGCGATCTGTATAGATTGCCAGATCAACATGAGTACGTCACGTGGTTAAATAACGCTAATTGCTGATCCTATCTGCTTTGTGCCCAATATTGGCCTGAAGTTCATAGAAAGTGAAAACCATCACTATCCACCAATCCCATTTAGCATCTAGCTTGACCAATCGCATAGGGTTTTGGACTGCGAAAAGTTGTCCCGAAAGGAACCGTATAGAGAAAATATGATTTGAGCTGATTAATTCTTCAGGTCATTTAAAGGGTTGAGTTGGGATTGCTTTTGGCTCAGCGAAAAGATGAGTCAGATGTGACCGGTCATTGGCAGCCTTTCCAGCGACTCATAAAAAATTCCTGCACTCATGCGTATGCAGGGATTCCCGCATTACAGTGCTTGATGCATTTTGTAAGGAAAAATGTGCAACCTCTAGTAATCCTATCAACTGAGTTCCCACCGCTCTATCATAACGGGCATAGTCAACGACCCTATATCCTTGAGAGACAAGCGCATGAACCCTAGCGACACCGGCCCGACAATATCGCCTCGCCGTGAAAAGCTATTCGCGGCCCTGAGCCTGATCCTAGGCACAGCCATGGCGCTGATGTTTGCGGAATGGGGTCTGGATATCTACTTCCAACGTATTCAGTGTCAGACCATGGATCCGGGTCTCATCCGCTATCATTCCCAGCTCGGTTGGGCGCTCAGCCCGGGATGGACTGGCCAACACACCCATCACGACTACCACAGTATCTATAACATCGGCCCCGATGGATTCCGAATACAGAGCGAAGGCACGGTCGACGGCGACGCGCGTCAATACGCAGTACTCGGTGACAGTTTTACATTCGGATTCGGCGTTGAAGACGAACAAACTTTCGTATCCCAGCTGAATGCTATGGGAGTCAATACTTTCCGCAATTATGGCATTCCGGGGACGAGTACCGACCAGCAACTGTTGCTCCTGCGCCAAATTATTCCGGACGATTCATCGGTTGGCGTGATGCTGGTGGTGTATTTGGCCAACGACTTGCTGGACAACACCCTGCCCTACCCTCTGCAGGCAGAACAGGCCAAACCATTTTTCCGTCTTGAGAATGGCCGCCTTGAACTTTCAAACTCTCCGGTTCCGCTAGTCCCCAAACCGGCGCTGCTGAGATCCACGACCTTGAGCTCTGTAGTGTTGGAGGGATTCACGATACAGGACAGTGCATTTGCGGGCACTTCGCTCGGTCGCTTGGTGACCACGATCGCATCCGATAGGCAATACGACGAGGACGAATTACGTCCGGTGCTGGAGCGCAATCTTACACCCGCACTAGAGTTGTTTGCTGTGCTGCTGGATGACATAGCTCAAGAAATTGCGCAGTCGGGTTCAGGTCTAACCGTAGTTCTGCTCCCAGGAAGGGATGCCATGGTTAATCCCAATGGTGTTTCGCATCACTATCAGGAATATCTCAGGCAGTCTGTCATGGCTCTGCTTGAACGTCGCAGCATCGACAATGTGGACCTGATGGCAGTTATGGCGACCGAATCCGAGGCGGATATTCGTCTGATGTACTATCCCAATGACGGCCACCTGACCCCTGAAGGACACCGTTACGTGGCGGCTAAGCTAGCACAAACGTTCAACTGATAATCACTACCCACTTATTCCATGCAAAAAAAAGCGGCCCTGAGGGCCGCTTCGTGATTCAAATGCCTTAGGCTGTTGCGCGTTTCTTTCGGCGACCAATCCAGCCCATGCCCATCAAACCTCCCAGCATTAGCGCCAACATAGAAGGCTCTGGTACTGAGGTGAGTGTGCCGCTACCGTTGATAACGTCGTTGCCGCAGCTCATTGTCCAGTGTGCATCCAAATCGGTGATTCCAGACAACCCAAGGCTGCCTATATCGAAAGTCACTGTACGGTAGTAGCTCGTTTCACCACCCACGACACCGGAACCGGACGCATTGGATGAAAAGCTGCTAAGCAGAGCGCCACCGTCGATGGCAAAAGGATTCGAACTTGTGTGACCAGAGTAAACGTCATTGTTCCAGGAGCTAACTGAGTAGAATCCAGCTGGGTCGATGCCCGTAGTGCTGCCCATATCGACTAAGTCCAGCTGATAGTCTTTGGTAAGCAGGCCGAAGTCCAAGCCGTATTCAAAACCTGTAGGACCTGCACTGCCATCAAAGGACAAGGCCAGATCACCGGCATAGTAGTCCCCCGGGCTAGCAGCATGGCTTTCGTAACCTGTTATTAGATTGAAACCCGATTGCAGGCCTATGCTTAGAAGGCTACCGGACTGTTTGAAATACAGGCCCTCGGCATCGAATTGCTGGCCACCGCCACCGGGTCCAATTATGCCGTCCTGAGCGGGATCGGACATCAATGTCCATCCATCGGCGGCCCAAAGAGACAATGGCCCAGCGTAGGTAGCGGCAGAGCTTAAACTCAGGAGCAATGCCCCCAAGCCCGTAATTAGCCTGCGATTTAATAATTTCATATTCATTATTCCTAAATTATACATAGTAGTGAACTTCTGACTTTCGGTGGATATTAAACCCGCTGTGCGGACGATCTACCTGTCAAACACTAATAATCAGTGCTGTGCATATAATTATGCAAAGATTAGGCCAGTGTATAAATATTCATTAATTTCAATTAATTAGCTTATTTAAATGGCGTAGGAAAACTCCGACTGTAAAGAAACCTGACAAGTAACCACTAAATGAGCAGCATCGCTGCAAAAATTTCGACAATCGGTGAGCAGGTGCAACACCGCCTAGGCTAGGCACCGCCTCAGAATAAGGTATAAATGAAAGGCGCAGCAGCGGTACCACCCAGCCATACCAGTCCCGCCAACAGCAGCAACGCAAACACTATCGGCGCTAACCACCATTTGCGGTTATGACGCAGATAGGAGAAGAATTCCGCAACTAGGCCAGTTTGGCTCTGCTGCGACTCGCGCTCAAACTGATCTCCAACATCCGTTGTATTTTTGCGTGCTTTGTCGTCCTTCATATTCTCATCCTTAATACTGACGGAAATAGCGACTTGCTTTCGTTTCAGTTGGCCTTTCAGTCCAATAAGAAGTTTCAACACGACCTAGCCTCAGTCCAAGCGGGTCATGCCCCGTCATACGCATTAGCAGACCGATGGGTGCGAGTAGGGCGAAATAGACGAGGCCGAGGATCAGATGGGACACGAGCCAGCCAATCGGAAATGCCAACCCCATCCAGAGCAGGTAAACCGGGCGCAACAACGCCGGAAATAATAGACCCAAGATCCCACCCGTAAAAGCCACTGTCCACAAACTCGCAATCGAGGTTTGCGAGTACCCTCTACTCTGTAGCCAAACTCCCAGCAATCCGAAAAAGACGAACCACAGCACAGCAAATACTCGTAGTTCGCGTGTCGTTGGTGCCCACTTGATGTCAATCAAAGCCATCGTATATCGAGTCTCAGTCTGGTTTGAATTGCGCCTTGTAGCGCTCTACGTCTTGCGTTTTCATTTGGGGCTGATCGTGTCGATGCAGTACCAATTTTTCCAGCACTAGGCAGTCCATCTCAGTCGCCAAGAAGCAACGGTATGCATCTTGCGGCGTGCAAACAATGGGCTCACCGCGTATGTTAAAACTAGTATTGATGAGAATCGGACAACCCGTCTTCGCGTCGAAATGTTCCAGCAACGTACGATAGCGCCCATGACGGATAGGGTCGACTGTTTGAACACGAGCCGAATAGTCCACATGTGTCACAGCGGGTATCTCAGAGTGAGGCTGCTGTAGCCGATCCAATCCGACATGCTCTTCATCATCGATTGCCAAACTGCGCTTTGAAGCACTAATAGGCGCCACGTGTAACATGTAAGGACTCTGTGTGCCCGGAAGCATCTCGAAATAATCAGCTGCCCGCTCTTCGAGTATTGAGGGCGCAAACGGCCGGAACGATTCTCGGTACTTGATCTTCATATTCATAACTGATTGCATATCTTCTCGGCGCGCATCACCGAGTATGCTACGAGCACCTAGAGCCCTTGGACCGAATTCCATGCGATCCTGAAACCAGCCCACCACTTTACCCGTCGCCAGTTCATCTGCCACTGCAGCACATAGCGAGTCGTCATCATCGTAGGCGGTATAGGGCGCGCCTATGCCGTCAAGATAATGCTGTATGTCTACTTCCGCAAATCGGGGGCCCAAGAGGGAACCGGACTGTGAATCGCTGGACTTGGGATGACGCTCTCTATCCAGTAACTGATGCCAGATGAAAAGGGCCACACCGATAGCGCCGCCGGCATCTCCTGCAGCGGGTTGAATCCAGATATCGTCGAATGGCCCCTCCCGCAGCAGCCTTCCGTTCGCGACACAATTCAGCGCCACACCGCCGGCCAGACAGAGATTGCGCATTCCGGTTTTTGCATGAACATGTCGGCCCATGCGCAGTACGATCTCCTCGGTCACCTGTTGGATTGACGCCGCGATGTCCATCTCACGCGCGGTCAGGGGCCCCTCGGCACTTCGAGGCGGGCCGTTAAACAGCTGCTCCATTTTCCCGGAGGTCATCGTAAGTCCCTGACAGTAATTGAAGTAGGACATGTCCATGCGAAACGAGCCATCGTCTTTGACGTCGAGAATATTGGTCAGAATCAGATCCGCGTAGCGTGGCTCACCATAGGGTGCCAGGCCCATCAGTTTGTATTCCCCGGAATTGACACGGAAACCGCAGAAATAGGTGAACGCGGAATACAGCAGACCCAACGAATGCGGGAAGTGCAATTCGTGGCTTAGCTCGAGGCGGTTGCCACGCCCTACGCCAAAACTGGCCGTAGCCCATTCACCGACTCCATCCATGGTAAGTACTGCAGCCTCCTCGAAGGGAGAGGGAAAGAATGCGCTAGCGGCGTGAGACTCATGGTGCTCAGTAAACACGAGGCGCTTGCGGTAAGCCCCACCTAAGCCACGTTGGATCTCGCGAGGTATGTACAGCTTCTGTTTCAACCACAGGGGTATCGCCTTAAGAAACGACGGAAATCCCCTAGGCGCGTAGGCCAGATAGGTTTCCAATAAACGTTCGAACTTGAGTAACGGCTTGTCGTAAAAACCCACATGGGCGAGATCTTCCGGCTTCAATCCCGCGTGATCGAGGCAATACTCTATAGCCTGTAATGGAAGCCGGTGATCGTGCTTCACACGGCTGAACCGCTCCTCTTGAGCGGCGGCGACTATTTCACCGTCCACAATCAGCGCTGCGGCAGAATCGTGATAGAAAGCAGATATCCCTAAAATTGCCTTGCTCATTGCCCCTCGCTGCCACTCGTTGGCCCAGACCGAGCGTATAGTAGCAGGAATATTAGGGGCACTCAGAAGATAGGGAATGAATGACGTGTGCGCTAGCAATTTGGACCGCAAAGCGGCCCCAACGGGGTGAGTAATTTGGCCCCAGCCCCGCCTTGATGTGCAAGGACGCACGAATGCCGCGATGACAGGATGTCATGGAGCGGCCCTTGGCGGGTCGTTCAACCTGCATGAAGCTTTGCTTCATGACCGCAGGCCTCACCCAACTCTCACAGCATCTAGCAGGTACAGCACATTCTGACCCCATTTATAAAAACTCTTCGGCCATAGGAAAAAACACGAAACTTCGCTAAGTTGCTAAGTTGCTAAGTTGCTAAGTTGCTAAGTTATCAGTGTCGTCTACTTTGGTTCTCACAACCTGAGAATAGTTTATTGCCTATTAGCTTGTTTTGAATCAGATCGAAGAGGCGTAGAGGGATACGCGCGCACTAACTACGCAGTAGAGACGGCGATTTCTGTAGCACCTACCTTCAGCCGATCGCCTACATTAAGCACACGCGGTCTGAACGCAGCGATAAGTTGCCCATTAACATAGGTGCCATTGGAGGAGTTCAAATCTTCGATATGAATTTTCTTGTCCTTCAAGGAAATCCGAAAATGCCTGCGTGATATCTGCTCGTCTGCTAATACGAAATCTGCTAGTTCATTGGAGCGACCGACACTTAGTCCTTTAACTTGCGTTAGGGATTCCATACCAAATTCGAAACGAAAGGCGATTGACCCATTGGTAAATCCTGAAAGAACGATTCCAGCAGTACTGCTATGACTCCCAGAGACCGACTTCGATTTCAATGATCCGCTTGCACTGGCGACTTTTCCTGGCGCGCCAATTCGGCGACTCATCTCGTCATATACGCGAACCAACTGTTGGCGAGGTTTTCGCAATGCTAACGCAAGCGTCAAAGCCAAAATGGCTCCCAGGGCAAGCCCCCAATTCCTAACCAATTGTTCAAGCGACTCCATAGCGCCTTCCTGATCGCCAATCTGATCCTGCAACTGATCTTGTAGGAAACCTAGCCCCGCCAGCGCTTCTTCGCCAGCCGCAGATACACCACCAGTTGCGCAGGGTGAATTGTCGGTCTCATACGGAATGCCCAATGTGTCCAATTGATTCGCTAGTTCGGCAACGTGCACCGACGCCCAGATGAAATCCGCCGAGTACTGCTCATTCTCGACTCCCCAAGTGGTGAGGCCAAGCACTCGTCCACAATCATCGAGTAGTGGCCCTCCCGAGTTTCCAGCATTTACAATATTAGTATGCTGGATGATTCTAACTCCCGCTACATTTTCGGTCACCAGTGCAATCGTGCCACCATAGACACTCACATTCAGATTGGCGCGACCGGTTAAATCGTCGCCAAGACCCGGAAACCCAACGGTATAGGAATCACTGCCACGAATAGCATCACCTGTACGCAATTTAAACGGCGTTAGATCAAGACCGGGGACGCTGATCAGYCCTATGTCACGATCGGAGTTGCCCTGCCAAATTAATTCACCCCTGTACTCTCTGTCGGTGCCWGCTGGATATATTTCAAAGCTCGTGYTGCCGTCGGTGACATGCCAATTCGTGGCAACCACACCAGGACTAACAACCCAGCCAGTGCCATGCCCACCGATTACCACACGAACTATCGAACTTTCGATTCGATCAACATCTGGAATCGCCGATGAAGAACCATGAAAAGCGAGCAAAAGTAAGCAAGTAGGAAAACGGTAAGCGAGAAGGTGTCGAAACTTTGTAGAATTTTTCATAGTTGGCTTTTTCAATTTCGGAATGTGTAACTTCTGTATCTGGACTAATTATTCTTGCGACCAAATTGCACTCTGCTATTAACTGGGCCACTATCGTCAACCCTATCAATAGAAGTCGTGTCATCAGCAACGTTATCATTTGAATCCACGAAATCTACCGTATCTTGTTCATCAGTGTTCATCCCTAGCGTATTCCAGGAGTCGGTAGCTTGTTCCGTTATAAGTAACTGAGCATCTAAGCTTAACGCTGTTTCGCTGCCATAAGTTCCGATCCAGATATTGTAGATGCCGCTGGTCGGGTTATCGAATAAAATTGCGGCACTGCTGTTGTTGAGAAAATCTGAGTCATCATTACAAAACCAATTACCACTCGGATCGTTTATCACCATGGTGGTATCRCCTTCGGACTGTGCGATAAAACCTAGAGYCYGATCRCCGGACTGCCAATTCAGGTTTAAGTCTGGCGCAATAGAAAAATAACCGCTGCAATGGCTAGATYCGATACTGCCWCCAGCCAAAATRYCGGTGCTGTGAGGRYCGCCTGTAAAGCCGCTCTGTAGCTCTACAGTGCCGAAATTMGGATCACCTGCAATATTCAGRTCYTSGGCTTGAGAAYTWTCTCCATCTAGGWCAACGGTATTCCAGCTMTYRGTTGCCAGCTCAGTGATGACCAACTGCGTCAATRGCGAGACACCTTCKGAGAAGGTGCCAACCCAGATGTTGTAGAGCCCRCTTGYAGGGYTCTCTAGCAAGACCGCCGGATTCGAAGCGGACATATACTCAGAGTCGTCATTGCATATCCACGCGCCGCTCGCATCATTGATGGCGATGGTCGTGTCCTCATCTGCTTTAGCGAAAATTCCTAGATTGAAATTACCCGCGGTGTAGTTCAGATTCAAATTGGGTTGAGAAGAGAAATATCCAGCACACTCAACTCCGCCAACGCTTCCTCCAGCAATTACGTCATGYACATTWGGATCCGGACTAAAGCTCGCGACTAAGCTAATTGCGCCGTAGGTAGGAGCGSCGGARATATTYAATCCACTTTGCTGCAGGGTGTTTTCCKYWAGCACCSYKCCATCCCAATCMGCAGTAGCCAATTCTGTTATCGCGAGGTTCGCCATCTCAAATGCATCAYCCTCTGAATACACTCCRACCCAAATATTATACARACCACTTTGCGGGCTCTCTATTAGCGCACCAGGATKRTTRCCGGCCAWATGGTCAGAATCATCGCTACAGAYCCAATCTCCGTTAGGCRTGTTTATTGCTAGAGTAGTATCTACGCCYGACTTCGCGAAAATYCCAAGATCAAAAGCACCTGACTCRTAGYTAACATTGAAATCCGGTGACTCAGAAAAGTACCCAGTACAAGAAGAAAAYTGAGAACTACCYCCAGCACTAATGCTTCTAACTTGCGGGTCAGGACTAAAACCAGCGACGAGAGTWACAGACCCRTAAGTCGGATCGCCGAGTATGCTTTGTGCAGCAACAGTGKATGAGAAAACCGAAACAAAAGTTGCTACTAGCAGGCAGTAKCTGGGCTTCTCGATGTTTGCRATCCAATTGACATGCATAGGCAGTTCCAAATAATTCAATCTAGCAGCAGGGAATTCTCTCCCACATCCAGTTATCTTTTTTCTCTTGCTTAACTCATTGCCGGCTATCGTTCAATTTTCTCGCACAAGTCTAAAGCCAATATTACTTGCTGATTCATTAGCCGGTCGCCAATTTCGATAGGAAGAGCGTAATTGATATGAAGTGCTGTTCCAGCTTCCGCCGCGTAAAATTCTTGAGCACGCAGGATCAGTCTCCCAAGCACTACCGTCAATCGGTGCCCCTGCGTATCCATCATGCGCACAGTCTTGAACCCATTCCCAAACATTGCCGTGCATATCATGCAAACCACTCAGGGTCGCCGCATAGGTCCCAACCTCAATTGTACCGATCTCGCCACCCTCAGTTTTACAGGTCTCGCAGTTTGCTCGATCCATTTGGATAGTGTTTCCCCATGGGTAATTGGTATTCGATCCAGACTTTGCTGCGTATTCCCATTCGGCCTCAGTGGGGAGGCGATAGTTTTGACCGGTTTGTGCCGACAACCAATCGGCAT
>JAESUV010000047.1 GCA_016762975.1 Gammaproteobacteria bacterium | reverse complement strand
CTCGAAATAAAATTTATGTTGATAGAAACTACGGCGGCGTGTTCATTCTGTGGGATAGGATGTTCGGCAGTTTTCAGGAGGAACTTGCAGAAGAGACTGCCGTCTTCGGTCTGCGTAAACCATTGAATAGCTGGAACCCTATTTGGGCCAACGTGCACGTGTATTGGAGACTTAGCCAAGACTTTCTGACAGTGCCTGGGATAGGCAATAAACTAAAACTCTTGTTCAAGCCGCCAGGTTGGCGAGCCGAGCTACAACAGAGCCACTGCAAACTCGGTATTGAGGCTGTCGAGAAAACGGCGCGATTCGACCCAGCAATATCTACTTTCAGCCTAACCTATACCTTCGCCCAGTTTCTCTTTACTGTCATTCTTAGTTTAGCCGTGCTGCTCGGCGCAGCATCACTTAGTTACTTGCTAGTAAGCTTGGCGGTGACCTATCTGTTTTTTTCATTCTTTGTTATTGGCCTCTGGCTGGAAGGAAAGGAATTCGCACTTACTCTGGAGATAATACGCCTGGTATTTCTAGTGCCTTGTCTATTATTGCTCGATCTGAATTCGACAATAACATCACTGCTGATCGGCAACGCTATTATCGCACTTCCATTGCTACTTATTGCTGGAACTAAACGAGTGCAAATTCTGAGCTTAGACTAATGGCTGCTCATTGCGGCTTTTCTTCTGGGGCTTTCTCTACGCGCTTAACTATCTATAAGCTCTATTGCTTTCTGTTAGCACGTTACTTTCTGTTAGTACGTTACTTCCTATTAGCACGCAACTTCCTGTTAGAAATTGCTTAGTAACAACTTAGAAAAAAAGGCAGAACAATCCAGTCAGACCCCGAGGATGACGCCTAAACCGGATTGCCTGCCTCTTTATAAGCGAGCAGCACTTAATAAATGAGCAGCACTCGCAAAACTAAGTGTAGAAGAATTGAATTATTTATTGAGATGACGTCAAGGTTACGATCGGTTGACCGCGATTGAAGGAGTTACCGCTAAATCCTCGTGAGGGGAAAATCCAATAGCAGGACGCCATTTTCTGGATCACGTAATTCAAATCTCGCTTGCGAGGTTTTATCCAGTGCATCGGCAAAATTAACTCCCTCATCTAAACTACTTATGATAAAGGCAACACGTGTAGTTACACTGCTAGTAGGCGGTATCTCTATGGGAATAAATTCATAACCTGCAGATTCACTTAACATGCCCTGTACTGTGGACTCGACGCTGAGGCTTGAGCCGGGAATTCGTTTTCTCACAGCTCTAAACAACACAGCTTCGCCATCGCCATCGGTCATTCTTAGAAACACATTAACCTGCTTCGTAAACAGCTCAAGATTTCCTAAGCGCAGTGCAGGTGTATAGATCGGGTAGCTGAACCCCACCTCGATAATTCCATTACTGGAGCTGTCGGTAATGAACTCGTTGCTAACCTGCTCCCCGGTTAGGCCGATTCCAGCCTGATTAGGTAGCAAGATAAAATAATACACTAGCACTGGAATTAGCGCTGGAGCGCAAACAGTCGCCGTGTATATCCCCGGTCTTCCAGAAAAAAGCGGATTAAAAGGATAGGCTGCGATTAACGCCGCCACTATAGCTAACGACAAGAACGCAGCTCGAATAAACAGTGGCTCATTGCCAATACGAGCGGGATTCTGGGCTATAAATATCACCATCGACACAGCGACAAGAAACGCTGATATACAGAGGATGATCTTTTTTAACGTGGTGTTCATGACCGCCTTTACGAGCAATTCAAAAAGGGTAGCGGGGCCAGGGCACCCTCAGACTTTTTTACCTTGAGCCTGCTTATCGGCATGATAGGAAGATCTCACTAAAGGCCCGCTAGCAACATGCTTAAACCCCAGTTTCTCTCCATAGAGACGCAGCTCTTCGAATTCATCAGGATGCACGAAACGTTCTACCTTGAGATGATCCCTCGATGGTTGTAAATATTGTCCCAGAGTCACCATGTCAATGTTGTGAGCATACAKATCATCCATTACYTGTTTCACYTCACTAAGRGTCTCGCCCAGRCCGAGCATCAATCCAGACTTTGTCGTAACWGMTYTCTTGAGGGCTTTGTATCTCTTGAGTAATTCTAGGGACCAGGCATAGTCGGCACCKGGYCGGGCYTTCTTATACAATCTRGGCACCGTYTCCARATTGTGATTGAACACATCCGGYGGCGTTTCCTTAAGAATGTCTAGAGCAATTTCCATTCTGCCGCGAAAATCTGGCACCAGCACYTCWACTTGGATGTCTGGATTSAACCTGCGYGTTTCGCTAATGCAGTTGGCAAAATGTTGYGCACCACTGTCTTTCAAATCATCGCGGTCCACAGATGTGATCACCACGTAGCTCAAACCCATTTCGCTGATGGCAGAAGCAAGCTCAATTGGCTCATTTTCATTGAGAGGTTTTGGTTTCCCGTGGGCTACATCACAAAATGGGCAACGACGCGTACAAATATCACCCATAATCATGAATGTGGCGGTGCCGTTGCTAAAGCATTCTCCTAGATTCGGACAGGAAGCCTCCTCACAGACTGACGCAAGCTTATGCTCTCTTAGCGTCTTCTTGATGTGATTGATCTTCGGAGAGGCGGGAATCTTTACGCGAATCCAAGCAGGCTTACTAAGAAGCTCTGTGGTGGGAATGACCTTCACTGGGATGCGGCGAACCTTATCCGCGCCTCGAAGCTTTTCTCCTTCTACCAATGTATTTCTTCGCTTTCTTTCCGCCATTAGATTTGTATCTCACTCAGTCGAATTCGTAGAAGCTTTTCTCCTTCTATCAATGTATTTCTTCGTTTTCTTTCAGCCATTAGATCAGTATCTCAATCAGTCGAATTCGTAGAAGTTGTTCTCCTTCTACCAATGTATTTCTGCGTTTTCTTTCAACCATTAGATTAGTATCTCAATCAATCGGATTTGTAATATTCAATATAACCCAATTCACTCAGCAATTTATTACTGAGCACTCTACTCACCTTCTGCATAAGCGTGTCAGTATCAGGCACATGGTCGGCGATCTGCGTAACGGTTAGATCCTCATAGCCACATGGGTTGATGCGCGAGAATGGCTCAAGGTCCATCTGCACATTTAGGCTCAAGCCGTGGTAGCTCCAACCATTGCGTATACGCAGTCCCAAGGCCGCTATTTTAGCATCATTCACGTACACACCAGGAGCCTTGACCCTATTGCCCGCCGCTATGCCAAATTCCTGGAGAGCCTGAATGATTGCCTTCTCGATAAGGTCGACTAAGTCGCGTACACCCATCTTCCGGCGTTTCATATTCAGCAATAGGTACACTACCAATTGGCCCGGCCCGTGATACGTAACCTGACCACCACGGTCTATCTGCACGACAGGAATTTGAGCTGGGCTTAGGATGTGTTCCGCTTTGCCTGCCTGACCTTGAGTAAAGACCGGCTTGTGGCTCAGCAGCCAAATTTCATCAACGCGATCTGGCTTGGCCTGTTCAACCAAGTAACGCATGGATTTCCAGATTGGCTCATATTCCTGCAACCCCAATCTGCGGACGACTAACGGCGGATGCTCACCTGAACTTGATTCTGCATTGAAGTGTTTATAGTTGGTGAGTATCACTTTATAAGACCATCTTCACACTTTCGTGCGTCTTCAAGTCGTCGAAGAGTCTTTGCAATTGATCTACGCCTGTCGCCGTGATAATTATTCTTACCGATACGTAGGTGTTTTTCTTACTAACCTGTAACTCGATTAAATCCGAGGAGATTTCCCCAGCGTGTTTTTCTACGATCGTGACAATCTCGGCTTGAAATTCGATACTCGCCACGCCAATAATCTTGATCGGGTAATCGCAGGGGAATTCAATCTTGGGGGGATCCATCACAGTATTTGGGTCCAGCTCTTTCGACATCACCTACCCCGAAAACAGATTACTGAACATTAGAGTTATCCAATCGACGAAACGTTTAAGAAGGCCACCCTGTTCCACAGCCTGCATGGAAACCACTTGGCCCTGATAGAGGATATTATTATCCAGAACCACCCGAACCTCACCCATGATCTGCCTATCGCTGAGTGGCGCTCGAATTACCTCATCTACATCCACAGTAGCAGTCATTGCCTCTGCCTGGCCTCTTGGAATAGTAATATAAACTTCTTCTTCGATACCCAAGTCTACAGAATTCTGCGCACCAGAATAAATAGGCACGTTAGTCAGCACTTGGTTCGCATCATATAGCTTGTGCGTCTCATAGTAGCGAAAACCATAGGTAAGTAATTTCTGTGTCTCTATTGCTCGAGCTTCTTCACTAACGGTGCCCATGACCACAGAAATCAGTCGCATGCCATCACGCTCAGCTGAAGCAACAAGGCAATAACCCGCTGCATCGGTCCAACCCGTTTTCATTCCATCGACATTGCGGTCGCGGAATAACAGAGTATTTCGATTTGACTGGCGAATACCGTTATAGGTAAATTCCCGTTCTGCATACAGAGGATAAAACTCTGTATGATTGTTAATCGTGGCCTGCGCAAGTAGGGCCAAATCACGAGCCGACATCGTATTATAATACAGCTCGGTGTCCAATCCGCTGACGTTCATGAAGAAGCTTTGCGTCAGCCCAAGCACCTCGGCGTATTGATTCATCATGTCCGCGAAAGCCTCTTCGCTTCCTGCAATATGTTCGGCGATTGCCACACTGGCATCGTTTCCAGATTGAATAATAATGCCGCGAAGCAGGTCTTCCACTTTGACCATTGTGTCTACGCCGATGAACATTTTGGAACCTTCCATACGCCAAGCTTTCTCACTGATATGCACTTCATCAGTCAGCGCTAGATTGCCACTAATGATCTGTTCGGCGGCGACATACGCGGTCATTATTTTAGTGAGGCTCGCCGGAGGAAGTGCTTCATCGGCATTCTCTTCAATCAGAATGTGCCCTGTCTTTGCATCCATCAGGATATAGCTAGTTCCAGCTATCTGCGGCGGTCTTGGGATTATTGCCGGTGCAGCGGCGGATAAATTGCTCGCAAACATGACCACCACCATCAGCAGAGAGAGGCCTCTCATTTGCGGCGCAGAATTTTTAGGAGGTGATGAAATAGAAAAAGATGACATATAAATCCGTCTCGTTTGAGTGTAATGAGTTGTGAAATGACGAATCAATTGATGAAACTGGTCGTGGCTGTTACTCGGTGATAGCGGTTGCGGCGACGCTATTCGGTAACAGTGTACGGGCTTCCCAAGTTAGCGGCAACAACACTTTGGCTAACTCGTTGGATTTGACCAGAATCAGAAATTGGGCCGACTCTTACTCGGTGTAAAATTTTGTTATTCGATGTATTCACCGAACGGATAAACACGGGCAAGCTGGTAATTTCTTCTACCCTGCTTGAGACTTCCCTAGCGGTGCTGAGTTCCGAGAATGCCCCTATCTGCAAATATTTACTGGCGGTAGAGATTGCCCGCAATGTCTCGTTTTGGGTGGAGCTCGTCGTCGCGACGCCGCGGTCGCGAGAGGCGCCACTTGCGACTATCGATTCCAGCTGTACACGAGCGGTGCCTCTATCCGCGTAACCGAGCTTTACAGCGGCCGCATAAGATAAGTCGATAACGCGATCGCCATGGAAGGGCCCCCTGTCATTAACTCTGACTACAATGCTTCTGTTGTTATCCAAATTCGTGACACGCAGGAAACTAGGTATAGGCAGGGACTTGTGTGCTGCCGATGCTAGAAACATATCAAACACCTCTCCGTTTGAAGTCTTGTGCCCGTGAAATTTCTCGCCGTACCAGGAAGCCACCCCACGTTCAAAGTAACCCTCTTCGGTTGCCAGCACTCGGTAACTCTTACCCAACACCGTATAGGGGCTACGATTGCCTGCTCCGGTGCGATTTAACGGCTCTGGAATAACTTCTGGAATTGAGGAAGGATCAAGAATTCGAGTCGGTGCTCGGTCCTGCGAGATACTGTAGCGACCCGCATTCGGTGACTCTGGGGTAGGTGCGGGCACGGGCGCTGAGCTACAGGCAATCAGTGCCAGTAAAATCGGCGAAACTATCGAGATTCTCAGCACCGCACTACTCACAATCATATTCATGTAACTGCCCTATTCACGTCGCTCTAGGTTTGGACTTTTAAATAGCTTCATTGATTCGCTAGTCTCAACAGGCTCTACTGTAGGTGTGCCAGAAAAACCAAAGGCACCTGAAGAGTAACGTCCAATCTGACAATTATTTTAGCTGCAGCAAAGAACCTTAACCTAGATACGGCGCAGAAATAGCAATCAAGCGGTCTTTTGAAGCAATATAGCCACATTAAATTCTTTTAATTCAACGACTTAGATTGCACGACCATGCCCATGGGTTTGAATCGACATAAGCAGGCCAAATCCGATAAAAAGCGTGACAACCGAGGTGCCACCGCGACTTATAAGCGGCAGCGGTAGCCCAATCACCGGCAATAAGCCCGACACCATGGCCATATTGACGAACACGTAAAAGAAGAACGTTAGGGTAATGCTGCCGGCAAGCAAACGACTAAACATATCATTCGCTGCGTAGGCGATATAACAGCCACGCGCGAGCACGAATAGATACATCGAAATAAGTAACAACACTCCGAATAGGCCAAACTCCTCTGCAAGGACGGCGAGGATGAAATCGGTATTGCTCTCAGGGATAAAATCCAAGTGCGACTGAGCACCCTGCCCCCAGCCTTTGCCATATAGTCCACCCGAACCAATGGCGATCTGCGATTGAATGATATTGTAGCCGGCACCGGTTGGGTCTCGGTAGGGATTAAAAAACGTCAGTATCCGATTCTTCTGATGCTCCTGTGCCAGGAAAATAAACCACGCCGGTGACGCAAGCAGTAACGCAATAAACCCGGCGAT
Organism: Gammaproteobacteria bacterium; assembly: GCA_016762975.1. Lineage (GTDB taxonomy): Bacteria > Pseudomonadota > Gammaproteobacteria > Pseudomonadales > Pseudohongiellaceae > UBA9145. The sequence goes on along the minus strand of JAESUV010000047.1, from coordinate 7,042 downwards.
TACGATACGCCAGCGTATGCCCGCGAGCAGCACAACGAAAATGCCCGACATGATCACCATGATCGCCGTACCGGTATCGTTCTGAATAATAATCAGCGCCGCCGGCACCAGTATCATCACCGCAGACCAAAACAGATGTTTAAATCGCGGCGGCAATGGGCGACTCGCGAGATACCACGCCATTAACATAGGCACTACGAATTTCATCAACTCTGAGGGTTGAAAGCTAGGCAGACCGGGCAAATCCAGCCAGCTCTTTGCACCGTTTGCCTCTACTCCAATCACCAATACCAATCCGAGCAAGCCAATCCCGGCCGCATACAGTGTCGGTGCCCACTGCCTAAAGAAGTGCACGTTAAATTGCGCGACGATAAACATGACTACGAGACCGACGACCATGGTGAGCGCCTGCCTGCGCACGACAGGAACGTCACCCCCACTTGCACTAAACAGCACAAACAGGCCAAAACCACAGAGCAGGCTTATGCCAAGCAAAAGAGGAGGATCGGTATGAATCGTCTGCCAGATAGACTTACTGTATCTGGACTTGGAATCGAGTCCGTCAGACTGTCGTATGAAATCTTGGTTATTCATTGACCAGAGAAATTAGCTCATCGTTGCCAAATTCCATTGCAGCGAAATCGATTTGTAAAATATCCAAGAGATAGGCGTCTGTTACGCGTTTCGCAATAGGCCCAGCCACACTACTTCCGTGCTCACCATTTTCAACAAAAACAGCAATGGCAATCTGTGGCTTTATGTTTGGGTTTTCTGCCGGCGCATAAGCTATGAACAAGGCATGATCCTTGTTCGGATCAGACACCTGAATATCTCCGCTTTGTAAAATTTCCTGACTGATACCGACCACCTGAGCAGAGCCAGATTTGCCTGCCATTCTATAAGGCATTTCCCGATCTGCCATGGCTATGGCTTCGTAGGCCGTACCGTATTCACGAAATACATCATTGAACGCGCGATGCACTACCATCGACATCGACTCTTCAATATAGCGCCAATAGTCTGGATCATTCACTACGACATCAGCCACTGGATCTTGAATCTCGGGCTGGTAAGGCACGCCATCAATGGCCTTCAACATACGCGGCTGAACGACTTTCCCCTTGTTTGCAATGATTGAGACTGCCGTGGCTAACTGCAATGGAGTTGCCCACATGAAGCCCTGGCCGATAGAGGAGTTTATCGTGTCTCCGGGATACCAGGGCTCACCCCTAGTCGCTCGCTTCCAGTCACGAGATGGCAACACGCCAGTCCTAGCGTAATTGATATCGACTGCAAAGTTTTCCCCAAACCCGAACTGCGCCATAAAGCTATGCATGGTATCAATACCCATCCGATTACCAAGATCGTAAAAGAATGTGTCACAAGATTGATAAATAGCTTTCTGTAGGTTCGTGTGTCCATGCCCACCGCCGATGGCAGTTCTCAACGTATAGTCACCCCAGCGATAACGCACCCCAGGTAATCGGAAATAGCCTGGGTCCTCAATGGTAAAGTCATAGTCGACGAGGCCATGATGCAGACCACCCAAGCCAAGAAACGGCTTAATAGTTGAACCAGGTGGATAGGGGTTAGTCGATCTATCGAACAGAGGTGTGTTGATCTCGTCAGTAACGAGTACGCTGTAGTTCTTATTGCTAATTCCGGTCACGAACAGATTCGGATCGAACCCTGGCTTGCTCACCATAGCCAAGATACCACCGGTATTGGGATCTATCGCAACAACGGCACCGCGAAAATCCCCCAGCGCTTCTTCCGCCACAATTTGCAGTTGGCTATCGAGGTAGAGAGAAATATTCTTACCAGCAATCGGGTCAGTGCGATCAAGTCTGCGCATGACCTGACCTCTATTGTTCTTTTCTACAATTTCATAACCCACTGTGCCATGCAGCAGGTCTTCATAAGTTCTTTCAATTCCAGTCTTACCTATGTGGTTTGTGCCACCATAGTTTTCTCGTTCTTCATCATCGAAAGAGTCCAGCTCAGCGCGATTAATTTCTGACACGTAGCCTACGGAATGAGCGGCGAGATCGGCGAGAGGATATTGCCGCACAAATTGAGGTTCGATTGCGATGCCGGGAAGCTTAAAACTGTTTACAGCAATCTTGGCTTTATCCGCCTCACTGAGAACATAACGTAGTGGCACAGAAGTAAATGGCACGCGATTTCTACGCAGTCGATTGCTGAACTGCTCTCTCTCATCATCAGACAAGTCTATTAGCGTGTCGAGATAGTCTAGAGTTTCCTCGAGGTCTCCCACTTGCTCTCGTACTACTGTTAAGTTGAAAATCGGTTGGTTGTCGGCGAGTAGTTGTCCTCTATTGTCGAAAATGAGTCCACGGGCAGGAGGAACAAACTGGGAGTGCAATCGATTTCCATCAGAACGGGCGGAGAAGTACTCGTACTGGGAAACCTGCAAATTAACGAGTTTTATGATCAGTGCGGTAAATAACAGCAGGACAAATACACCAGCCACCATGAGACGGCGGCTGAATAGCGCTCGCTCTGCCTCGTGATCTTTAAGCTGCCATTTTCCTGTCATATCTAGAATTTCCTAGCTGCAAATAGCTTAGTCGGCTAAGGGGTTGACGACTAAAGGATTAGCTGCTCTTTGGTATTCGACAACACGCCGAATAAATAGTTTTGCCGCAATTGCGATTTACCTGTATTCCCACAGCTTACCGCGCTTAGATAGAATTTTCAGTGAAGCTAACGCAAAGTTAACAAGCATCTAATACTCGCCTAGCTGCGGTGATAGGGATGTCCCTTGATGATGCTGATCGCACGGTAGAACTGCTCAGTAATAACCACCCGAACCAAAGGATGCGGAAATGTCAGCGCAGACAGCGACCAGCGCTCTGACGCCCTAGCCAAGCATTCTGCGCCCAAGCCATCAGGACCACCTATCAGTAGACTTAGGTTGTCGCCTCGCTGACGAAAATCCAATATCTTTCCTGCTAGGTCCTCGGTACTGAATGATTTACCACCTACATCCAGTGCTACCACATAGTCCCTCGATGGAATTGAGGCTAGCAATGCATCGCTCTCTTTCTTCCTATATTGGTCACTATTACCGTTCTTCGTGCGCTTAGCCATCGGGATTTCTACTAGCGAGAAATCCAAATCAGCCACCATGCGCTTCTGATACTCGTCGACACCCGCCTCTACCCAAGCTGGCATCTTAGTGCCCACACTCAATACCCTTACTTTCACGCCTCGGGGCTTTCCGACTCAGCATCAACTTCAGACTTTTCTTCGAAATTCCAAAGCTCTTCCAAATTATAAAGCGCGCGTACTGGCGCCAGCATCAAATGCAGAACGACACCGCCCAGATCAACGAGGACCCATTCCGAGGCGAGCTTACCTTCCATACCCACCACTTCCTGCCCTGCCTCCTTCACTGATTTGTTTACCGACTCCGCTATTGCCTTTAGGTGCGTGCTCGACGTCCCGGTAACGATGACCATGTAATCTGTAATCGAAGTCAATCTCTCCACATTGATACAGCGAATCGATTGACCCTTTAGGTCCTTCACGGACTCAACGACTAATTCTGATAATTCTGTACTATTCAAACCGCAGTCTCACTCTAGTTAACTAATTTTGATAAAGGGAATTGTCTTTAATGTAATGAATAACATCGGCATCAAGCTGCGCCGACACATCATCGCCTCTCACTAATTTCTTCTTGATCTCACTCGACGCCATGTCATAGTCGAAGTTCTCACTAAAAAGAATCTTGCCATGAACGCTGGCCAGCATCTGCTCACTCGTGTCCACACGCCTTAATTTACTATCAACAGCACTCAACGCTTCATTCGAAAGAGTCACACCGTGTCTCGACAATACCAGCAGATGACTCAATTCCAGAATCTTCTGCCAATCGTGCCATTCGGGCAGACTATTGAACGAATCCGCACCAAGCACAAACACCAACACACGGTGTCGTTTCTTAAGTTCGGTGAGCGTATCGACCGTATAAGACACTCGATCTCGTTGCAGCTCGATGGAATCTACCTCTATTTGTGGATAGGAAGCAGTTGCCAGCTCAAGCATTGCCAAACGGTGTTGAGCCTGCGTAGTAGGCACGGCCTTGTGGTTAGGAAAATGGCAAGGGATCATTTTGAGCCGCTGCACAGATAAGAGTTCTAGAGCAAACTGTGCGGCACTCACATGCCCCTTGTGCACCGGGTCAAACAATCCGCCTAGCACGGCTAAGGGAGAACTATCGAGCGAACTCATTGCCTGATATGCCCGTCCCCCAACACGATATACTTCTGCGAAGTCAGCCCTTCAAGGCCTACCGGACCGCGCACATGAAGTTTGTCTGTAGAGATACCAATTTCCGCTCCGAGACCGTATTCAAACCCATCTGCAAATCGTGTAGACGCATTTATCATCACCGAACTTGAATCAATTTCTCGCAGGAACCGCTGCGCGCGCGTGTAGTCCTCGGTCACAATAGATTCCGTGTGTTGCGAGCTATAAGTATTGATATGACTAATCGCAGCATCCACATCAACGACGACCTTTATCGACAATATTGGTGCGAGGTATTCTGTTCCCCAGTCCTCGATCGAAGCCGGATTAACGCCGTCTGCCAGCGCTCTCGTATTTTCACAGCCGCGTAACTCTACACCCTTCTCAATCAATTGCGCACACAGAGTGGGCAACACCTCGCCGGCTATCTGTTCGGCGACCAACAGCGATTCCAGAGTGCAGCATGTGCCGTACCGCTGAGTCTTCGCGTTAATCACAATCGGTATCGCCTTTTGGATATCCGCCTTGTCATCGATATAGACGTGACAGTTTCCATCTAGGTGTTTGATTACCGGCACTTTGGCATCGGCACTAATCCTAGCGATAAGGCCTTTCCCGCCCCGCGGAATAATCACGTCGACAAATTCGGGCATGGTAATCAAAAGCCCAACCGCGGCTCGATCGGGTCGATCTAGAACCTGAACCACGTGTTCACTCAAACCTGCCTGCTCTAACCCTGTCTTGATGCAAGCTGCTATGGCTTGGTTCGAATGAATTGCCTCTGAACCACCGCGCAAGATTGTGGCGTTGCCAGACTTCAGACAGAGACTGGCCGCCTCGCAGGTTACATTCGGTCGTGATTCGTAAATTATGCCAATTACACCAAGAGGCACTCGCATCCTGCCAACTTGAATGCCGCTGGGGCGATACTTGAGATCGGTGATGGCACCAACGGGATCATCCAGAGCGGCTACCTGCCGTAAACCCACGATCATGCTATCGATTCGAGCCGCGTTCAGTTCTAAGCGGTCGAGCAATGCGGCGTCTAGACCCTTCTCTTTTCCGGCCTGCATATCCTGCTCATTGGCCTTTATAAGCTGGCCTCGATTAGTATCGATCGCCTCGGCTATCGCGTTAAGTGCCGTATTCTTCTGAGCGGTGCTCGCCTTAGCGATCTGGCGTGATGCCTGCCTCGCCTGATGCCCCAACTGCTGCATGTAGTCTTCGATATCGGTCATTTTACTTACTTTTTCACTTACCTAGTTTCATGCCTACTGGACATGGTGCTCAATTAATTTGATCGCCATTCATTGAAATCGACAGCCTCTGACGAGAAAGCTTCAGCGCAAACGAACTCGCAGGTGCTTAATGCTGCGAATTATAACCCAAATCCCCTCAATGCGGACCAATGCAAGGATATAGCGTAGACAGACGGTAACCCCAGCCTTTATGCTCTATGCCACCCAAATTAGTTCAAAACAGGTAGTGATAATGGAATCAATACCAGACTCGGCAACAGACTCATCGCTGCGTCCCGCGACAGTATTGCAGGCACTAGTGCCGATTCTCGTGCTAATCAGCCTCCTCTCCTTCTCTGTGTATCTGTTCGGGGAAGATGCGAGTTACGGCCCCAATCAGATAGCACTCATCATCGGTGCCGTAGTCGCCTCGATAATCGGCTGGAGAAACGGGCAGGATTGGCAGCAAATCGAGGACGCCATTGTATCTGGGGTTACTATCGCCCTGAAGCCTATTCTTATTCTGTTTAGYGTRGGCCTACTCATCGGCAGCTGGATTCTYTCTGGCACCGTGCCAACCATGATCTACTACAGCCTACTTATCTTGGACCCAGCTATCTTCTATGCGGCAAGCTGTTTCATTTGCGGCATAATTGCACTCAGCATCGGCAGCTCCTGGACTGTCGCAGGCACGGTGGGCATCGCACTCATCGGTGCTGCAGCCGGTCTCGGCCTCTCGGTTGAGATTACCGCTGGCGCGATTATTTCTGGCGCCTATTTCGGCGACAAGATGTCTCCGCTTTCTGAGACCACAAATCTAGCCCCAGCAGTAGCGGGTACCGACCTTTTCTCACACATTGGTCATATGGTCTGGACCACTATCCCAAGCATCGTAATAGCCCTCGTCCTATATGCCATTATCGGCCTGAATATCGATACTGAGAATAGCGCTAGCGACCTCGCCGTGACGATGCAATTGATCACTGATAACTTCACCATCAACCCACTCATGCTGCTGCCGGTCTTTGCGCTATTGGTTATGGCGCAGAAAAAAATGCCGCCTATTCCTACTATTCTCGCCGGTGCATTTATCGCCGTGATACTGGCCCTATTGTTTCAGCAGAGTGCGGTATTGAGTTTGGCCGGCGATACACCGAATGTTTTCCTCGGCCTGTTCAAGGGAACCTGGCAGACGCTTTATGATGGCTACTCCCTGTCTAGCAGCAATGAAACATTGGATGACTTGATGACGCGGGGCGGCATGAGTTCAATGCTGAATACGGTATGGCTGATTCTGTGCGCCATGGTGTTCGGCGCGGTGATGGTGCATCTGCACCGACAAGCGTTTGCCAGGATCCACGGTAAGGTGTTTAACCTGGTAACGGCTTCCCTCATTGATAGCATCGAACTTCCCCCAGGGGCGATGCACTTCCCGGTGAACGTCATACTCTTTGCGATGTTTGTTGGATGAATGGCCATTTTTTCACTGTATATTTTTATCTATTATTAATTCTGACATGTTACTT
>JAESUV010000135.1 GCA_016762975.1 Gammaproteobacteria bacterium | reverse complement strand
TGAAGCTGGCCGAAGTTGGAAAATATTCGATAATCAGGGTTTCGAGTTAGCCAGGGGAATCGGAATACCACCTAATCCGACACTAGAATTTTGCCATACTGGGGGTTGAATCGATGGCAAAGCAAACATATTTGTTGGCTCAAACTGAGGATATTGGGAAAAATTGCACTCAATTAGCTATTGATATCGAGAACAATCGCACCGATCAAAGGGAAATCAACGCCCGATTAGTTAGGAATTTGCATTCATTAGTTGTTCGATATCACAATTTGATAAAAATTTTGGAAGACCAGGAGGGTGAAAATGACCAGCGAAACGGAGTTGATAATAATTGAAGAAGTTACTTTCGTGCCATATAACGGGCTTACAAAGCAGACCGCATGGCAGCAATTTATTAGAAAGGTTAAATACCACGTAGTTAGGGCCTATAAATCCATATTTAAATAGTCTCCAGCCCTGATTAATATACTGAATATATATATTAATTGGGGTTTTTTTATGTCCGAGAATAATGCCGAGAATAATGCCGAGAATAATGCCGGAAATAATACTAATAACGGTGGTGATGGAACGATTAAAGCCGCGGCCAGTAAATTGGCGGCGAATATGCCCGAAGTTACGCCTGGCTTTAAATCACAAGGCAGTGAATTAAGTGCAGATAATGTGGATAGGGATAAAACCGGCAAGGTTAATTTAAACGACAACGGCGCCCCGAAGAAAAGCAGGGGCCGGCCTCCTGGATCGACTAATAAGAAGAAATCAGCAAGCAAGCTAAATTCAAGACGGAAAACTTCTCACGTAGCCGATCCCGAAGCCCGCGCCAGGCTAAAGGCCCAGGAGGATGAGCGTGTTGCTACCGATCTGGCTGAGCAGGCGAATATTCAGATGGCCGCCGAGATGACCACGAGTACGTTTTTCACTGTCAATTTGTTAATTTCTGATGAATTCGCCCCGATTAAAGATGCGGCAACCGGCCAGGATGAAAGGCTGGTTCATAACGCCGCCTGGGTTAATTATTATGCGGCGAAGGGGATTGTTGATATACCGCCTGGAGTATTGTTGATGGGGGTCTTGGCTCAATACTATGCAAGCCGGCTGACAATGCCGAAAACTCAATTAAGGGTGGGAACGATATTCTCTAGGGGCCGATTTTGGATATCGGAGAAGTGGAAAAACAGAGCAGCTCTAAAGCTGAAAAAAATTCGACCGGCTACGCCGGCAACGGAACAAAGCCAGGACGATGATATCTATCGCCCTGAGCCCATGCCGACGCCTCACTGATGCACACTGCTATTTGGGGAACGACGCGAACAGGCAAGTCAAGCCTGGCTAAAGAAATGGCGCGAGTTTATCAATCGATGGGTATTAAAGTCCTGGTACACGATCCGGTTTTCGATTCCACCTGGCCGGCCGATTTTAAGACCGATAATTTCGAATTATTTCTAGAGGTTTATTGGGAGTCTGAGGGCTGTATGTGCTTTTTTGATGAGGCATATAAATCGTGTTTTCACAAAAACGATGCTGCTATCGCGACCGCGACAATGGGCCGCCATCGAGGCCATATAAATCATTATATTGCTCACCGTCCAACAATGATTGATGTAACGATTCGAGAGCAGTGTACAAAAATGTTTTTATTTAGGATTGGGAAAAAGGACGCGAAGCTAGTTGCCGAGGATTGGAGCGAGGATGTTTTATTAAGGTGCAATGAGTTTAAACAAGGGCAATATTTTGAAGTAGAAAAAATGGGTGAAGTTCACGAGCGCCGATTATTTTAATTGACCAGGGGAAACGTAACATGAATATATTTATACCAATAGGGCTGGCTGTAGCCGGTCTTGGAATGCTTGCTGAGGGGTTGACGCCTGGTCGAATTCGGGGTGAAGATAGCGCCAAGAAAACGAAAAAGGTTAAGCCGCTGAAAGAGAAAAAGCCCGCCGAGGTTGTCGATGTTGTTGAGGTTGTCGAGGGTGGTGATGTTGAAGCGGTTGAATCTATTGATTGAAACTTAAAATACAAATATTTTTCAGGAGCAGCACAGATGCCATCCAATAAACTTGCACTGCAGATAGTTCTTCTTTCGGCGCTAACAACGGCGATCATTTTCCGCTTCGCCCCGATTACTGAGGTTGTCACTGGCTCCTGAGTTAGACCGATCGGTCTATAAAGGGTAATTTTTTTACATTATTTTTTAGGAATATAAGCTATGCCAGAAAGAATCGAAGGGCCGCAACCGGACGCGCAAACAGTAAGCGCCTCCAATACAGCACTATTTAAATTGCCTATAGGGCCTAACTATCACGAGCTACAAATTACGCTCGGGGGTACGGGTACTCTGCTGGCCGATATCGATGAGATTCGTGTAATCGTCAATGAGATTGTTATACATCGCTATAATTTCACTGAACGCGATTCAATCAATCAATTTGATGGCCGCGCTGCATTCGTTCTTGCTACTAACCCTGTGCTGGTTATCCCTTTTGATCGCTATGCGATGGAGAATTCAGTTACCAGTGAATTGACTTCCCTGGATACCGGCCGAGTGTCGCCAGCGGGCCGAAAGGCTAACCCCAATGCGAGAGAAGCTAAGTCTCTATTGGTTGAGATTGATATTAATGCGGGCTGGCCTGGCGATGGAACTATGAAAATTGCCGCGTCCACTTCTGCCAGTTCTGGTATGGGTATCGGTACGGTTTTGCACGTGGGTAAAACTACACGGGCTGTCGGTGGCGCCGAAGAGAAAGAATATTCCGATTTGCCTTTCGGCGATGTTAGAAGCCAGGCGCTATCACGAGTTCACTTTAGAATGAGCGCCAATGATATCTCTAGGGTTAAGGCTACTAGGAATAATGTGGACGTTTTCGATAGAACGAAAGCCGTCAACGAAAGCATCCAGTTGGACGGTGTTAGGGTTCCTCAAGCCGGTATGACTACGATTGATAGAACCGAGCGAGGATTCTCGGGTAATACGCTTGATCTTCGAGGTGTGCAAGATTTTCGCTACAAGTTGACCACCACCGGCGCTGCCACGATTACGGTGATTTCGGAATATATTGGCGCACTTGGTCGCTAATTAACCCGCTTTTAATTCTGGAGTTATTGTGATGGTTGAAGAAAACACAGGCGGGTTCGGTAGCCTTCTAAATACGGCTTTAAATGTATTTGGTGAGATACGGGTTGCTGAAACGCAGCGCGATCTAGAGCTGGCCCGGGTCAATGAAATGCAGTTTACTCCCCGAGCTGAAAGGACAACCGATGAGACGGCCGCCGAGGTTAGACCGTTTTTTGGTTTAGGTGTTCCCGAAACTGGAATAGAGCGGGCTAACCTTTTTATGAGTGTAGCCTTCGTTGGTACGATTTTGATTGTCGGCGGGTTCGCGATTAAGCAATTCGGGAAATAGTCCTATGTCTCTAGCTTTCTTGTCTACGCTTGCTAGTTCTTTCGGTACCGCCGGCGCTGCCGCGCCAGCCGGTTCCAATGATAGTGCTGCCGGCCCTATAAATAATACCGTTACCACCGGCGCCAAGGTTTTCGGGGATCCGACTTTTGGTAATCCTAACGCCTCGATTGCTTTGGGTGCTGATGGCTCATTCCGTATTTCGTCCAATCCTATTGCCGGCGTCCTGGGCTCAGCTCATGGCCTGGCTATGGTCGCGGGTGTCGTTTATATCGGCTATACGCTGTTTGTTAAGAAACGAGGGAAGCGGAAGTAATGGGTCTATTCAGCGGCAATAAATCAAGGTCAAGTACCAGTACTGTCACGGATATTGATGAGACTAATATTTCTACGAGTGAGGCTGATAACCGAATAGCTCAGCAAGGATCGACTCAGGGCGGCTCGGCTAAAGTTTCTGGCAATGTGGCGGGAAATCTAATACTTCAAACCAGTGACGCCAGCGGTGAGGTTATCGCCCTGGCTTCCAATGTTATCGAGATAGGCGGGCGGGCTAACGATCGGGCTATTGATTTTGCCGGTTCGGCCGTTGACGCCGCTGGCAAGTTTGGCCTGGCCGCTCTGGAGCAGAATTCCGAGAACCTAGATACGATTGTTGGCCTGTCTTTAAAAAGCCAGGATAGAACGCTAGATTTTGCTGGCGGGGCTCTAAAAGTAGTCTCCGATGCTGGCAAGCAAACCACCGGATTCCTAACGAAACTCACTGACAATGTTTTGGCCCGCGATGCGGTGCTGAAAACTCAGGCGAATTTCGAGGGAACATCGAGCGAAATATTACGATCTCTTAATGAAATCGGGACAACCGGAAGCCAGGGAAACGAAAAGGTTCAGACTATAGCCATTGCCGCTGTCGTTCTTGGTTCTGTCGCTTTGTTGTTCATGTTTAAAAGGATGCGAAAGTGAGTAAAACTCAACGCGATATAACGGTAACTGTGCCTGGCCTGGGTGAGTTGTATGTGCCGCTCAGTGATTCCGAGTTTATCTATCTCAAGGAAAGCGGCGGCTTAGAAGTTTCGGTAATAATCGAAGACGCAAGTATTTTGATGGCTGAGGGTGATCTTCGTAAATTTGTTCGTGATGACGATGGTAAATTCGTCGATAAAATGATCGTTGAAAATGGTACGCCTAACGATGTCAGGCTTGTTTTTACGGTCGGCCAGGGCGAGTTTATAAGAACTAGAATTTTTACTGGTAATCAGGGTGCTTTGGGAACCAGGGCTACTATTCTTAATTCCACAGGTGATATTTTAGAGGACACGCTTGCCGAGACTGAAATAATGATTTCAGCCGAGAAGCGGCCAGTTATCGAGGTGGGTTCTAATACCGAGAAAACTATTGCTGGCTACAACAACGACAATATAGCGGGTAACGCTGGGGCTTTAATGTATGACGTTCACACTTGGAGTCAGTACCGGCGCGTAGACCGGAATATGCAATACCTCGATCCTGATAATGTCCCTTTGTTTGTCCCCGTTGGGACAACGAATCCATTCACTTTCAGCGGTTCTTTTATTCATCCGTTTACTGGTCGAGTTTGGGCGATGAGTGCTGACGCTATTAGTGGTGACGCTAGATTTCACGAGCAAAACTTAGACAATAATACGGTGAATTTTGTTATGGGCCTTACTGCTATCCAGGGTGAGACGTTCGCCCCTGGCTATCCTGGTATTGATCCGTATACCGGAAACATATTTCTATACACCTCGACGACGACATGCCGTGAGTATAAGTGGGTGATTATCGATACATTGCTTGGGCCTCGGTATGAGTTGGAGGGTGTTAGAACATACAGTTTTCCCGAGGCTCCGAACGGCCAGGTGCGCCGGCTCGGCAATGGGCAATTGATAGTTGGGTCTACTTCATCAGCGGTTGAATATTATGATACCGATGAGAACGATAACGCCTATCTAGGCGCCTACGAAGGCCAGGACAACGTAAGCGGATTTGGGTTGGGGTTTGGTGGATTTCAGACCTCGTTTCACATCGATGAACGAACTAATAGGGTATACGCTCCTCATATCGGGGCGACTACTAAAATTGCCTATTTATTCGACTTGAATGCCGACCTCCGTTTGAGTGCTCACACGAACAATCTAAGCAATAGCTTTGAGCATTGGAAGCAACCACAGCCGATCTCTGGCGTGTCAATGCAAAAGGATGGCGGCTATAGATTTTTGAGTGGGACTATTCTGGCCGCTATTACTAAATTGTTACGGGGCTCTAATCTGATTCCTGAAAACTATCTGGATTTTATTTATAAAATACGGTTTCACAACGGGGTTGCCTGGACGACTATCGACACGGCTCGATCAAGTTTTTCTCGTGAAGGTATTCCCGATGGTTTTAAAGTAAATATTGATGAGCCTATTTTTATAACCGCCAGGCGAGGCTTGCTTGACCAAAATTCCAGTTCGTTTATATCCGACAATTTAGCGTAGGTGAAATATGATTTTAGTTAACTTATCTCAGTTTGTTTTTGACCAGGCGCCGGTCGCTGCTTTGGCCGATGCTATCGCAAACGATCTCTATACAAGCCCTTTGCCAGTCGCGCTAAATTTGGGCCAGGTTACTCGGCTCAGTTACGTTGATGCTGAGCTGGTCGGTTCTATCGTTCTGAGCGCGGTAGACACGGCTTCATTTGATATTCGCGTCACTGATGGGGTTACTGACTTCCATACTGAGAGTGTGACGCTGACGGCCGTTGATCGATTAGATTTTAAGGTTGCTGGATTAAATTTGAAACGGTTCAACGGATCGTCTCCGGTTTATGTTCAAGTCGATGTCACTGAGCCAGCGGCCGCCGCTGTCACCTTTCAACTATTCGCGTCTCTTCGCTTGGAATTCCCGCAAGTGGTGGTGAACTAATGCGGGCCTTATTTGCTCTATACAGCCAATTGATTTTAGATCTTCTACCGGCCGTCCTTGATTCGTCTCTAGCTGCTATCACCGACACGCCTGCGGCTTTGCGGCTATCTGGTTCCGATGTTTGGAAGGCGTCCAATGTGCGGGCGATCATGTGCGCCGATATCGTTTTCAGCGGGAATGAGACGGCAACGGTTACGGTCAAATTGCAGAAAACCGACCGTGATGGTGTTACCACCACAATCGAGACTATGACGGTTTCTGTGGTTGCTGCGGCCCGCGCTGATAACTTCAAATATTTTGATGTTAGCGGCATTGAATTTGACGATGAGATTTTTTTCAATACCGAAACTACTGCGGTCGGTGCTGGCGCCACATATCAAACATTTTTATCTATCGAGCTTGAAGCCCCATTGCAGGTTGCCGCATGAAAAAAGGTTTCAATCAGCCGATTTTGATTGCTGTCGGTGTTAGCGCCCTGGCCTTTTTTCTGATTAGCAGGAAGTTTTCGGGGATCGTTTCGGCTATTAATCCAGCCGATCCGAATAATGTTGTTAATCGGGTTGCTACGAGTGTATCGGGGTCGGTTATAGCGCCTTTTGCGCCGTCTGCTTTTTCTGACGATGAGCTATTCGCCAGGGCTACTTTGTTCAGTCCCTTCGCTAGTGCCGAGAGTCGCCAGCAAGCCCGAAATTTATTGGATAGCCTAGAGCAAAGGGAGGGACTTTGAGCCCAGATCAATTAAGATTTTTTTTATCAGTGACGGCAATCATCGTCGGCGCTGCTATCACTAACGCGCTAACCCGAAGGGGAATTATTTAGATGGCTATTCGCAAAACACCGAACCGAAACAAGCTAGTAAAAGAGCGAGGCAATCAGGTTGCAAAACGACTGAAGCGGTCTAATCCTAATTTAACCAGGCTGATGTCGAATGCTGAATCGAAAGATTACGCGCTTGAAATGGAATTGCTGTCTGTCAACAACATGAGGGTCTGTGCTGGCCTTGATCCGGTTGATGATCTGGCCGACGCCGACGCATCATAGAGACTAAAGGGGCGATGTTATGGGATGGCTACGAAAACGATTGAAGGAGCGCTCGACGCTCAACGGCGCCGCCATCGCGGCCGCGCTTCTAAGTATTTATGTCGGCCCTGAGTCGGCGCAAGCAATTGTTTATGGTTTAGCTGGCGCGTATGCCGCCTATGAGGCTGGCCGAAGTGAAAAGAAATCTATTTCTAATTAGCCTTTTGGGAATTGCAGTTATGGCTTTTGTATTCAAGGACAACCGGCCGCGAGGGTTTCGTAATAAAAACCCTGGCAATATTAAATACAACGCCTCAAATGATTGGGTCGGTCAGATCGGGCAGGACTCAAAGGGGTTTGTGATCTTTGAGTCCTTTGAGTTTGGTATTCGTGCGATTGGCAAGGTGCTAGATACTAAGGCGTTGCGCGGGCTTACATCGATCGGTCAGATAATCCCAGATTACGCGCCCGCCGAGGATGCTAACGATGTTGATGCCTATATCCAGTCTGTTGAGAACTCTACGGGAATTCATCGAGATACGCCGCTTTCTAGGCTTGATTATCCCAATTTTATAGCGGCAATTATCTTGCATGAAAACGGTGAACAACCGTTTACGAAGCAATTCGTTGTGGGGGCTTTGTCAATCGCATGATGGAATTAAACGAAGCTCTAATAATTTCTGTTTCGACTGGCCTGGTCAGTGCTGGCGCGACGATTGCTGTGCAGCGCAATGAGATCAAGCACATTTGGCGCTCGATAACTCGCCACGATTCGACGCATAAGCTGTTATGGCAAGCAATTGGCAAGGCAAATAAACGATAGATGCTCGAATTTCTCCCGTATGTAGGGTATAAATAGGCCATCTAGGTGCGTACCTAGATAAATTAGGAAATACGGAATGTTGCAACATCCCCCTCAAAAGCCATACAATTCACCTCAGCGGCCTGCGACTGGTATACCTTTCGTCCGTAGAGGTAGGCCCGATCTTGATCAGGTTTACGCAACCAGCTCGCAGGCTGGCTTATTAATTCCCTACCAGGCGACCGATACTCGCGCCAAACAGATGGCCGAGTTAGATCGGGCAATCTACCTGGCTCAAGATGTTTCTATGGGGCCTCGCTGCCTCAAATACGCACGTACTCTCGAACGACAATTTCTAGTTGAAGAATTCAAAAACTTGCTCATTCGTGGTGAGTCGCCGGTTTCTAATGCCAATCTCAAGAAGCATCAAGAGGAATTGCTGGAGGCTTTGCCAGGCTTCCAGGAGCGGCGCCGTATTGAGCTTGTTTTCGCTGATAAGCTCGAAGAGGCCAGCTACGAGACAAATAACTTCCTTCTAGGCACTCAGATACGCTCTGACGTTGCGAAAATGCGGGATTGCCGCCAGGGTGGCTATAGCGGTGTGGATCGCACCACCGGCGCCAGGCGCACTATGTGGGATGAGAAGTGCGGCAAGGTTCGGTTGTGTCCAGATGAGTCGAGGGCGGAAACTCAGCGGATGGCTACTCGGTATATACCTGCAATTATGGCTTGGATGAATGGATCGCGAACCAGGCGCCGCGCATTCTATTGTGTTTTTACTGAACCCAATTTCTCGGTCGGTTCTTTAGGCGATGAAAAGCGCCTTCAATTTAAACGATTTAAAGAAAAATTCATTGATCGAAAGCGCGAATGTACCGATGCGGATCGGGCCAGGCATGGATATTCGAGCCGCAAAAAGCTAGTTAAAACCTTTCCACAGATTGCCGGTAGCCTGGTAATTCAAGAAGATCCTCTCAGTGCCGGCCGTGACTGGAATGTCCACCTAAATGTAATTCTTTTGGTTGATGGTTCTATCGACTTCGCAGAAATGCGCGAGGCTTGGGGGAATAATGTCGAAATCCGAGAATTGAAGCCGGAAGTTAAAGATTTAACGTCCACGTTTTTGGAGATAATCAAATATGCGGTTCAATTCACGGCCAGTAAAACGGCCAGTAAGAAGGCCAGCGGCGCCAGTGAGGCTCCTGGCCTCCTGGAGTGGTCTTCTATCGAATTGCTTGAATGGTATCAATCTCAGCAAGCCTTTCGCAGAACACGATCCTACGGCGCCCTGTTTCGTCTCAAGAAGGAAGAAGAGAGTCTGGAGGCAAGTGAAACCGAAACGCAATGGATTACTAGATTCCAGTTCTCCGGTGATGGCACCTACTATGTTGATTTAATACTGGAGAATAACTTTTTTGACTCGGGGGTAAAAAAGACAAGTTTTGACAAGCGTAATAACGGCCCACCAGGGCAAGGACGGAAAGATGAGTAAAAAAGAGCAAAGTTTCAATCTCAGCGTAGAGATTGCGGCAAACGAAAGAGAAACTAGGTTGCCTCTAGGGCGAGGTATTGCTGGGGAGAAGTCTAGCCGCTTGGTTGTTCCTGACCGAATAGATCAACTAGATTTTGTCTCCTGGAGAGAAGCGCCGATAGAATTTTATGTTGATGGGGGTTTCGTTGGCGAGGTTGTTCTCGATAAGGGGAATAACAATATGCGAACCGCTAATGAATCGCTGGATATGTATAACATCATCAAGGCCAGCGCAGCGGAGACAGAATTCAAGCTGATAGTGACTGGCAGAATCGAGGCCAATATTTCTGCAGAAACTCAAGCCGAGGCTTTTAGGTGGTTTTTCGATGACTCGGTTGGCCTGTTTGAAGCTGGCCGAAGTTGGAAAATATTCGATAATCAGGGTTTCGAGTTAGCCAGGGGAATCGGAATACCACCTAATCCGACACTAGAATTTTGCCATACTGGGGGTTGAATCGATGGCAAAGCAAACATATTTGTTGGCTCAAACTGAGGATATTGGGAAAAATTGCACTCAATTAGCTATTGATATCGAGAACAATCGCACCGATCAAAGGGAAATCAACGCCCGATTAGTTAGGAATTTGCATTCATTAGTTGTTCGATATCACAATTTGATAAAAATTTTGGAAGACCAGGAGGGTGAAAATGACCAGCGAAACGGAGTTGATAATAATTGAAGAAGTTACTTTCGTGCCATATAACGGGCTTACAAAGCAGACCGCATGGCAGCAATTTATTAGAAAGGTTAAATACCACGTAGTTAGGGCCTATAAATCCATATTTAAATAGTCTCCAGCCCTGATTAATATACTGAATATATATATTAATTGGGGTTTTTTTATGTCCGAGAATAATGCCGAGAATAATGCCGAGAATAATGCCGGAAATAATACTAATAACGGTGGTGATGGAACGATTAAAGCCGCGGCCAGTAAATTGGCGGCGAATATGCCCGAAGTTACGCCTGGCTTTAAATCACAAGGCAGTGAATTAAGTGCAGATAATGTGGATAGGGATAAAACCGGCAAGGTTAATTTAAACGACAACGGCGCCCCGAAGAAAAGCAGGGGCCGGCCTCCTGGATCGACTAATAAGAAGAAATCAGCAAGCAAGCTAAATTCAAGACGGAAAACTTCTCACGTAGCCGATCCCGAAGCCCGCGCCAGGCTAAAGGCCCAGGAGGATGAGCGTGTTGCTACCGATCTGGCTGAGCAGGCGAATATTCAGATGGCCGCCGAGATGACCACGAGTACGTTTTTCACTGTCAATTTGTTAATTTCTGATGAATTCGCCCCGATTAAAGATGCGGCAACCGGCCAGGATGAAAGGCTGGTTCATAACGCCGCCTGGGTTAATTATTATGCGGCGAAGGGGATTGTTGATATACCGCCTGGAGTATTGTTGATGGGGGTCTTGGCTCAATACTATGCAAGCCGGCTGACAATGCCGAAAACTCAATTAAGGGTGGGAACGATATTCTCTAGGGGCCGATTTTGGATATCGGAGAAGTGGAAAAACAGAGCAGCTCTAAAGCTGAAAAAAATTCGACCGGCTACGCCGGCAACGGAACAAAGCCAGGACGATGATATCTATCGCCCTGAGCCCATGCCGACGCCTCACTGATGCACACTGCTATTTGGGGAACGACGCGAACAGGCAAGTCAAGCCTGGCTAAAGAAATGGCGCGAGTTTATCAATCGATGGGTATTAAAGTCCTGGTACACGATCCGGTTTTCGATTCCACCTGGCCGGCCGATTTTAAGACCGATAATTTCGAATTATTTCTAGAGGTTTATTGGGAGTCTGAGGGCTGTATGTGCTTTTTTGATGAGGCATATAAATCGTGTTTTCACAAAAACGATGCTGCTATCGCGACCGCGACAATGGGCCGCCATCGAGGCCATATAAATCATTATATTGCTCACCGTCCAACAATGATTGATGTAACGATTCGAGAGCAGTGTACAAAAATGTTTTTATTTAGGATTGGGAAAAAGGACGCGAAGCTAGTTGCCGAGGATTGGAGCGAGGATGTTTTATTAAGGTGCAATGAGTTTAAACAAGGGCAATATTTTGAAGTAGAAAAAATGGGTGAAGTTCACGAGCGCCGATTATTTTAATTGACCAGGGGAAACGTAACATGAATATATTTATACCAATAGGGCTGGCTGTAGCCGGTCTTGGAATGCTTGCTGAGGGGTTGACGCCTGGTCGAATTCGGGGTGAAGATAGCGCCAAGAAAACGAAAAAGGTTAAGCCGCTGAAAGAGAAAAAGCCCGCCGAGGTTGTCGATGTTGTTGAGGTTGTCGAGGGTGGTGATGTTGAAGCGGTTGAATCTATTGATTGAAACTTAAAATACAAATATTTTTCAGGAGCAGCACAGATGCCATCCAATAAACTTGCACTGCAGATAGTTCTTCTTTCGGCGCTAACAACGGCGATCATTTTCCGCTTCGCCCCGATTACTGAGGTTGTCACTGGCTCCTGAGTTAGACCGATCGGTCTATAAAGGGTAATTTTTTTACATTATTTTTTAGGAATATAAGCTATGCCAGAAAGAATCGAAGGGCCGCAACCGGACGCGCAAACAGTAAGCGCCTCCAATACAGCACTATTTAAATTGCCTATAGGGCCTAACTATCACGAGCTACAAATTACGCTCGGGGGTACGGGTACTCTGCTGGCCGATATCGATGAGATTCGTGTAATCGTCAATGAGATTGTTATACATCGCTATAATTTCACTGAACGCGATTCAATCAATCAATTTGATGGCCGCGCTGCATTCGTTCTTGCTACTAACCCTGTGCTGGTTATCCCTTTTGATCGCTATGCGATGGAGAATTCAGTTACCAGTGAATTGACTTCCCTGGATACCGGCCGAGTGTCGCCAGCGGGCCGAAAGGCTAACCCCAATGCGAGAGAAGCTAAGTCTCTATTGGTTGAGATTGATATTAATGCGGGCTGGCCTGGCGATGGAACTATGAAAATTGCCGCGTCCACTTCTGCCAGTTCTGGTATGGGTATCGGTACGGTTTTGCACGTGGGTAAAACTACACGGGCTGTCGGTGGCGCCGAAGAGAAAGAATATTCCGATTTGCCTTTCGGCGATGTTAGAAGCCAGGCGCTATCACGAGTTCACTTTAGAATGAGCGCCAATGATATCTCTAGGGTTAAGGCTACTAGGAATAATGTGGACGTTTTCGATAGAACGAAAGCCGTCAACGAAAGCATCCAGTTGGACGGTGTTAGGGTTCCTCAAGCCGGTATGACTACGATTGATAGAACCGAGCGAGGATTCTCGGGTAATACGCTTGATCTTCGAGGTGTGCAAGATTTTCGCTACAAGTTGACCACCACCGGCGCTGCCACGATTACGGTGATTTCGGAATATATTGGCGCACTTGGTCGCTAATTAACCCGCTTTTAATTCTGGAGTTATTGTGATGGTTGAAGAAAACACAGGCGGGTTCGGTAGCCTTCTAAATACGGCTTTAAATGTATTTGGTGAGATACGGGTTGCTGAAACGCAGCGCGATCTAGAGCTGGCCCGGGTCAATGAAATGCAGTTTACTCCCCGAGCTGAAAGGACAACCGATGAGACGGCCGCCGAGGTTAGACCGTTTTTTGGTTTAGGTGTTCCCGAAACTGGAATAGAGCGGGCTAACCTTTTTATGAGTGTAGCCTTCGTTGGTACGATTTTGATTGTCGGCGGGTTCGCGATTAAGCAATTCGGGAAATAGTCCTATGTCTCTAGCTTTCTTGTCTACGCTTGCTAGTTCTTTCGGTACCGCCGGCGCTGCCGCGCCAGCCGGTTCCAATGATAGTGCTGCCGGCCCTATAAATAATACCGTTACCACCGGCGCCAAGGTTTTCGGGGATCCGACTTTTGGTAATCCTAACGCCTCGATTGCTTTGGGTGCTGATGGCTCATTCCGTATTTCGTCCAATCCTATTGCCGGCGTCCTGGGCTCAGCTCATGGCCTGGCTATGGTCGCGGGTGTCGTTTATATCGGCTATACGCTGTTTGTTAAGAAACGAGGGAAGCGGAAGTAATGGGTCTATTCAGCGGCAATAAATCAAGGTCAAGTACCAGTACTGTCACGGATATTGATGAGACTAATATTTCTACGAGTGAGGCTGATAACCGAATAGCTCAGCAAGGATCGACTCAGGGCGGCTCGGCTAAAGTTTCTGGCAATGTGGCGGGAAATCTAATACTTCAAACCAGTGACGCCAGCGGTGAGGTTATCGCCCTGGCTTCCAATGTTATCGAGATAGGCGGGCGGGCTAACGATCGGGCTATTGATTTTGCCGGTTCGGCCGTTGACGCCGCTGGCGAGTTTGGCCTGGCCGCTCTGGAGCAGAATTCCGAGAACCTAGATACGATTGT
>JAESUV010000145.1 GCA_016762975.1 Gammaproteobacteria bacterium | reverse complement strand
ACAGATTGGCATTCGACCCACTTTCCGTCGCTATCGAAAATGGCATGGTGAGTCCATTCCTGCCATCTCTGAGAACCATCTAGCAAGAAGAATGTATTTTCTCCGGCAATGGCAGGATCTTCTGGCGTCAGGAGTTCAAGTTTTTCCAGATACTCCGCTATGACAGCCTCTGAAATATGTGGATAGAAACTTGATCCCACCAATATCTCTCTAGGTTGTTGCAAATAAGCGCAGTATGCGTCGTTCACCCAAGACCTAATTCCACCCCTGTTCCAACGAATAATTAAGTCAGTTTGCTCCTCTACTATCGTCCGATAGCGGGCGTCACTTCGGGCTAGAGTGGTTTCGTATCGACCGATCACTCGTGTAACCAGCAGAAGCCCCGCAGCAATGAATACAAACGCGAAGAAAGCGGCACTCCAATACAGGTTTGAAATAGGGTGTGACAATGAGTGAATAGCGTCTGCCTCGAGTGGCAGCGATGGCAATAGATAAAGAGAAACTAAATCGCCGGCAGCCAATGCTGCTAGAGTTGCCAGACCGATGAAAATCAGCACTATCGCTTTTTTAGAATGAGAGGGGAATTGAAAGACGCCACCCCTTATCGCAGCAAACCCAATCGCTGCAAGTGCGATTAAGATCGCCAGGTCTACAACTGCCATCGTAATTGGTGAGTCCCAGCTCACGGTAAATCACCTCTGTTGGCAGACGGTGCGGGGCTGGATACTAACGAGATTCGGATGTTCCTCATACGTAAACACTTAGCGCGTTATGTCGTTATCGTTATCGTTGAAGAAGTAGGCTTGCTCCGATACCAAGCTTCATCTGCTGAGAACCGGATTGAATTAAGGCTCTTAATACGCGTGATTCATCTTGAAATTGATGCTTCAGCGAGACTTTTCATCTCTCTAAAGTACCACAGTCCTATGACATTGGTGGCGATATTTCATAGCCATTCGCGACATATCGTTAGTTAAGTGTACTTTGATATTGCCCTCCCAAGAAGAAAATCATCCTAACCGATTGAAATATTAGAACTTATTTGTGATTTTTGAAAAATTTCATTGCTTGGCACAAAGTTTGCTATTACTAAATCACACAATATTAACGGGGAACCCCTTCCCCCAACACAGTGTGCTCGATTACTTGAACCCATAAAAGGCAGCAGAAAGTGCAAATTATTCCTCTTAAGAAAATATCGATCCTAATAGTTGATGACCACGAGCTAGTGCGAGAGGGTATAGCCCGACTTTTGAATGATGCACAGGATATCGAAATTGCCGGACAGCTAAGCAGTGGCGAAGAAGTTTTGGGATATCTCTCAATGACTGTATCTAACAGAATACAGTCCCACGGAGGCGCTAGTTTCACTTCCTCCTCTTATCAAATGCCCGACATCATCCTGCTTGATGCACGCATGCCTGGTCTCAATGGCATCGAGGCAACGCGAGCCATATTGAAGCGATCACCCGACTGCAAAATTCTGGCGATGTCGTCCGTGGTCAGTGGCGTGATTCCTGCGCAGATGTTGCGCTCCGGCGCACGTGGTTTCATCACCAAGAGCGGATCAGTCGAAGAGCTACTAAAAGCAATACGTACCGTCAGTGCTGGGGGCAATTATGTCACGCCGAGTTTAGCGACTCGTTTGGCAATCGATCCCTTCGGTGAAGAGAGTGGCGGACTCTTCGACAAACTCTCTCGAAGAGAGCTACAGATATCTCAGATGTTAACCGAAGGTAAGAAAGTCAGCCAGATTTCGAGCGATCTGGATCTAAGCCCAAAGACTGTCTACAGCTACCGTTACCGAATATTCGAGAAACTGGGTATCAGCAGCGACGTCGAACTCACCCTACTCGCCGTTAAGCAATGGCCTAGCCGATTGAACCCTGCGAGCCAATGGACTAACGAACTGCTTTCACACAGCTAGCGAAAACCTTCAGGAAGAACCCTCGCCATAATCAATCGTTCAAATACTAAGCCGACATCGACCAATTCTTGCTCCTGAAAAGAAGGTGCTATTAACGTTAGACCTATTGGACGGCCATTCTCTTGATAAGCCATGGGAATCGTCAGCGCTGGATAGTTGGCCAGGGCGGCTAATCCTGCATGACGGTTGTTGATGGACAGCAGAACATCCAAGTCAGCACTGGAAAATATTTGTTCGAGCTGTCCTGCTGCCGTTGTTTGTAGTTCACCCCTCAGCGCTTCCAGCTCTACTGCGTCTAGGTCTAACTCAGACATCATGTCGATCAGACCCTGACCGTAAGGCGCACGCAAGCTTGGGCTTACATTGTTAAAGGCCTGCAGTTCAACAATGCTCGCAATGCTCACATTTGACGACGAAAAGTTCGCTAGATAGGTCGCAAGATCACGAACCATCTCTCCGCCAAGTAATTCTGAGAAACGTGGGTTACGTGGCGCATTGAGACTCACCGATACAGCATCGGCACCCTTGCCGGTGAGCAGGCTAACCGCCTGCTGATAGAAGGGGTTATCCTCGAGGCTGGTGAGTATTCCCAGACGCTTTCCATCCAAGCTGATCGCTCTATAGATAAGCGCGAAGTTTTCGCTGATTAGAGGCATTGCCAAGTCATTTTCATCGAAGCCTGCCATCGCGTTAAACAATATAACGGCATCGGCCACACTGCGTGTAATCGGCCCCGCGGTATCGAGTGTTGCGGAAATAGGCACGATGCCAGTCCTACTCAGGTTGCCCGTTGTTGGTTTGAGTCCTACCGCCGAATTCGCGCTGGCAGGCGATAAGATTGAGCCTGAAGTCTCGGAACCGATTGCCACGGTTGCAAGATTCGCAGCCATTGCTGCTGCGCTGCCAGAACTGGAACCGCCGGTGCCGAATAATTTTCTGCCATAGGGATTAAGGGTCTGCCCGCCAAGTGCACTGTATCCGGAGGGACAGCCATTGCAGAAGAAATAGGCCCATTCACTTAGGTTGGCCTTGCCGAGGATTATTGCGCCATTCTCAATAAGCCGATTGGTGATGAACGCGTTGGCAGTTCGGTTTTCCGCAAGCGCCAAAGAGCCTGCCGTAGTGGGTAATCCATCAAATCCGATATTGTCTTTAAGCAACACCGGAATGCCAAACATCGACTCTTCCCTAACTTCCCTGCCCTGTTCCCGCTGCACATCAAGGCTGCGCGCCCTCTCGATAGCATCGGGGTTGAGCGCAATGACCGCATTGATGAAGCGGCTATTGTCTGTTTCTATTTCACGGATTCTATAGATATAAAAAGTCGTTAGCTCGGCGTAAGTAAGTTCATCATTCGCGACGGCGCGTTGAATCGATACTATATCCTTCTCGAGTATCAGCGGCTTCAGCGACTCGTACCTGCTTGCTGCGAATGCAGAAAGCTCGTCAAGAAAAGGCGCCCAGAGAGAGTTCTTGTCCAAGACTTTGGAATTGAGCAGCTTGAAATGCATGCTCTGATTCTCATGCTGCGCTAGCTCTTGCAGGTCGGCTGATTCATCGTAACGCTCCCAAACCGGCGACGCATCTTCTGCAGCGCTGAGATGTAGCGAAACACAAGAAAGAACGAGAACTAACTTAAGGGAAAGAAATTTTCGAAAGCAATTCATCTTGGACAACTTCACAATTGGGCTCTTTTCTGAATCATAGTCGGTGTCTGATGCCAGTACAATTCATACCGCTGCAAACCAATGTCGGCCAGCGGTTGAACTGTGCCCGCCACATTAGACTCGAGCACGAATTACTATTCGTGGCGCAGCGCTTCGACCGGGTCCATATCGGCAGCACGCATAGAAGGGTAGATACCGAAGATCACACCAATCA
The DNA here is from genome assembly GCA_016762975.1 of Gammaproteobacteria bacterium. Classification (GTDB taxonomy): domain Bacteria; phylum Pseudomonadota; class Gammaproteobacteria; order Pseudomonadales; family Pseudohongiellaceae; genus UBA9145. Next base: position 10,564 of record JAESUV010000145.1, on the reverse strand, counting down.
ATGCCGAGATAGAGAATGCCAGAATCGGTGCTAGCGGCGTGACTATAGTGGTCATGCCCCAAAATGCGGAGATGATAAAGGGAATAGCGATTCCTAATACAACACCGATGAGACCGCCTACGCCGGACAGAATCACGGCTTCAATCAGGAACTGCATGATAATGTCTTTACGCTTAGCACCCAGGGCGCGCCGTATGCCAATCTCTCTGGTTCTCTCGGTGACACTGGCTAACATGATATTCATGATGCCTATGCCACCGACTAGAAGAGAAATTCCAGCGATAGCTCCAGCTACAATCTGATCGCGAAGCGCACTCTCCTCGGCCTGCCGTAACAGCGCGAGCGGTACCTCAATGGCATAGTCGATATTCTTGTGCCGACGCTGCAAGATTTGATCGATGATCTCACCGACCTCGATGACTCCATCCTGCTCTTCCACCTGAATTATTGCTTCGTGCAGTTCCACGGTTTCAGATTCTATGCCACCCGCAGTCTGACGTGTAGTAGTCTCACCGAAGCGGCTCTTCGACGAAGTGAAGGGAATGAAAATCCGACTCGGTGCGGAATTGGAACTGCCAGCCTGATTCTGACCGAGATTCGAGAATCCCTCAGACTCCATGATGCCCACAATATTGTAGTAGTCGCTGTCGATTCGTATAGTCTTGCCAAGCGGATTGTCGATGGGAAACAACGCCTGGGCGACTTCATCGCTAAGCACGACGACATTGCCATGATCGCGCATCTCCGACTCACTAAAGAAGCGCCCAGCTCTAAGGTTGTAGTTACGCGAGACGGGATAATCTACAGATGTACCGACCACATCTGTGTTCATATTGAGGCCGCCGTTCCACACGTTCTTCTTAACTATGCGCGACGCGATGACGTTACTTATACCCGGAATCGAATTACGGATGGTAGTAATGTCGGCTATGGTTAAGCCATAAACGATAGCTTGGGGCGGACCGAAGCCACTGCGACTGCTCTCTTCCACTTCTACAGGCTTCACACTCTTTATGAGTATATTGCTCGCACCCAAATCACGGAATTGCTGTTGCGCCTCATAGCTTGCACCCTCGCTCACGGCCAGCATGGCGATCACGGCCGCCACACCAATTACGATGCCCAGCACCGTAAGCAGAGATCGCAAGCCATGGGAGTAAATACTCTTAATGCCTACGGCAGTGATTTTYTTAAAGCGAACGAAATTGAATCCTGTATTTGGCTTAGCRCGCCTGTTGGCATGAGGATTGGGAAATGTTGAYTTAAGCGTTACGTCGGTCATCGCTCTCCACCAATCCATCGCGCAGTCGAACCAAGCGCTGCGAYCTYKCCGCCATTTCATCYGAGTGYGTCACCATGATCAGCGTCTTRCCYTGATCATGAAGCTCATCGAATAAATTTAGAATATCAGCCCCRGATTTAGAATCGAGGTTTCCCGTMGGTTCATCCGCCAAGATGATTAACGGATCGACCGCTAACGCCCGTGCGATCGCTACACGCTGCTGCTGCCCRCCAGAGAGTTCAAAYGGCTTGTGATCGACTCGGTCATCCAASCCAACGCGAGCRGCCAATCCCATCGCAATCTCATGGCTGTCKGCCGARGAATAGCCTTGATAGAACAAGGGCATTTCGATATTTTCCAAGACATTCAGTTGCTGAATAAGATTGTAAGACTGAAAGATAAATCCAAGTCTGGCACCGCGGATGCTAGATAGCTCGTCGTCTTCCATCTTCGACGTGTCCTGCCCACCTAGGAAGTACTTGCCTTCTGTTGGCTGATCCAAGCAACCGAGGATATTCATCAGCGTCGACTTGCCACAGCCGGATGGACCCATAATGCTGATATAGTCGCCGTAATAGAAATCGAGACTGATGCCGTGCAATACTTCAACCGAAAGTGCACCCATATAATAAGTCTTACGAATATCATCTAAGCTCGCGACAAGTTGCTGCCCCTGCATTGCAGCGGCAGCACTATCAGTACTTGCTGATGACTCGGTCTCAAACATAATTTTGTTCTGTATTGGACGGCCCTTCTACTAACATCATTTATATACCGGAAACATCGTTCAAACTCTGTCGTGGCGGAAGTAGAAGCACTTCCTCACCTGCCTCCAAACCGCCTACGATCTCGATGTAAGAATCGGAGAAGGTGCCTACCTCAATTTCTCGACGCTCCGCTCTACCACGCTTAGAAACATAGACGACACGCTTGTCACCGAAATAAGTGACCGCCTGAATGGGTATGTAGACAACATCTTCAAGGCTTTGCACCAAGATATTGATTTCGGCGCTCATTCCAGGACGCAGCCATTCGTGTGTGCCATCAATTTTTATCGTGGTCGGATAGACTTTCAGATCGGGGTTCATGAAAGAGTTTGCCGAGTCGGCAACGACAGCTACTTTAATAACGACGCCGGTTAGCCGTTCATCTGGAAAGGCGTCAACTGACACTTTAACCGACTGACCCACTGCGACACGTTGCACGGCAGACTCATGTATATTCACCTTGACTGCCATCTCACGCATATCGGGAATGGTCAAAATAGACTGTCTCTCTCTAACGGTAGCACCTTCCTGTATAGCTTCCTGACTACTGCTGCGATAACGCATGGAGTTCTGGTTAGCGGCACCGTAGACGACGAGCCCTGGACGCTGCGCAATGATCGTCGCTAGCTCTATTTGCTCGTTCACATCTGCCAGTTTGACTCGCTCGAGATTGAATTTGCGCTCGGCAGAGCTGTAGCGCGCAGCCTCTTGCGCCTTCTCCGCAATATTCTCTTTTACCTGTCGCTGGTAACCCATCAACGCGTTTTCATAGTCAGATAATTTTTCTTCGGCCTCTTTCGGGAACGTGTACTGAATATATAACTTCAAAGATGTCTCTTCTTGCTCCATCTTATTGTTTGCCTTATTCAGATTTAGCTCTTCAGCCTCTAGCTCTGTTGGCGTTATAAATCCGCGCGCCTCTAAGCGTCGCTGTCCCGCAACTCGGTCTCGCGCCAATAACAATTCTTCTTGGGCCACCTGCATATCATCTTGTAGAGATCGCAGCCGTTGCTTGGCCTCGCCGTCTTCCAGCTTGCTGAGATCGGCATATTGCGTGAAGTCCAGCTGATTTCGAATCGCCATGTAGCTGTCATTCATGAGTAAATTCGGCTCGGCGTCCAGCATCCTACTACTCATGCTCAACGGCGCGGCTGCCCGTAAAGATAAGGTCTCCGGCTCGCGCGTTACAGATGCGCCCGCCTCGACACCCTGTCTTGGACTATCAGCAACGGGTCGCCCACGGCGGCCACGAGGCTGGCCCTGCCCAAAATTTTGCATGCGCTGCAGAATCTCATCAGGCAGTATGCCGCCATTGTCCGCTAGGGCCTGACGAATTCTGTCCTGCACCTGCGGCGGCATGGATTCGAGATCAAAAGGTAGCTCTGGCGCATCCGAGACAGAGGCCACGTTAGAAGCCGTATCTCCAGCTAGTGAGTCGGCTAATTGCGCGGCTTCGAAATCAGCCTGCTCGGCACGGGCTAGACGTTCCTCTATCTCCAACTGCTGAACAATCTCGTTGACGATTTTTCCGCCGAGAAATTTCTCGAAGTCTAACTTAGCGAAACGCGCATCTTGGCGAGCGTCATTTAGGTCAGTCATGTTCTGATTTAATTGAATTTCGTATTCGGCTTTGCGTTCTATATAACTGGCTTCCGCGGTTTCTACTGCGATTTCCTGATTAAGTTGCGCGTCGATTAATTGCGATGTGTCGAGCTCAACCAATATCTTACCGGCGGCTACATCCGCTGGAGTGACAAGATAGCCTTCCTCAACAATACTAAGAATCTTGACTCCTTCTCGCCCTTTGACGCGAGACCGAATCTCTTGTGATTGCAAAGCCTCTAGAGACCCACCTTCCAATACAGTTATATCTAGGTTCCCGCGCCTAGCCTCGAAAGTAATACTGCCTGCGGCCGTGTTACTCGAGTTACCAGTTAGAGAAAACAGTAAGCCAGTTAACACCACCACGGAGGCAGCGATAGCATATTGCGTGGATTTTTTAGCCGCCAAGAAGCTAGCCTTCTGCTCGATAGCTTTAGCTCTGACCGGTTCAGGAATTTTTCCCCAAATTTGACTAACAACAGAATCCTCAACTGCACTCGGCTCATCTTGACTCATTGACGCCATCCTCCCATTGCCCGCTATCGTCTACATACAACAAACCCAAGTCTCTCCAAAATTCCAACTTAGATATATTGTGATCTACGATCGAGCCAATTAAATTTGTTTGTGCTGCCGTTAAATCGTTCTGTGAATCCACAGTATCTTGAATATTGCCCAGCCCTAATTCGGCGCGCAGTTCCGCTTCTTCAACACGGCGTTCGTTAATCTGAACACTGGTTAAATTTATATCATAGTTCTTTCTAGCTTGATTCATGCGCCGCCAAAGATCGACGACATCCAACTTAATATTGTCCATGTCGAGCAAATAGTTTCGCGTGGCAACTTCGTAGTCAATCAGCGCTCGGCGATAACTATTTCGATCCAACTTAGTATCTAGTGGCAATTCAAAATTCAGTCCAGCCGTATACAACGCATTCTCGAAATCCAGCTCGCCGAGATCGCCGTCATTGGCGATTGGCACGCGAGCTACTAGACTCAGGTCAAGCCCAGGCTTAAGCGCATTGGCAGCGACCTCTATTTTTCGAGCACGATCCTGAACTCGGTCGAGGCCGTTATACAAATCTAGGCGAGTCTGTACAGCAAGATCCATGGCCTGCTCGAGGCTAAGGTCTGGGCTATCCATCCCAGCTTCTGAAATCAAAACCATCTCATTGTTGTCCAGCGCTATATTCTCCTCTGCCTTCAGACCGAGAAGTATCTTGAAATCATCCAGACTGCGCTTGTATCGCGTAATAGAAGAAGTCCAACGTAGATCTTGTTGCAGGGAAGACTGTTCCAGTCGACCCACTTGCAATAATGTGCGCAGACCCTCTGCCTGAAATGCTTGTTCGCGCTCTAGCGAGAGATTGTTAGCCAGCAGACCGGCATAGTTGTTTTTAGCGGTCTCTCTGTTAAGCAAGACCGAGTAGTAGGCAGAGGCAACTCGAACGGCAAAGGTTTTCCGAAAGCGCGTGAAATCTCGCAGCCGATAGAGCAAATCACGCTCTGCCTGCATTAGGTTCTCGGTTTCGATGTCGCTGCCGAAATCTCGCAGCAGAGGCTGAGTGATCGAGCCAATCAATGCACCAGTGCCAAGCTCGCTGATATCACCGGTCAGGAAACGCGTAAAATTATTAGTAAGGTTCAAGGCGATAGCCCCACCGCCCTTGAGTAAGTAGCGAGCGCCTAAGCTGGTAGTCGCATCCACCCTCTCGCTAACACTAAGCACGCTCATGCCCGTCAATGCCTGCATGTCGGTAACGAATTGATCTTCGGCGTCCCACTGATAATCGGCACCACCCACTGCAGAAAAAACCGGGGTATAGCGATAGCGATCGAAGGTTAGCGCGAGCGCCTCAAGATACAGCGCCTCCTTCTGGGTTTGAACTACCTGACTGTGTTGAAACGCTAAATCCAAGGCGACATTCAGGCTGAGGATATGCGCGCCAACTTCACTGTCTGCCTCATTGTCTAGAAATTCGTAGCTATCCTCATTTGTCATGAGGCTACTCAGATCTACGTTCTTCTGCTCATCGATCCCTATTCTTTCCGTCATTCCCGGGACGAGATTGCTTTTATTTGCTATGGCTTCATAGGTTTCCTGATCCGCGCCTTGCCGGTAAGAATTGGCCGTACAACTCAGCAACGCGCCCCCGCCGATGAGAACGATCGATAATTTAGCTATTATTTTCATAGACTTAGCCAGCATGGCAGGATTTTTCCAAAAGGTATCGGATCAAGCAGGGAATTATACGCTGTATTTTGCTGAACCCGTTTATTTAAGCGACCGATTGAGGTCTGAGCAAGCGGATAACAAGCTAATTTACATTAAAACCTAAGGCGCACAGAAAGCATCGATGGCAACGAGGCTAGATTGCCGCAGCATGTCTGGACAATAACTGGATTCKMRSSCKCWKYKAATWSTRTRMSYMKYWRYGWMKASYRKRSCWRKTYRTGTCGAGCCGAGCAGGGCCACAGATGCAGCGATGATCCATCTCAATTAAACATCAAGACAGCCCTGCTTACTTACATTTTTTGGCAGAATGCCATACATTAGAGGGTTGTGGCCTCAGACAAGCGGCCCNAAACAATTTTATTTAACGGAGTCTAGATATGTCTGAATTACGAACAGTTAGGGATTGGAAGCGAMGCAGCCTACTCGCTATTTCCCTTCTGACGTTGGTTGCCTGTAGCGATAACGGAAACTCTACAAACRKTGCAGCCAATACKTCTGCTGACAGCAGCGTGCAACMAGCCAGCGCGACCAATCCCGGCTATAGCAGAATAAATRCCCCGAATGAGAGCGACCCYCTAGAYGCRCAGATATTCGAACTGGACAACGGTCTGCGCGTATACCTGACTGAGAACCACGAAGAACCACGATTCTATGCTGAGATCGCTGTCCGCGCAGGCAGCAAGCACGACCCYGYAGATGGCACAGGCCTGGCCCATTATCTTGAGCACTTGCTGTTCAAAGGCAAYCARAACCTAGGCAGCCTCGACTACTCYCAGGAGAAGCCGCACCTCGATCGCATCGTCGAATTGTATGAAGAACACCATGGTGAGACGGACACTAGCCGCCGCGCGGAAATTTATGCAGAGATAAATAGCGAAGCACAATTGGCTGCTCAGTATTCTGTACCAGGCGAATTAGACAAACTCTACAACAGCATGGGTGGCACCGCGCTAAATGCACACACCTCGTTTGAGGAAACGGTCTACAAGATCGGCCTTCCCTCGAACCGTCTCAGGCAATGGGCAGAGATAGAATCCGACAGATTCGTCAACCCGGTATTTCGTCTCTTTCACACTGAATTGGAGACCGTCTATGAAGAAAAGAATCGCTCACTAGATAGCGCGGGTCGCATCATAGCTACGGCTGTCAACGAGACCTTATACAAGGTCCATCCCTACGGACAGCAACCCACTATCGGCACAGTTGAGCACCTAAAGAACCCATCACTGGTTTACATCCGAAATTACTTCGACACCAACTATGTACCAAACAACATGGCCATCTTCATAAGTGGCGACATAGACCCTCTCGAGACTATCGCAYTGATAAGCGAGAAGTTTGCCCATTGGGAACGAAAACCCATTCCTGAAATCGGCCCCTGGGCTGAAGAGCCTTTGCAAGGCGCGGAGCGAATAACCGTGCAATACCCAGGCGAAGAGCAGGTACAACTCGCCTTCCGAACAGCAGGCAACGGTAGCGAAGATAAAGAAGCCCTCATCTTAGTGGACATGATTCTGGACAACCGTACCGCTGGGCTAATCAATCTGAACTTGAATCAGCAACAGCGCGTTTCTGGCGCTGGTTCGTCGCCACTGTTCTTGAACGATGCCGGCTCGCAGAATCTATATGGCATACCTAAGCAGGATCAGACTCTTGCAGAAGTTGAACAACTTCTTCTTGATCAACTAGAAATAATTAAGGCCGGTGAATTTGAGGACTGGATTATTCCAGCGATCATTAATGACTTTAAGAAGGGCGAGAAGGCCGGCCTGGAATTTAATCAGGCAAGAGTTAGCATGATGCGTGACTCGTTCATTCAAGGTTCCGAGTGGGAGTACCACGTGGCTGAACTCGATCGAATGAGTCAGCTGACCAAGGTTGATGTCGTAGCTGTCGCCAACAAATACTTTGGCGATAACTATGTGGCCGTCTATCGAATCGACGCGCAGAATGAGATTCCTGCCGTTGAAAAGCCGCAGATCGATCCGGTAAACATCGACTCATCGCTGCAGTCTGAGTTTGTCTCGCGTATCTTGGCGATGGACTATGACGAGATCGAGCCGACCTATGTTGAGGTAGATCGAGACTACCGCGTCATCGAATTCGCCGATGGCGTGCAGCTCTACTATGCCCCTAACCCTCTAAATGATTTGTTTTCCTTCTCGATAAACATAGAAGTAGGCACGGAAGAAAACGAAAAACTAAGCCTGGCTGCGGCCTTAATGGGCGTTGCAGGAACCAATAGCAAAACAAACGAGGAGCTGCAAAAACAATGGTACCAGATGGGCACCGATTTCAGATTCGGTGCTGGAGGAAACTCATCGGGGATTTCTATCTCGGGCCTCGACGAACAATTCGAGGCCTCACTGGCTCTTGCCATGGACCTAATCAAGAATCCGAGCGTGGAGGAACAGACGCTAGAGACCATGAAAGGAATTTTGCTGAAATCGAGAGAAGACCGAAAGAGCTCTCCACCCGCAATTTCCAGAGCACTGACACTCTACAATCGCTATGGCGAAGAGTCGCCTATGCTGGAAGCGCTCACGCGCGAAGAGATAATGGCTTCGACAGTCGACGAACTCCTCGCACTTCCGGCCGAGTTGCTGAACTTCAAGCATACTCTCTCTTATACCGGCTCGATGCCTTTGGAAGAACTGGTAGAGGTGCTTAGGCGCCAACATCCTATCGCTACCGATCTCGCTGATACACCAGACTACCGTTTCCGCACGGCACGCAGTATAGACGCGACGGAAATTTATGTTGTAGACCAACAGACTGCACAGGCGCAGGTACGCATTGAATTTCCCGACGGCGTCTACGACCGAGAGGACAGCCTCGTGTCTTCACTGTATACCAATTATTTTGGTAGCGGCATGTCCAGTGTGGTCTTTCAGGAGCTGCGCGAAGCACGAGCTCTTGCCTATACTGCCGGCGCGCGCTATGCACAGGGTGGCAGGCTAAATGATCAAAACATCATGCTAGGCACCATCGGCACGCAGACCGACAAGACTGTTGATGCACTAAGCGCATTCCTGGACCTGATTGATAATATGCCGGAGTCTGAGGAACGTTTCGAGACCTCGGTAGAATCTCTCATGAACCGCTATCGCACCTCGAAGATTAGTTTTCGTCAGGTAATCGGTGCAGTACGCGGCTGGGAGCGCCTCGGTATCCAGGGTGATCCGCGCAGAGAAAGCTATCAGAAATTGCAAACTGCCAGCATGGATGATCTGCTGAGCTTCCAGCAAGAGCACGTCAAAGATAGACCTAAGCTGATCTCGATAGTCGGCGAYCTATCAATTCTCGACGTAGAGGAACTTGAACAGTTTGGCACGGTCAAACAAATCCAAGTAGACGACTTGTTTGTAGATTGACTTKTTTCTAGRCYAAGTGACCYACTTAGCGGCAACTTCGAAGCTGCCGCTAAGTTTCCATCCAATRYTCTTACGCGTARTTACCAGCGAGCMCCCTCCTGTATGCCAGCCTTATCCATTACAGGACTAAAAAAAAATTACGGGTCGTTCGCGGTCCTCGACAATCTCAATCTACAGATTGAARASGGGTCGATACACGGTCTGGTTGGCCTGAACGGTTCCGGCAAGACTACGACCATTGAGTGCATACTCGGCCTGCAGCCATTCAATTCAGGCACTATCACTGCGCTAGGACAATCGCCTAAAGAACTTCATCTAACTAAAGGCAAGCTCGTTGCAATTTTCGACAGCCCAAGCCTGCATCCCAATCTAACTGTACGCCAGTGCTTACAACACGCCCTACTACTCTGCGAAAAACCAACACGCAGTGCTATTGAGGTAGAGAAGTTGTTAGGCGTTAGCCGTTTCAGCGACTTCAAAATTAAGAATCTTTCGCTTGGCAACAAGCGTCGGGTGTCAATTGCCCAAGCCCTATTGGGGAACCCAGAATTTGTCGTATTGGACGAGCCATTCAATGGACTCGATGCCGAAGGCGTAGACGATGTGCTTAAGTTGATCAGCACGCTAAATCGGGATCACGGTACAACGTTTCTACTATCGAGCCATCAACTACCCTACCTAGAACAGATATGCAGTCATATTGCGATCCTGCACCAAGGGAGAATCACTCACAGCGACACCATAGGTAATTTATTGGGGAGCACTCAAACTACGCTGCAAATCAAGACGCCGAATAGTGAGGCGGCGAGCAAGGTATTAAAAGGCATTCCGGGTACAGAACTGCTAGGCATCGATTCTGACGGCTACCTGAACGTTACTATTAAAGACACCGACTCAATAGCTATCAATAAGGCGCTGGTGGAGAATCAAATTCCAGTAGCAGAACTCATATTGAAACGCGCCTCACTCGCCGGTCTATTCCGCGAGATTACCAGCGAGGAGGCGAAATGAACGGGCTGCTGGTCGCTATCAAGTCGGAACTCTTCGTCGCGCTACGCACCTTCGCCAGTAAACTCATTGTGGCAGCGCCCGCTCTTGTCGCTGCCGCACAATTAATGCTGGTAAAACTCACCGAGGCCGGTCAGCAGGCGCGAGACAGCTTGCTAGGAAGCTCCGGTTTCGAGCAGTCGGTTGCTAACAATGCCTACGGCTTCTTCGTAGATGGATTGAGTACCGGTCTGACGATGTTGGGGCTTCTATTGGTCGCCCAAGGTGCTTACAGTTTTAGCTATGATCGCGACAT